>JACRDA010000441.1 GCA_016212965.1 Myxococcales bacterium
CACCGGCTTCGTCGTCTACACCGACCGCACCTACCCCGAGTTCACGCGCCTGCTCGCACGCCTCGGCGTCGCGAGCGAGGTGACGACGATGAGCTTCTCGGTGCGCGACGACCAGCGGGGCGTCGAGTTCGGGACGCACGCGATGCGCGCCATGGCGCCGCGCGACTTCTTCGTGCGGGAGCCCTACCAGATCCTCTGGGACGCCCTGCGCTTCCGGCGCCACGCGCGCCGGCACCTCGGCGACCCCGCGCTCACGGTCGGCCAGTACCTCGAGCGCGGCCGCTACAGCACGGCCTTCCAGGAGTATCTCCTCTTGCCGCCCTGCGCGGCCGTGTGGTGCGCCGACTTCGACACCATCCGCGCCTTTCCGTTCGCGCGCTGGTACCCCTTCCTCGAGCGCCACGGCTTCGCCAACGTGCTCGATCCGCCGGTGTGGCGCACCGTGCGCGGCGGCGCGTCGCGCTACATCGAGCCGCTCGCCGCGCCCTTCGCCGAGCGCGTGCGGCTCCGGACGCCGGTCGTGCGCCTCGAGCGCCGCGCCGCGGGCGGCGTCTGGGTCGCGACCGCCGACGGCGCGCCCGAGCGCTTCGATGAGGTCGTCGTGGCGACGCACGCCGATCAGGCGCTCGGCCTGCTCGCCGAGCCGAGCGAGCGCGAGCGGCGCGTGCTCGGGGCCTTTCACTACAGCAAGAACGACGTCGTCGTGCACCACGATCCGGCCGTGCTGCCGCTCGACCGGCGCAAGTGGTCGGCCTGGAACTACTGGCTCGAGCACCCGCAGCGCCCGGTCGTCACGGTCACCTACCTGATGAACGTGCTCCACCGCTTCGAGAGCGACGTGCCCTTCTGCCTCAGCCTCAACCGCACCGAGGCCATCGACCCCGCGCGCATCGTCGCGCGCTTCGAGGCGACGCACCCGCGCTTCGACCTCGCGGCCTTCGCCGCGCAGGACGAGCTCGCCAGCGTGAGCGGCGCCGACCGCATCCACTACTGCGGCGCCTACTTCGGCTTCGGCTTCCACGAGGAGGCCGTGGTGAGCGGGCAGGCGGCCGCGCGCGCCGTGCTCGCGAGCGGCTAGGGAGCGCGCCCGCGCCCGCACCCGCCCCCGCACCCGCGCCCGCCGTGAGGCGCGCGGGGTGATCGAATCACGGGGACATTTCGAATGCCCCCCGGTTTGGGTCACCCCGCAGGCCCCCGAGCGACGGCTTCGAACGCCTGGCTCGTCGCCCCGCGCGGCCAAGTGCACGATCGCACGTCACGGCAGCGTGAGCACTCCGGAGTAGGGGTGACCTCGAGCGGGGGACATTCGAAATGCACCCCCGCCAAGGTCACCCCTGCCCTGGCGATGCGCCGCGACCGGAGGGCTACAGCGTCGGCGTCTCGTCGTCGGGGCCGGGCTTGCCCGGCTCGGGCGGCGGCGTCGGTCCGTCGGGGCCGGGCGCGGCGGGAGGCGGCGCCGCGTCGGTCAGGTCCTTCGCGTACTTCTCGGCCTCGGCGGCGAAGTCTTCCTTGCCGAGCTTCCGGTAGCCCTCGGCCATGCTGCGGTAGATCTGGACGGCGACCTCGGGCGCGGGCCCGGCGAGGATGGCGCTGTTGAGCTCGTAGATGGCGGAGATGAACTGACCCGTGCGCGCGAGCGCACGCGCGTAGAGGCGGTGCACCTCGGGATTCTCGACGTCGACGTAGAGCGCGCTCTCGCCGACCACCACGGCCTCGTCCCAGTAGCCCTTCTTCACGAGCAGCTCGAGCAGCATCCCGAACACCTTGCGGTCGTGCTGATCGAGCTTCCACAGCTGGCGCAGCGCCGCGAGCTCGGCGTCGGCGTCCTTGTCCTTGTGCGCCAGATCGTAGAGCGCCTGCAGCGGCTCGGCCTGCGAGGGGTCGAACTGGTGGGCGGCCGCAAAGTGCGTGCGCATGGCGGCCGGGTCCTTCTTCGCCTCGGCCACGTCGGCCGCCCGCATGCGGACGGCGTAACCGTCGTGCCCGTTCTGGATGAGCTCCTCGACGAGCGCCGCCGCCTTGTCGAGCTCCTTGGCCCGGAGCGCGAGGGTGAGGTCGAGCCACTGGAGCTCCGGATCCTTCGGGTCGATGCTGCGCGCGAGGGCGAGCGTCGCCATGGCCTCGGGCTCCTGCCCCTCGCCGAACAGCGCGACCGCGACCTTCACGAGGTGCGGCACGCTCTGCGGGTGGTCCGCGAGCGCCCGCCGCGCCGCCTCGAGCGGCACCTGACGGCGGTCCGGCACGAACTGCTTCGCGTAGCGCTCGAGCCGCGGCCCGAGCCAGCCGTGAAAGGCCTGGTCGAGCTCCTCGGCCGTGACGCCGAGCGCCTCCTTCACGACGGCGGGCGTGCGCTTGCCCTCGCCCCACAGCCGCAGCATGACGGGCAGCTTGTCGAAGCCCCACTTCTCGGCCATGAAGACCACGATCTGGCTCGCCGCGAAGTAGGCCATGGTCACGTCGGCGGGGTCGTCGACGTGGGTGAAGGCGCGGTTGAAGTCCGCGACCTTCGGGATCTTGCCGGCGCGCAGGCCGAGGTAGAGCGACACATCCTCCTCGCGCCGCCACTCGGGTCGGCGCACGATGGTCTCGTACTCGCTCAGGCCCTCGGTGAACCAGCGCGGCACGCGGTTCTTGCTCTGCTGGATCGCGAACACGTGGCCGAGCTCGTGCCACACGATCTGGCCCCAGTTGAAGGGCCCGGCCGTCGGGGAGAGCGAGGCGAGCGTCTTGCCGAAGCACACGCCCTGGATGCCCACGTTGGGCAGCCCGCTCGTGCGCACGCTGAAGTGCTCGGTGTCCGCGTAGAGCTCGACGCCGATGGGCATCGTCGGCGTGAAGCCGTAGCGCTTGACCATGGACGCCCAGGCCTCGTCGAGCATGGGCGGCACGTAGCGCTCGAGCACCGCGCGCTCGTCGACGTGGTAGCGCGTCCGGAAGGTCGGGCTCTCGACCGAGGCGTACTGCTTCGGGATCGTCTTCTCGAAGAGGTTGAGCGTGTTGTAGGCGCGCATGTTGAAGGCGTCGACCTTGAAGGCCGCATCGAGCTCCTTCACGCCCTCGGGCTCGTTGCCGCCGCGGATGAGGTTGAGGCCGAGGGTGGCGCGCGCCTTGGCGTCCTTCGGATCGATGGCGACCGCCTCGCGCATCATCTTCACGATGTCGTCGTAGCGGTGCTCCCACTCCGCGTACTCGCCGACCAGCTGGTAGAAGCTCGAGTACTCCGGGTTGAGCTTGAAGACGCGCGCCTTGACGGCCTCGAAGCCGGGCATGTCCTCGGCGAGAAAGCGCGTGGCGGCCTTCATGCTCAGGAGCTCGAGGTTCTCGGGGTCGCTCTTCAGGCCCTCGTCGACGGCCCGGTCCGCCACCTCGATCTCCATGTCGCGGAGCGCGAGCCCGGCGCGCACCACGTAGGCCTCGGCGAGGTGGGGGTCGACCTTCAACGCGGCCTCGATCTCGCGGTCGGCGGCCTCGAAGTCCATCGCGTTGGCGAGCAGCACGCTCGCCCAGGCAACGTGGACCCGAGGGTCGTTCGGCGCGAGCTTCTGCGCCTGCTTCACGCTCTCCGAGGCCGCGGCCGGGTGGTACTTGTCGAGGAAGAGGTCCGCGTGCCAGAGCAGCGTCTCCACGCGCCGCGCGCCCCCGGTCGCGAGCGCCTCGTTGTAGCGCTTGTTGGCGTTCTTGGGCTGGCGCAGGAGGTGCGCCGCGCGCCCCACGAGCGTCACGTTCTCGGCGTCGCCCTGCTGGATGGTGTCGGACTTGTAGGCGTCGAAGAGCGCGTGCAAGGGGTCGTAGGCGTCCTTGCGGCGCCCCCGGCGCACGTAGAGCTCGCCGAGCGCCACGCGCGCACGATGAGCGGCGGGCTCGTCCTTCACCTGCTCGAGGACCTGGATGGCCTCGTCCGTCTTGCCTTGGCGCACGAGCGCCTCGGCGATCCACGGCGCCGCCTGCACGCGCAGCTCCGGCCCGAGGGCCGCGGCCTGGCGCCCGGTCTGCGCCGCCGCGGCGTAGCGCCCCGTCCAGAGCTCGAGCCGTGCGCGCAACAGGAGCGCCGTCCCGCGGTCCTTGGGGGATTTCGCGGCGGCTTCGAGCTCCTGCTCGGCCCGGGCGTAGTCGCTGCGGGCGAGCGCGGCGCGCCCGCGGGCGAGGGCGTCGGCGTCGGCGTCGGGCTGGGCCTGGGCCGCCGCCGGCAGCGCGAGCGCCACGAACAGCGCGACCTGGCGCAGCCACGGGCGCGCGCGCAAACGAGCAGGCTTCATGCGAGTCTCCGGCGAAGGGCACGCCGCGCGGCCGACGGACCGCGGGGCGACGAGCCACCGCCCAAGCGTAATCGCTCGCCCGGGGACGGTCGACCGCAAGGCGCCACACGGCGGCGTGGCATCCCTGCCGCCCGCACCGCGCGACGAGGTTGTCTCCGACGGCGTCCTAGACCGGCGGGATCTTGCTCGCGAGCGCCTGGCACACGACCGGCGGCGCGTAGCGGCTCACGTCGCCGCCGTGGCTGGCGATCTCGCGCACGAGCGAGCCCGTCACGAAGGCGTAGCGGCTGGCGGTCGGCAGGAACACCGTGTCGATCTGCGGCGCCATGTCGGCGTTGGCCTGCGCGATCTGCAGCTCGTACTCGAAGTCCATCGAGACCCGCAGGCCGCGCACCATGACGCGCGCCCCACGCCGCGCGCAGTAGGCGACGGCGAGCCCCTGAAAGGAGTCGATCTCGACGTTCGCGATCTCGGCCGTCACCTGGCGCAAAAGGCCGAGCCGTTCGTCGATCGAGAAGAGCACCTTGCGGCTCGGGTGGACACCGACCGCGACCACCACGCGATCGAACAGCTTCGCGGCGCGGTGGACGAGGTCGAGGTGGCCGAAGGTCACCGGGTCGAAGCTGCCGACGTAGATGGCGAGCGAGCTCATGGCTGCTTCTGCGGGTCGAGAAGGTTCACGGGACCGGTACCGGGCGTGGGCGCGAGCGGCGCGACCGGCGCGACCGGCGGCTGCGCGCCCGGCGTGAGGGCCGCGGCGGGCGGCTTCGGCGCCTCGCCACCGCGCTGCTGCTCGGCCCAGAGCAGGCGCCCGCCGTCCGCGAAGGTGAGCCGGTAGTCGGCGAGCAGCCCGGCGCCGAACGAGCCGTCGACGTCGATCTCGAGCTCCTTCTCGATCTTCTCGAGCGGCAGCCCGAAGATCGCGCGCACGTGCGGCATGTCGAAGGCGCCGAAGCGCAGGCTCGGCACGGCGCCGCCGCGCAGCTTCTGGCTCGCGTCCTGCGGCAGCAGCGTGAGGCTGCCGAGCTCGACCCCCGCCTTCTTCCAGCCGCCCGCGTCGAGGGCGACCGGGTGGATCATGGCGCTGTCGACGAAGAAGGCGGCGGTCTGCGCGTCGTCGGCGCCGAAGGAGCTGCCGAGCACCATGCCGCCGCCGCGCAGGTAGAACAGCTCGATCTTGCTCGCCACGGGTGGGGGCGGCGGGACGAAGGAGCGCACCACGAACTGCCGCCCCGACAGGTCGAGGGTGGCGTGGAGGCGCCGCAACAGGTTCGCCCCGAGCAGAGCCTTGATGGGCGCGTTGATCTGGTGCGAGATGGCCGTGAGGTCCTGCGTCATGGCCGGCACGTCGCGCACCTCGAAGGGCCGGTCGGGGTCCATGCCCTCGAAGGTCAAGGACACCCAGCTCGGCTCGTTGCGCGTGGCGCTGTCGAGCACCACCTCGGCGTTGCCGGTCGAGACGAGCGCCAGGGCCTCGTCCCCGTCGATCTTGAGCGGCACGATGTAGCGTGGGGCGCCCGGCTCGGTGCGGGGCATCTCCACGGCCGCGAGGAAGCCCTCGACGGCGAACGGACGCCGGCCGACCCCCTGGCGCGCCAGCTTCGAGACGCTCTTGGCCCACGGGTCGACGACCTCGGGATCGGCGAGCAGGGCCTCGAGCTCCTCCGCCGCGGCGGGCAGGTCCCCCTTGTACCAGTTGGCGCGCCCGCGCAGCCCCGCCGCGCCGGGCGTCTGCACGCCGCGCAGCAGGCGCAGCACCTCGGGGTACTCGAGCCGAGCGAGGGCGACGCGCGCGGCGAGGATCTTCACCTCCTCGTCCTTCGGCGCGAGCTCGAGCGCCTGGTGCACCGAGTCGTTGGCGGCGTCGATGCGCGCGTCGCGGTACTCGTGCGAGGCGCGCTGGAACCACTGCTCGGCCTTGGGGCTGCGCGCCCCCTCGGAAGCGAGCCCGTTGCGACACCCGGCCGCGCCGAGCGCGAGCGCCGCGAGCAGGCACGCCACCGACGGCGCCCGCCGCCCTCGCCCGGTCGCCCGGCCTGCGAGCGCCCTCGCGGGCGCCGTCCTCACATGCTGTCGTGTCTCGCGGGTGCTCACTGCCGGTTCCATGGGAGCGGGCGGACGGCACGCCGCGGTCGTGGTGACGCGCGCCGCCCGTGTCCCGCCTTGAAGTTTCGAAGTTGTCTAGCGCGCGTGGTCCCGCTGCCCCACCGAATTCGCCCCGCGCGACGCGCGGCGTGCCGCGCGCTCGGGCTACTCGCCGGGCAGCTCGACGGCGAGAATGCGGTCGGTGCGCAGCTCGCGCCGGCCTCGGGTGGCGTCCAGATAGCCGAGAACGACGGGGGGGTCGAGGTCCGTTCGCACCCGCGTCACCCGGAAGGGCAAGAGCTCGACGCCGCGACCGCTCGGGCGGTAGTGCACGACCGCGAGCACGCCGAGCTCCGCCGCGCGCTGCGCCCGCGCCACGACCTCGGGCCGTGCGTGCCGCGCGCCGACGCGCACGTGCCAGAGGTCGCGCGCCGTCCTGGGCCGCAGCTCGGCGACGAGCCGGGGCCAGAGCTGCCGCAGCACGGCGACGTCGTTGGCCGCGCGGTGCGGCGCGGGATCGGGGATGTCGAACGAGGCGGCGAGGCGCACCAGGCTGTGGGCGCGCAGGTTGAAGGCCCGGCGCGACAGGGCGAGCGTGTCGACGTAGTGCGGGCACGCGAAGCTGCGTCCGATGCGTCGCATCTCCGCGGCGAGGAAGGCCGCGTCGTGCCCCGCGGCGTGCGCCACGAGCACGCCACCCGCGAAGATCGCCTCGATCTCGGGCGCGAGCTCCGCAAAGGTCGGCGCCGTGGCCAGCACCTCGGGGCCGAGGTGGTGGTAAGCCTCGCCCCCGCCGCAGTCGGCGCGCACGAGCGAGCACAGGCGCGCCTCGAGCACGTCGCCGCGCACGCGCTCGGCGCAGATCTCGACGACGCGGTCGCGCTCGGAGTCGAGGCCGGTCATCTCGAGGTCGAGGAACACGAGCGGGCAGCGCTCG
This sequence comes from Myxococcales bacterium, assembly GCA_016212965.1. GTDB lineage: Bacteria > Myxococcota_A > Polyangia > Polyangiales > Polyangiaceae > JACRDA01. Next base: position 7,279 of record JACRDA010000441.1, read on the forward strand.
AGCGGCTCGTCCCACCACGGATCGCGGGGCGCGTCGGACGGCGGCGTGGGCAGGTGCACGCGAGCTGCGCCGCCGACTTCGTCAGGGCGCCGGGTGGAGCTTGCCCTCGCCGTCGCAGAAGGCCACGGCCGTCCACGCGTCGCTGGTGCAGGCGAAGAAGTCGATGCAACCCGTGACACACGGGTCGCAGCTGCGAGCGGCCGCGAGCGGGCAGTCGGGGTGCTGCAGATCCGGGGTGCAGCGGCCCGCCTCGGCGATGGCCCCGAGCCAGTCGGGCGCGTCGGCGCAGATCGGCCGTTCGCGGACCTCGTCCTGCGAGGCACCGTTCGCGGGGCAGGCGGTCACGAGGCGCCACGAGCCCTCGGTGCAGTCGTAGAGGCCGGAGCAGCTCTGGTCGTCGCAGCTGCCGCCGCGCCCGATGGGACAGCCGCGCCCGGGGATCTGGCCGCACAGCTCGACCTTGCCCGTGGAGCATGCGACCGCCACGAGCGCCGCGCCTACACAGGCGGCGGTAGCGGTCGCGAGCCGGATGGCTCGAAGCGTACGGCGGGCCTTCATGGCGGGCGCAGCATAGCGCGGCCCGTCCCGGCTGCGGAGCCTAATCCGTCCACCGGTCGCCGCGCCGCGCGGGCGGGGCGGCCGAGGTCGGGGGTTGGCGCGGCGCGCGCGCACGCTATGATGCCCGCCGTGCTCCTCGTCCCGGGCCGGTCTCGCGCCGTGGTGTTCCTGTGCGCTCTCTGGGCTCCGTCGGCGCTCGTGCTCCTGCACTGCGGCGCCTCCGAGACCCCGGCGGACCTGCCCGTACCGCGCGCGCTTCCCCAGCCCCCACCGCTGCCGCCGCCGACGGCGAGCGGCCGGCCGGCCCAGGAGCCACCCGTCGACGCCGGCGTGGATCTCGGGGCCATGCGCGCCTGCGCGGCCCCGCGCACGCTGGTGCTCAACACGCCCGACGGCGGGGTCGTCTTCAACAACGCCATGACCTCCGCCGACGCCGGGCACATCGATCGCGCCGCGGGCGTCGTCGCGGCGCTCGTCGCGTCGGAGCCGGCGTTCCGCTGCTGCTTCGACGCCTGGACCACGCGCCACCCCGGCACCGAGGCCACGCTCATGCTGGTCGTGCCGCTCGCGGCGGACGGCAGCGCGACGGGAGCGCGCGTCGATCCGGCGCGCAGCAGCTTCGACGACCCGCTCGTCGCGGCCTGCGTCACCGAGACCGCGCGTGCGCTGCGTTTTCCGCCCTCGCCCACGCACTCCACGACGACCGTGGAGTACCCGTTCGTCGTCGTGCTCCGCGGCGAATAGGGACGTCGGGTCCGCGGCGGCTCGGGCGCTCGCCGCGCCGCCCGGCAGGCGGAACCCGTGGGCGCCCGTCTCGGACGCCCCGGAGCGGCTCGGCATGGTCGGCTGTACGCCGGAGCGCGCACCGCGCGCACGACTGCCTGAGCCCCGTTGCACTCGGGCGCTGGGAAGGCGGGTCCATGACCCCGCCACCCACCGGCCCCCTCGGGTCCGGTGGCGCCGGTCCCCGAGCTCAAAGCAAGAATCGAGTCACGCCCCCCGGGCGTCTCGAGAAGTAGAAGAAAGCGCCCAACGCTCCCCCCCCAACCGCCAACCTAGCCCCGCATGCGGTGCTCTGTCCGCGGTGGCCCCCACTCGCCGTGTCGCCGCGGCCTGGACCGCGAATCGCCGTGGCAGTGGCCGGTGGTTGGGCGCTTCGCCTACTCGGATTCGTCCCCACCGCCGAAGTTCGGCGGCAGGGGCAGCTCTGCTGCAGCTGGTGAAGAACCTTCTGCTGGCGCAGCGGCGCTCTTCGCCGGCTTGCGGGCCGCCTTCTTCTTGGCGGTCTTCTTCGCGGCAGCCTTCTTAGCTGGCTTCTTGGCGGCGGTCTTTTTTCCGGCCTTCTTTGAGGCGGCCTTCTTGCCAGCCTTCTTCTTGCCGGCCTTCTTCGCGCCCGCCTTCTTGCCCGCCTTCTTCGCGCCCGCCTTCTTTGCGCCGGCCTTTTTCCCAGTCTTCTTAGCAGCCATCTGAGTCCTCCTGATTGGCCCTGCGGTTTCCTGCAAGGCAGCACATGTTGCACGACGTATAGTGCCATCTATTGCACATCGTCAAGAACAAAAGCGCACGCGTGCCATCGCATAACACGACAACACATGCACCCTCACTCCGCGCCACCAGCCGGGCGCTCGCGCCGCCGGCCCGCGCGTGCGATGCAGACCGGCGGCCGGCGCCGGTGCCGCGGAAAACGCCGGCAAACACGTGCCGCGCGCCGCGCGCTGCACCTTCGACATTTTTCGTTGACATCGATGGTTTATCGTGCTTACGCGCTCGTCGCCGCCGCGACGACTCGTGCGACATGCCCCGGGGCGACGAGCCTCCGGGCCCCCGCACGAGCTCCGGCGCGCCGGCTCGGAGCCACACCGACCCGCGTGGTCGGCAAGGCGCCTTCGTGGCAGGATGCTGGCGATGAGGAGTTGGGCGTCGGCGCCGTGGATCGCATCGTTCGGGCTGGTCCTCGGGGGCCTCGCCGGCTGCGGCTACGCGGAGGACGAGTGGCGCGGCAAGCTGCGCGCGATCGACGACCTCACGCAGCAGCTGCAGCACGAAGAGGCGCTCAACGAGAAGACCCAGCGCGAGCTCGCGGACGCGCAGGCGACGATCGAGCAGCTCGAGCAGAAGCTCGCGGAGGCGGGCGTCGACGTGGGCGCGCTCGGGCGCAACGTCGAGGAGCAGGCGCGGGCGCTCGAGGAGCACAGGCAGCGCGCGGCGCAGCTCGAGGCGCAGAGGCAGCGCTTCGAGCTGCTGCGCGACCAGCTGCAGGGGCTCACCGGGCTCGGGGTCGGCGTGACCGTGCGCCACAACCGCATGGTGATCGAGCTGCCGGGCGACGTGCTGTTCGACCCCGGCCGCGAGACGCTCAAGCGCGAAGGCGAGTCGCTCCTCGCCGAGGTGGCGGCGGTCGTGCGCCGCGACTCGGACCTCGGCGCGCGCCACTTCCAGGTCGCCGGGCACACGGACGACGGGCGCTACACGGGCGCCTTCAAGGACAACTGGGGGCTCAGCGTCATGCGCGCGCGCGAGGTGCTCGCCTACCTCGTCAAGGCCGAGGCCGAGCACGGCGGTGGCCTCGACGCGAAGCACTGGAGCGCCACCGGCTACGGCGAGACCGACCCGGTGGTCGCGAACGACGGCCCCGACAACCGCCGGAAGAACCGGCGCTGCGAGCTCGTGCTGCTGCCGAACGTCGATGAAACGCTCGATCTGCGGAACCTCCTGTCGACGGACGCCGCCCGGTGACGCCCCCCCACGTGCGTCTCGCGGGCATCGACATCGGAACGAACAGCGTGCTGCTGCTCGTCGTCGAAGTGCGCGGCTCGACCCTCGTGCCGCTCGTCGACCGGGCGACGATCACGCGCCTGGGGCGCGGTGTCGACGCGAGCCGCAACCTCTCGGCCGAGGGTCTGGCGCGCACGCTCGCGTGCCTCGCGGACTACGGCGCCGAAGCGCGCGCGCTCGGGGTGAGCGCGCTCGCGGCCGTGGCGACCAGCGCCGCGCGCGACGCCCGCAACGGCGCCGAGCTCCTCGACGCGGCCGAGGCGCGGCTCGGCGTGCGACCGGCGATCGTCGACGGGGCCGAGGAGGCGGCGCTCACCTTCGCCGGCGCGCTGTCGGGACTCGCGCTCGCGGGCGCGCGCGTCGCGGTGCTCGACGTGGGCGGCGGAAGCACCGAGATCGTGCTCGGCCGCGCGCCCGGCGGCGCGGGTCCCGGCGAGGTCGAGGCCGCCGCGAGCCTCGACGTCGGGGCGGTGCGCCTCAGCGAGCGCCACGTCCGGTCCGATCCACCCGCGCCGAGCGAGCTCGACGCCGTGCGCGCCGAGGTCCGGGCGGCGGTCGCCGACGCGCCCGCGGTCGCGGGTGTGGCGCTCGTCGGCGTGGCGGGCACGGTGACGACGCTCGCGGCGATCGCCGGCGGGATCGTGCCGTACGACGGAGCGCGCATCCAGGGCTCGCGCCTCACGGCCACGGAGCTCGAGCGCCTGGGCGCCGAGCTCGCGGCCCTGCCCCTCGCCGCG
>JACRDA010000442.1 GCA_016212965.1 Myxococcales bacterium
GACGCGGCGGGCGGCAGCTCGCGCCCGGCGCTCTTCGCCTCGGCCGCTCGGGCGCGCGCGGTCCCCGCGGGCGGCGCGCTCGCGCCCTCGACCGCGGCCTCCAGCGGCCCCTGCCGTCCGAGCCCACACGCCGCGACGAGCGGCAGTACGGCGAGCGCCGCCCCGCGCGCGAGGCGCGCCCAGGCGGCGGCCGGGGTGAGAGCCATGCCGGATGGCTTAGCGCATTCCCGGACCGGCGTGGCCGCTCGCGACTGGCCACTCGGAGGCGAGGGCGTCGAGCCGCGCCTCGGCGGCGAGCAGGCGGCGTTCGAGCGCGCTCGCGAGCACGGCCCGCTCGGCGGGCTCGAAGAACGGCAGCCCGAACAGGCTGCGCACGCCCCCGAGCGGGAAGCACATGCCTTCGCCCGAGCAGTAGGCCTCGAGCCAGCTGCCGTCGAGCAGCCGCTCCCAGAGCTCCGCGACGCGCTGCCCCACGCGCGCGTGATCGGCGGGCGCCGCGTCCGGCGCGGTCGTCGCGGCGAGCGCGGCGAGCACCTCCGGATCGAGGCGTGGCGCCGCCGCGCGCAGCTCCCCGAGCACGGCGCCGAGCCCGACGCGGCGCAGGTGCGCGCCGTCGAGGCACATCTCCCAGATCACGTGCGCGAAGAGCCCGAGCTTCGGCGGCGTCGCGGGCAGCGCGCGCAGGAGCGCGGCGGTCTCGCGCTCGCCCTCGCGGAACACGCGCCCGACGTGGAACCAGCGGTCGGTCTCGAAGTGGTGGCCGATGCCGCGTCCGATCTCGTCGCCGCCCGCCTCGCGCCAGGCGGCCGCGGCGAGCGCGGCGTTGCGCGGGTGGTCGAGCGGCGTGCTCGCCGGCCCGCACGGGTCGAGCGCGGGCTCCTCCTCGCATGCGGCCGCCGCCTCGGCGTGCGGGTCCGCGCCCACCGTGTCAGGGCGGGGCGCGCGCAGCTTCCGCCCGGCCAGCCGGAACAGATCCGGCAGCATCGCGCCGACTCCGGCACGTGCGGAACCGAGCTCGATCAGGGCGAAGTGGCGATGGAGCAGGAAGTTCACGAGCCGTCCGCGTCCGTGTGCTCGCCGGCAGCCCGCCCCTACCCTCTCACCGCGGCGACCGACCCTCCGTACATATCGCGTTTCGAGGGCCGCGTCGCCGCGGCGAAGGGGGTCTCGACCCGGCCGATCAGATGAGCAGCTGACCGGTGCGCAGCAGGTATGCGAGCTTGCGCCGCTGTGCGTCGTCGAGGACGGCGTGAATCGCGCCGAGGGCCTTGGCGATCGCGGTCTGCAGTCGCGCCGCGCTCTTGCCGTCCTCCGCGACGGCCTCGGCGACCTTGGCCTCGCCGAAGGTCGACCCTTCGATCGCGTCCGCCAGCGCGGTGGTGCGCCGCCGCTGGTCGACCGCAGCCTGCGCGCGCTCCGTCTTCAGGTCGTTCATGATCACGGCGAGCTTCGCGATCTGCTCCTCGCCGAGCTCGAGCTTGTACGCGAGGAAGCGCAGCGGCCGGCGTACGCCGAACCCACCACCGTCCTCACCGCCGAAGCCCGGCCCGGCGTGGCGCGCCTCGCCGCCGTCGCCTTCGCGAGGCCCGCAGTGTCCGCCGCGGGTGCTGCCCCCCACGCCGCACGCCGCCTCGCCGCCCCAGCCGCAGCCACCCTGATGGTGACGCCTCCACCAACCGAAGAAACCCGGATGCATGTCACTTCCTCCTGCCGGGGCGTCCAGGCGCACCCGGCGGCGACTCGCGCGGGCGAAATGCCTCGCGCAACGAGGTCAATCTGGAGCGCCGAGCCCGCTTGTCAACACGGTCGGCGCTTTGTAGATGGCACGGCGTCCGGGGTCGGTGTAAATGGTCGCCCCCGAGCGGGCCCGTCCCGCCGTTGAAAACGTGCTCCCCGCCGGCCCTTGCCCCGCCGGCGGTGGTCGACGATGGAGAGGTGGCCGAGTGGCTGAAGGCACACGCTTGCTAAGCGTGCGTAGGGGACACTCTATCGCGGGTTCGAATCCCGCCCTCTCCGCCGGGTGCGGCCCCGCTCGTGCGCACAGTGCGCTCACGGGGTCGCGCCGAGCAACAGGCGCTTGAGCCAGCTCGAGACCTGTGTGCAGCCCGGCGTCTTTCCGGCCGCTCGCACGCCCTGCAGGTCGCGCTGGTACGGGCCGACCACGACGGCGACCCGGTCGTCGCGTTGCGCCCACGCCATCGCGCCGAGCTTCGGCCGCTCCCGGCAGGCGCGGGTGAACTTCGCGCCGAGCACCGCGGCGAGCTCCGTGGCGTCGCGCACGGTGTCGAAGCGCAGCACCCAGGCGACGGCAAGCTCGCCCGTCGGAGCCTTGTACGTGGGCGGCGTGCCGTTGCGCACCGCGACGACGTAGTGGTCCCCCGCCCAGCCGGCCGCCGCGGTCGCCGCGGCTTCTGGGGTCGTCCACTGCTCGAGCGCGAGGCGCAGCGTCTGCTCGCCGATGACGTCGTCGTCGAGCGTGCTCCAGCCTTCGCCGAGCGTGTCGAGCGCCGGCACGGGCACGTCCACGGGGCGCTCGTCGCGCTCGTACTTGTCGAAGTGCAGGATCTGCTCCGTCGACGCGGGCACGCGCTGCCAGATGGCGTCGAGGGTCTTCCAGCCCCCCTTGGCGCGCGCCTCCTGCACGAACGCGTAGCCGTCGGCATACGGCGCCGCCAGGCTCGCCCGCAGGAAGGGCGGGATGGTCGCCGCCTGGGGTGAGCTCGCGACGGCGCTCGTGATGAGCCGCCGGAACTCCGCCACGGGCATGTTGAGCGCCGAGCCCATCGACACGTCGAAGGTCGCGCTCGTGGCCTCCCCCTCGCCGAGCGCGTGAACGGCCGCGATGACGTCCGAGGCTCCGCGCCGGTACTTGAGGCGCGGCTCGAGGCCGAAGCTCTGGTCCTGCAGGGCGTGCACGAGCTCGTGCACGAGGGTCTCGTGCGTCTCCGCTTCGCCGAGGTCGTTCAGCAAGAACATCGTGCCGCCGTCGTCCGGGTCGTAAAAGCCCGCGAGGTTGCTGCGCAACAGCGCGTAAAGTCCGGCGACGAAGTCGTAGTCCGGCGGGATGAGCTCGAGCGCCCCGAGCACCTCGCCCGGGCCCTGGAGCGAGGCGGGGGGCGAGTCGCGCTCGACCTTGGCGGTGATGCGCACGATGACCTCGTCGCGGCCGAGCCGTCGGCCCGGCACCGGCCGCGTGAACGGCAGCCCGCGCACCGCCGAGAGCTTGCCGAGCGTGGCTTCGATTTCGCGCGCGAGCTCGGGATCCGGCGGGCTCGGTGCCGACGGCGCGGTGCTCGCACTCGAGACGGCGCCGGCGGACGCCGAGACGGGCGCCGAGGCGGTCGTCGTGGCGGTGGCCGTCGCGGCGGGCGCGCGCGAAGAGGTGCTCGTCGTCGGGGCCAGCGCGACGCGCGAGGTCAACGGGGTCGCGGCCTCCGTCGCCTGCCCGTTGCAGCCCGCGAGGCCGAGGAGCAGCGCGAGCAGGCCTCCCCGCCCGCGCGGCCGGCACCCGCGCGCGAGACCGGTGCGCGTGCGGGGCGTCATGGCGCAGGGTCTCCGCGGAGCGCCGCGATGGCCCGCGCGTACCCCGCGCTGCGCGTCGCGGCGTCGGAGCCCGCCCGGGCGGCCCCGAAGACGGCCGAGCCCGCGACCAGCATGTCGGCGCCGGCGGCCGTCGCGAGCGGGGCTGTCTTCGCGGTGATCCCGCCGTCGATCTCCAGCACGGCCTGGCTCCCGCGTGCGTCGAGCAGCGCGCGCAGCCGCTCCACCTTCGGCAGCACGGCGGGGATGAACGACTGCCCGCCGAAGCCGGGGTTGACGCTCATCACGAGCACGAGGTCCACGAGGTCGAGCACGTACTCGAGCCCGGTCAGATCGGTGTGCGGGTTCAGGACGACCCCGGCCTTCGCCCCGAGCGAGCGCACGTGCGCGAGCGTGCGGTGCAGGTGGGGCGAGGCCTCGAGGTGCACGCTCACGACGTCGGCACCGGCCGCGACGAAATCGGACACGTAGCGCTCGGGCTCGACGATCATCAGATGCACGTCGACGGGCAGGCGCGTAGCCGCCCGGACCGCCTTCACGACGAGCGGGCCGATGGTGATGTTCGGCACGAAGCGCCCGTCCATCACGTCGACGTGCACCCAGTCCGCGCCGGCCTGCTCGACGGCGTGCAGCTCCTCGGCGAGCCGCCCGAAGTCGGCCGAGAGGATCGAGGGTGCCACGCGTACGGGGTTCATGTCGGGCTTGCGGTCAACTCCCTGTAGCGGTCCAGAGCTGCGTGTACTAGTACCACGCCGCGCAGCAGCGTGGCGGCGTCTGCTGTGCGGCATCCATGCCGTGGGGGGCGAGCATCGCGCCCACGCGTCGCCACGGGCCCCGGCTCGCGCCGGGGTCGGCTAGCCCGAGCAGGTGAGCGCATGAACACCAGGCCCCTGGTGAAGGCCGACTACGACCACATCGTTCGCATCATCGACGAGTGGTGGGGTGGGCCCACGAGCGCGCTTGCCCACCCCATCTTCTTCTACGAGCTCGGCGAGCTCGCGCGCGTCGTCGAGGTCGACGGGCGCGTGGTCGGCTTCCTGTTCGGGTTCATCGCCGGCAAGGTCGGCTACGTGCACCTGGTCGGCATCGACCCCGAGTTCCGTCGCCAGCGGGTGGGCACGATCCTCTACAACGCCTTCGAAGAGGCGTGTGTGCGCAGTGGGTGCGTCGCGCTCAAGGCCATCTCCACGCTGGGCAACGAGGCGAGCCAGCGCTTCCACCAGGCGCACGGCTGGTCGTGCGACACGGTGGCCGACTACGCGGGACCCGGGCGCAGCCGCATCGTGTTCCGCAAGACGCTGACCGGGTGAGCCGCCGCGCTCCGCGTGGCGCGCGGCCTGGACGAGCGCGAGAATCGGCGTAGGCTTCCCGCATGCCTCGCTCGGCGATGGGCGCGCGCGCGGTCCGGCCGACCGCGCTCCGGGTTGCCGCGACGGCAGTGGCCGGCGCCTCCGGCGTAGGGTACGGAGCATGCCCGTGAAGTCCAACGTCCGGGAGCTCGACGAGATCGCGCTCTTCGCGGGGGTGCCGCGCCCGGTGCTCGAGGCGCTCGCCCCCGAGCTCGAGGCGCTCGAGCTCGCCGCCGGTGAGCGGCTGTGTGCCGAGGGCGAGGTGGGTCGCGAGCTCTGGATCGTGCTGCGCGGCGAGCTCGAGGCGAGCCGAGCCGGTCCGGGCGCGCGCCGTGAGCGCGGGGTGCTGCTCGGGCCGGGCGACTGGTTCGGGGAGATGGCGCTCCTCGATCTGCAGGGGCAGCCCTTCACGGTGCGCGCCCTCGCCCCGTCGCGTGTCGTGCGTCTGCGCGCGAGCACGCTCGACGGCCTCTACCGCCGCGACCTCAAGAGCTACGCCCTCATCTGGATGAACGCGGCCCGCGAGCTGTCGCGGCGGCTCCGGCGCAACCTCGGCGCTCCGCCCCGGCGTCGGCGCACGCCTGCCTCTCCCGCCCGCGGCCTGCCCTCCTAGTCGGCGGCGTCGGCGGGTCAGCCGGTGCGAACGCGCTCAGGGCAACGTCCGCACGCCGGTCGGGCGCACGCTCGGCGCCCCCTCGTCGCGACGCACGTGGAGCCGGCACATCGTGCCCACCCCGGCCGGCGCGCCGGCCTTCGGCGCGTTCGGCGCCTTGCCGTACTCCTTGTCGGGCGTGCGCGGGCGCAGGTACAGCGCGCCCCCGGGCTGCGGCTTGCGCACGATGGCGCCGAGGGCCTGCGGCCGGTCGTAGGCGAGCTCCTCGACCACCACGACGACGTGCGGCTCCCAGATGTCGACGGCGGCGATGGACAGGCGCTTCACGTCGACCCCGTAGGTCATCGGCGGGCAGCCCGGCCCCTCGCTGCGCCGCAGCGCGACGACGAGCTGGTCCGGCGACAGATCGGGGACCTCTCCCGACCACTGGAAGCGCGCGTCGTGCGTGTCGCCCACCGCCGCGTCGAGGCAGGCACACTGGGCGTCGGGTGCGGCGTCGGCCCGCAGAGCGAGGTCGTGGCGCACGCCGCGCAGCACGAAGCGGCGCCAGTCCTTGCCGTCGTCGCCGAAGAGCGACTCGGCCTGCCGCAGGGCGCCGGTGTCGATCTCGCCCTGCTGCGACCAGCTGGGGTCCTCGTTGACGAACTCGCGCTCGGCCGCACAGCCGGCGAGCGGCGCGAGCACACAGCCCAGGGCGAGCCACGCGACGGAGCGCAATCCGGGGTCTCGAGCGCGGGCCGAGCGGCGCAACATACTGCGAAGCTTGGCACCCCCGGCCCGGCCGATACAAGTTCGACGGCTCACCCGTCGCGTCGACCCCGTCACTTCTCGGGGCGCGCGCGCCGCAGGTGCTCGTAGGCGGCGTTGATCTCGGCCATGCGGCGCTCGGCGAGCTCCCGAAGCTCGGGCGCCATGCCTTCCATGCGGTCCGGGTGGTACTCGCGCGCGAGCCGCCGGTAAGCCCGCTGGATGTCGGCCTGCGGGGCGTCCGGCTCTACGCCGAGGATCTCGTGCGGCGCGAGCTGGCGCGCCGGCCGCTCGGTCGGGCGCCGCTTGCGCGCGGACGCGGGGCGCACGATCTGCAAGATGGCTCGCACGACCACGAACGCTCCGACGAGGATGAGGACCCAGCGCAACAGACCCATGGTGACGCCTCAGACTCGGGTTTCGGCCCGTGTTCCTGGTAGGCCGGAGGGGTCGAGGAGTCGAGGGGCCAAGGGAGCCCAGGGGTCCAGGGGTCGCTGGCGGCTGTGCGGGCGATGCCAGGTGCGGCCCCACCGGACCGGCGGTTCGTCAGGTGGGCTCGAGGTAGGCGGTCCACTCCGCGTACATCGCCGGCACGCCGAGGATGAGCTGGGCGGCGAGCGACCAGCGCGGCATGGCCGCCGGCCGCAGGAGCGGCATCGCGGCCTCGCCGGGGGTTCGGTGCCCCTTGCGGCGGTTGCACGGCCGGCACGCCGTTACGAGGTTGGTCCAGGAGTCCTCGCCGCCCCGCGAGCGTGGCATCACGTGATCGATGTTGAGGTCGCGCGCTGCGGGCCGTCGACCGCAGTACTGGCACTGGTGGTCGTCTCGCAGCATGACGTTGCGGCGGGTCAGACGGATGGCAGGGCGCCGCGAGCGGCCGTAGCGGCGCAGGTAGAGCACGCGCGGCACCCGGAGCTCGCCGCGGACGATGCGCAGCGGGTCGTCGAGCCCCGCGCGCACGGGCAGCTCGCGCCAACGTGCGAAATCGTGTAGCTCGCCGGTCTCGTCGATGGCCCGGGCGGAGCCGGCGTAGAGCAGGACGAACGCGCGCCGGGCGGAGGTGATGCGCACCGGTTCGTAAAGACGGTTCAGCACCAGGACCGGCAGCTCGAGCGGGTCGCGGCTGCGCGCGCTCTCGCGCACGAGCCCGTAGCTCCCGCCGTCGTCGCCCGCGGGGTGCATCGCGCTCTCCGAGCTCGCGCGCGCGTCCAACATGAAACCACCATGTCCATAACATGTGGCCCCGTGCTGCTCCAAACCTCCCGGCGCCACGTGCGCGTCAGTGCATGCGGATCGGGAGCCTGCGGGCGCCCCAGCGACCCGGCTCGGCCTCGAACACGCCGGCGCAGCGCACGCCACAAGCGGCGCAGGACCCGTCGGGGGTGAGCGCGTACTTGCCGAGCCGGTACCAGTCCCGCTCGATGAGCATCGCGCCGCAGGCGTGGCAGTACGTGCTGCCGCCGCTCGGGTCGTGGACGTTGCCCGTGTAGACGTAGCGGACCCCGTTGCCGAGCGCGATGGCGCGCGCCCGCGCGAGCGTCGCGGGCGGTGTCGCCGGGCGGTCGAGGAGCTTGTAGTCGGGGTGGAACGCGGTGAAGTGCAGCGGCACGTCTGGTCCGAGCGCGTCGACGACCCAGCGCGAAAGCGCGTCGAGCTCGTCGCTCGAGTCGTTGAGGCCGGGGATGAGCAGCGTCGTCAGCTCGAGCCACACGTCGGTCTCGCGCTTGAGGTACACGAGGGTGTCCTTCACGGGCTCGATGTGGCTCTTCGTCTGGCGGAAGTAGAACTCCTCGGTGAAGGCCTTGAGGTCGACGTTGGCCGCGTCGATGTGGCGAAAGAGCTCCGCCCGCGGCTCGGGGCAGATGTAGCCCGCCGTCACGGCCACGGTTCGGACGCCGCGCGCGTGGCACGCGGCTGCCACGTCGACGGCGTACGCGAGGCCGATGACCGGGACGTGGGAGGTGTAGGCCACGCTGCGACTTCCAGAGGCCACCGCCGCGGCGGCGATCTCCGCGGGCGAGGCGCGGTCCGCGAGCGTGTCCATCGCGCGCGATTTCGAGATGTCCCAGTTCTGGCAGAACGAGCACGCGAGATTGCACCCGGCCGTTCCGAACGAGAGGACCGGCGTGCCCGGCAGGAAGTGGTTCAGCGGCTTCTTCTCGATCGGGTCCACGCAGAAGCCGCTCGACCGGCCGTAGGTGGTCAAGACGACGGCGTCGTCGTGGCGCGCGCGGACGAAGCACATGCCGCGTTGCCCCTCGCGGAGCTTGCAGGCGCGGGGGCACAGCTCGCACACGACACGTCCGTCGGGCAGGCGCGACCAGTAGCGCGTCGGCACGATGGTGCCGCGCTCCCATTCCGCCAGCTCGATGTCGAGCGCGTCGTCGGTCGTGCTTTCCATGGGTCCCTGATCCGCGCGGCGCGGCGCGCATCGCGCGGGCGGTGCGCAGGGCGCGGGACGCTCCCCCACGATGTGTGTACGTTTCGTCCCCGAGGCAAGTGCCTGGACGCGCGGTGGGGCGAGAATCGCTTTGCCATGGCCCCGTCGTGCCTATATTGCCCTCGTGAGACACCGCCCACCCGCTGTCGCAGGCACGTTCTATCCGGCCCAGCCCCAGGTGCTGCGCGCGCAGATCCTCGGCTTTCTCGCAAAGGCCGAGCCCGGTGTGGGAGCGCACGAGGATGCCCCGAAGGCGCTCATCGCGCCGCACGCGGGCACCATCTATTCCGGGCCCGTCGCGGCCAGCGCCTACGCGCGTCTCCGGCCAATCGCCGATCGAGTCGAGCGCGTGGTCCTGCTCGGGCCTTCGCACCGCGTGGCGATGCGGGGTCTGGCGGCGCCGAGCGTGGACGCCTTCGACACGCCGCTCGGTGCCGTCCCCGTCGATGTCGAGGCCGTGGCGGATCTGGTGGCGCGCGGGCTCGCGTACGTCGACGACGAGGCGCATCGTCGCGAGCACAGCCTCGAGGTGCACCTGCCCTTCCTTCAGGCGGTGCTGCCGGCCTTCAAGCTCGTGCCGCTGGTGGTCGGACCCTGTCCGCCCTCGGAGGTGAGCGCCGCGCTCGATGCCGTCTGGGGCGGGCCCGAGACGTTGATCGTCGTCAGCTCCGATCTCAGCCACTATCACCCGTACCTCGAGGCGCGCGCGCTCGACGGCGAGACGACTCGTGTGATCGAGGCGCTCGCGTGGCGCGAGCTCGACGGAGACAGCGCGTGTGGCTACCACCCCGTGAGGGGGCTGCTCTACGCGGCCGAGCGGCATCACCTGCAGGCGGTCACGGTCGATCTGCGCAGCTCGGGCGACACCGCCGGGACGCGAGACGAGGTCGTGGGCTATGGGGCCTATCTCTTCCACTGAGGCCACTGAGCCGCGCGGCGCCGGCGGCGAGCTGTCGGGCGTCGAGCGAGGTCGGGTGCTCGCGGTCGCGCGAGCGTCGATTGAGCACGGGCTCGCGCGCGGGGGACCCCTGCCGGTGGACCCGACCGACTTCGCGCCTGCGCTCCGGGCCGTGCGGTCGTGTTTCGTGACGCTCTACCGCGGCGGGCAGCTGCGCGGTTGCGTGGGCTCGCTGCTTGCGACTCTGCCGCTCGTGGTGGACGTGTCGCGCAACGCATTCGCCTCGGCGTTTCGCGACACGCGCTTCCGCCCGCTCGAGCGCGACGAGCTCGAGGGGCTCGAGATCTCGGTCTCCATCCTCTCGCCGCCGGCCCGGTTCGAGGTGTCGAGCGAGGCGGACCTGCTCGCGAAGGTGCGGCCGGGGGTCGATGGTCTCGTGCTTCGGGACGGCGGGCATGCGGGGACCTTCTTGCCCGCGGTGTGGAAGCGCTTTCCCGAGCCTCGCGATTTCGTCGCGCAGCTGAAGCTCAAGGCGGGCCTGCCGGCGAGCTACTGGTCGACGACCCTGTCGTTCGAGCGCTATACGACGGAGTCGTTCTCCGAGAGCGGCTCCGATGAAGACGAGAGACCGCGAATCTGAACGAACGCGCAGGTGTTTCCCGTGAAACACGCGTTCGCCAGGCGCCACCCAGGTGTGGGTCGGCGAGGTCGGCGTGTCCCGGCGCGGCCGTGTTTCTGGCTAGAGGCCTGACCTCGCGGGCCCCGTCCGCTCTGCTGGCGCCAGCGACCCCTGAGATCCTCGTTTCGTCGCCCCGGCCGCCCGAAGAAGACCCGCGCTGCCGCGGCCAGAAGGAAGCTGGGCTGCCGGAGCCTCGGGCTCGGCGTCGGTCGGGAGGGCCCGTTTCGGATGAACGGCTATCGTTGCACGCGGATTCGGCGAAGGCCGGTACCGGCACGGACACGTGTCGCGCCGTCTCCGGCGACACCCTCCGCGCTCCGGGCTCCGGCTCCGGGCTGCGGGCGACGGAGCGACCGGCAGCAAGCTGCGGCGGGCTTCAGGCTCGAGAGAGGCCGGTCGGACGCGGCGCATCGGCGCGCGCCGCCCGCAACGTGGTGTTCTCGCGAGGGGTTGCCCGGCAAGCCCGCACGCGGACCCCGCCCACTACGCCGAGGACGGCCTGGCCTTGCGCTCCGGCCCCGGCCGGCGCTGCGCGCGTCGAAGGCGCGGGCCGCCACCAGGACGGACGCGGACCAGCCACCGGCCACCCGCAACCGCAGCCGACGGCGGTCGTGCGGAGGGTGGCGCGGCCTCGAGGGCCTGGCGGGAGTGCCGCGCGACGGGCGGTGGGGGGGCAGGGGCGGGTGGCTGCGCCGGCCTCCGCGGCTCCGTTCGATCGTGTCCGCGCGAGCGACGGTCGCCAGCCGCCAACCCCCCGTCCGCTCCGGCGCCGCTCGGGGCCGCCGGTCGCGGCTGGTGAACATGTTTCCCGTGAAACACAGGCACCGTCCCGCGGACAGGCCTGGCTGCTCGGTCGACACCGCCTCGTTCATTCGGCCCCGCCGGGGCATCGTGGGAAGGCTCGCGCCTCCCGACCGAAGGCCGGGCCAACACCCTACCCAGGCGGTCCCGGCGGGGAGGCGAACGGCGCACGGAATCCCCGTGCGTCAGGCGAGGGGAATGTGCACAATGCCGGGCCATTGGGGTATCGGCCCCGGGGGAAGAGACGGCCTTGGTTTACCAAGTCATCATTTGCGGGACGGGCACCAACGTCGGCAAGACCCACGTCACCCGCGCTCTGATCCACGCCCTCCGGGCGCAGGACCGAAGCTGCGTGGCGCTGAAGCCCGTCGAGACCGGCATCGGCGCGGCGGGGTCCGACCACGCGTTGCTCGCGGCGGGGACGGAGCCCGTGTTCCCGCTCTACGCGTACGAGGAGCCGCTCTCCCCCCACCTCGCGGCCCGGCACGTGGGCGCCGAGCTCGACACGGCGCGCCTGATTGCCTGGCTCGCCGATCACCGCGACGGTGCCGAGTGGGTGTTGATCGAGACCGCGGGGGGGCTGTTCTCGCCGCTCACGCCAGCTGTCACGAACTTCGAGCTCGTCCAGTCGCTCGGCCCCGCAGCCGTGGTTCTGGTCGTGCCCGACCGCATCGGCTGCTTCCACGATCTCATCGCCTGCCTGCGCGCGGCGGGTGGCGCGCTCGACCCGTTGCTCGTGGTGTTCACGGCCACGCCGCCGTCCGACCTGTCGACGGGCCAGAACGCTCCCGAGCTCCAGGTGCTCGGCTACGACGGCCCCGTGTGGAGCTTCCCCCCGGGCGGCCCGAACGACGCCACCTCCCGCGAGGTGGCCGACGCGCTCA
Organism: Myxococcales bacterium; assembly: GCA_016212965.1. Classification (GTDB taxonomy): domain Bacteria; phylum Myxococcota_A; class Polyangia; order Polyangiales; family Polyangiaceae; genus JACRDA01. Next base: position 11,952 of record JACRDA010000442.1, read on the forward strand.
TCGCGGCGATCGCGGCTCCGCGCGAGGCCGCCGCCGAGGAGTAGGAGCAGGCGGGCGCGGGCGCTCGGTCAGGGCATTCCCGGCACGCACAGACCACCGAAGGGCGGCACGCCGCCCGGGCACGGGCTGCCGCACTGGCGTGTCAGCAGGTCGCCGACCTGACCCGCGGGGCAGCTCGTGGGCGGAGCCGGTGATGGGCCGGGCCCGGTCGGCAGGGAAGGGCCCGCGGGGAGGCCGGGGAGCCGGGGCAGGCACACTCCCGCCGCCCGCACGCCGCCGTCGGGGCATGCCTCCCGGCACTGACCGGTCACGGCGTCCTGAGCCTGGCCCGCTCCACAAGCGGAGGTTTGCGGCAGCGGGCCCTCGCCTCCCGGCGTGCCCTGGACGCGCACCCGGTACGCGTAGCGCAGCTGCGTGGCGACCATCCGCTCCGAGATCCAGGCGTAGCCCTCTTCGCCCCAGCGAGGTCCCCAGCTGTTGTGGATGAGGAACTGGCGCTGGCCGTTGACCGTCCGGTACCCGGCGAGAACGACCGCATGGCCGCTGCCGTGGGTCTCGCCGTAGTCAGGGATGACGTTGCCCTGGTGGCTCTGGTTGCTCCAAGCCTCCTCGTCGATGTTGAACGCGACCCAGAGATCCTCGCCCTGCGCCAGGAGCGAGGCGAGCGCTTCGGGATCGTTCGTGTCGAGGCCGTCGACGGCGGCGAGCTGGTAGCGTCCCGCGGCGTTGGCTCGCGCCTTGGCGCCCTGGATCTGCGGGTCGGCGTCGGCCGAGTCGGGCACCACATCGTAGGCGGCGCCGCAGGAGTCGCCGTCGCGGCGCATGAGCTTGCAGGCCGAGGCGGGGTCGTAGGGCCACACACCCTCGCTCGCGAGCCGCTTGTCCACGTTCGCGTCGCCGGCCTCTCCCATCTGCGGCACGCGGTAGTGTGACCAGATGTGGAGCGCGGACACCGCGTCCGGGATGCCAGCGCGCCGCAGGGCGTGGTCCATGGCGGTCGAGAGCGACACCGCCGTGCAGGTGCCCACGGCGCCCTGGCTCTTCATGGGGCCCTCGGTGCCCTCGGAACGGTGATCGACGGTCGCGGGGAGGCTGCTGGCGGCGCCGGTCCCGGTGAAGCCCTTCGTCACGTGAAGCGGAACGGCACGGCGCATGAACCAGAGCTGAGGCGGGGTACAATCGAACCCCACCCAGTTGCCCGGCGAGACCTCGTGGGGTCGACACGGCGAGCTCGGGAGCGTGCCGAGCAGTGCCTGCACGTTGATGGGGCGAAAGATGCCGAGCGCCGGCGGCGGCGGTGGCAGACGAACGGTCGGCCACGACGGCAGCCAGGGAAAGGAGGGGCTCGGCTGCGCCTGAGCGGCTGGCTGGGCAGGTGGCGGTTGGCCGGGTGGCCACTGCCCGGGAGGGTAGCCATACAAGGGCGCCGTCTGCGGGCCCGAGGTGCTCGAGCAGGCGACGACGGCGAGTGCCACGGACGCCAGACCCAGAAAGCGGAGCCTCGTCGCGATCAACAGCGTCCTCCTCGCACTCGCGCGCACGCGCGCGTCTGCCGGGTCGGCGAGGCCCAGCACACGTTCGGTCCGCACGGATCGGTCGTCAAGCATGTTCGCGAGTTGGACGCGCGCTCGGCGCCGGTGCTTCACCGCCAAGTTCGCGTTTCGAAGGTCTTTTCGGTGCGGACGCGCCACCGCATGCGGCACCGATGCCGCACCTCGCGCCTGCGCCGGCCTTACTCGAGGCGGAACACGCGGCGCGCGTTGTCCGCGAGGAACAGGCGCCTCGCCTCGTCGTCGAGGCCGAGCGCGTCGAGCTCCGCGAGGCACTGCGCGGGGGTCAGCATGGGGAAATTCGAGCCGAAGAGCACCTTGCGTCGCCCGTGTCCGCGCAAGAACGCCACGAGCTCCGGCGGGTAGCGCCTCGGCTTGTGGGCGGACGTGTCGATGTAGACGTTGTCGTACTTGGTCGCGAGGGCGATCATCTCGAGCGTCCAGGGGTGACCGATGTGGCCGCCGACGATGGTGAGCTCGGGGAAATCGAGCGCGACCTCGTCGAGGTACGGGATGGGGCGACCAGGCTCGGAAGGCATGAGCGGACCGGTGTGGCCGACCTGCAGACAGAAGGGGACGCCGAGCTCGACACACTCGGCGTAGAGCGGATAGTAGTGCCGATCGTTCGGAGGCAGCCGCCACAGCCACGGCAGGATGCGCAACCCGCGCAGGCCGAGCTCGCGCACGGCGCGCCGCAGCTCGCGCACGCCGTCCATCGGGTGCAGCAGATCGACCGACGCGATGCCCACCAGGCGCGTCGGGTGCGCCCGACACAGCGCGGCCACTTCGTCGTTCGACAGCAGAGGGCCGCCCGGGCCCCACCACGCCGAGCAGAGCGCGCGCTCGACCCCGGCGGCGTCGAGCGCTCCGAGCGTGAAGGCCGGAGGGATCTCCCGTGGCAGGCTCGCGGCGTCGAGCCCGAGCCAGCGCCGCAACGAGGCGAACATCGGGTCGGCGAGGAAGGCCGGCGTCGGGTGCTGGATCCAGGCGTCGATGATGGCGTCGGTCACGGCGTGCTCGCTGGGCTCAGACGGTGCCGGCGACCGCGCAGAGCGCGGCGGCGGGATCGGCGTCGATGATCTCGTGGTGCGACACCACGACGCGCGCCAGGCCAGGAAGCGCGGCGAGCCGCTCGAGGTGCGCCGCGAAGGCGCGCTTGTCCTTGATGAGGAAGAGGCGCGCCACGCGCGAGATGCGCGGGCCGCCGGTCGAGCTCGTGAGGTGGCGCAGCACGAAGCCCGTCAAGCCCCGGACGTGGGGCATGTTGAAGACGCTGTCGTTCAAGACGACGCTGGTGCCGTCCGGGGCGCGCACGATCATAGCGCCCTCCGCGCCGCCGGTGCCCTCGAGCGTCTCGAGCGAAACGACGGCGTCGGCTGGGAAGTCCTCGTAGCCGCCGTTCACGCCGACCACCTGCGTGACCTTCGTGCGCGCGCCGCTCGGGCAGAGCACCTGGGCCTTCGGGTAGCGATCGTGAAACACCTTGGCGTCGAGGCGGTGGTAGCCGTTCGGCACGACGAGGAACCCGACCTCGCCCCACGCCTCGATGTCGCGCATGAGCTCGTCCTCGAGCGCGACGGCGTTGTGAATGACGAGGCGCCCGTCCGCGCGCCGCGCGATGGACATGACGCGCTTGAGAGGCATCCCCTCGAGGTCCCCCTCGACGCGCCAGAGGTGGCTCGAGAGCTTCTCGAGCGGACGATGCGGAAGGACTCGCCAGCCCGTGTTCGCCTTGGCCATGGGCGCCACGCTAGTACAACCGGGTGGGCGGTCTAGCCCTTGCGCGGGGCGGGGCTCGGGGGCTCGCGCGCGCGCAGCTCCTCGGCCTCCTCGAGCAGGGCGCGGATCTTGTCCTCGCGCTCCTTGCGGTGGCCGAGCACGATGTAGAATGCGCCGATCCCGGAGCCGAGCACGGCACCGAGCGCCGTCAGCGCTCCGATGACGCCCCAGTAGATCGCGGCCGGCACGACGAGGACGAGCCCGACCCCGAAGTAGGGGACCCGCCGCAGGTCGCGGCTCAGGGCCTCGAATTGCTTCCGGTGCGAGGCGACGGCCTTGTCGATGTAGGCGAGCCGCTCCTTGCGCGTCATGGTGGGTGTGGCGCGCTCGTCTCCGGCGGTGGTTCGCGGCCGGCCGGTGGGTGCGCGCCGCAGCTCCGTAGCAGAAGCAGGGCCAGGAAGGCGAGCGCGAGGACGACCACGGCCGCGAGCACCTGCCGCGCGAGCGGGCGCCAGGGGTGGCGGGCTGCGCGGAGCGCGCGCGCGAAGGCCGACATGTCGGCGAAGCGCAGCTCGGGATCGCTCGCGAGCGCGTGGCGACACAGCGCCTCGGCGGCCCGCGCGGCGCGACCCGCGAAACCACGTGCGAAGAGCGCGCGAAGCACGGCCCCGAGCGCGTAGATCTCCGACCGGACGCCGCAGGCGCCGCCCGCGACGAGCTCGGGCGCGACCTCGCCGCACGCGCCGGACGCGCGCACCGCCGGCGCCGCATCGAGGAGCACGCCGAGCCCGAACCCGACGATCCGCGCGCGCGCGTCGGGGCCGCGCACCAGTCGCTCGGGCGAGAGTGCGCCGTGCACGACGCCGTGCGCGTGCGCGTACGCGAGAAGCTCGGCGACCTCGCACACGAGCCGGAGCGCCTCGCGTGGCGCGACGCTGCCCGCGAGCTCTGCGAACGAGCGGCCAGGAACCCGTGGTGTCACGACGAACGCGCGCCCCTGCCACGCACCCACGTCGCAGAGCGGCACGATCCCGGTCAGCCCGAGCGCCTCGGCCGCGCGCGCGGCGCCGAGCCACCGGGCCGGCTCGCCCGGGGCGCCGGGCTCCGGCTCCGGGCTCGCGGCGGGCGGCAGCAGCTCGAGCTCCACCTCGCCGCCGTCGCGCACGTCGATCGCTCGGTAGCGCTCCGCGTCGCCGCCGCAGGCGAGGCGCTCGGCGAGCCGGTAGTGCAGGATGGCGACGGCGGGCAACGGGGAGCGCACTCAGCGTTTCCGGCCTGCGAGCAGGAAGGCCGGCGTGCCTGCGATGCGCGACACGCGCGGCGCCGACAGCGGGAGCTCCGCGGCGAGCGCGCGCGCCTCGTCACAGTCGAGCGAGCGCCCGGCCACGAACGTCCGGAAGAACGCGAGCGCGAAGGGCCAGCCGCCGGGCGGCAGGCGCCACTTGCGCACGAAGTCGCGGGCGTCGTGGTAGCGGCAACCGCGGTCGACCTCTGCCACGAGCAGGCGCCCACCCGGCCGCAGAACGCGCGTGCACTCCCGCAACCCGCGCGCCGGATCGGGCCAGTGCTTGATCGACGCGACGCTCACGACCGCGTCGAAGCGACCCGCTTCGAAGGGCAGCTCCGCGGCGTCGCCGGTCACGAACCGAAGGCGCTCCTCGTGGCCACGCGCCCGCCGGTTGGCGCGCGCCACCTGCTCGGGTGACAGGTCGACGCCGAGCCAGTGTACGCCGGGTCGCTCGGCGACCATCGCGAGTGCGAGCTGGCCACCGCCCGAGCCCACCTCGAGGACCTCGCCTCGCTCGGGCATGTCGCCGGTGAGCTCGGCTCGCACCCGCGCCGCCAGCGTGGCGACGGCCGGTGCGATGAAGCGGTCGTACACCCACGCCTCCGACGGGCGGTACCGGCTCGTGAAGTCCCTCAGCATCGCCGCGCCTCCTTGAACGGACCGAGGACCGGGCGCCTCCCCGCGTCGCCATGTCACACCGGATCGGTCGCGGGCTCAAGCCGGGTCACGAGCGGCCCAGATCCGCGTCGCCGCACGAACTGCGCTCGGACGCAAGTGTTGCGCCCCCGGAACCCGGTTCTCCGCGGCTTTGGGCTGGCACTCGCATTGCACGGGGGCAGACCCTCGCTTCAGGGCAGACCCCGGGACGGACCCAGGGCGCGCCCGCAACCCGACCTGCGGGGGACCGGAGCACGCCAGCATGCTCGACAACCTTGTGATTGGCATGGCCGGCTCGGGCGGAGACGGCATCGTCTCCGCCGGAGAGACCTTGATCGCGGCAGCCGCTACCGAGGGCTACTACGGCATCATGACGAAGAGCTTCGGCTCGCAGATCCGCGGCGGCGAGTCCTCGTGCCGCGTGCGCATCTCGAGCGGCCCCGTCCTGAACCCCGGCGGCACCCTCGACGTCGCCGTGGCGCTCAACTGGCCCGACTTCCTGAAGTTCGGTGCCGAGCTGCCGGTGGGCGGCAACACCGTCGTCATCTACGAGTCGAAGAGCGGCGTCACCGCCGACAAGATCCCGATCGTCGGCGTCACGCCGGCCGAGGTCGTGGCCGTGCCGTTCGGGGAGCTCGCCAAGAAGATGGGCGGCACCGACAAGGCGAAGAACACGGTGGTGCTCGGGCTGCTCGCCGGGTGGTTCGACATCGCTCGGGAGACGCTCATCAAGAACGTCGCCAAGAAGCTGGCGAAGAAGGGCCCCGAGGTCGTCGCGGCGGCCGAGCGGGCGTTCAACGCGGGCGTCGCCTACGCCGCCGAGCACCCGCTCAAGAGCGACATGCGCATGGCCCCGCCGAAGGACGGGCGCGGCACCAAGATCCTCACGGACGGCAACGACATCTGCGCGGCCGCCGCGATCTTCGCGGGCTGTCGCTTCTTCGGCGGCTACCCCATCACGCCGTCGACCGAGGTGATGCAGTACCTGTCGCGCGAGATCTGGAAATACGGCGGCGCCGTGCTGCAGGCCGAGGACGAGATCGCCGGCGTCGGCGCGGCCGTCGGCGCGTCGTTCGCCGGCGTGAAGGCGATGACGGCGACCTCCGGCCCGGGCATGTCCCTCAAGACGGAGATGATCGGGCTGGCCAGTATCGCGGAGCTGCCGCTCGTGGTCGTCAACGTGCAGCGTGGTGGGCCCTCGACGGGCATGCCGACCAAGCCCGAGCAAGCCGACCTCTTCCAGGCGTGCTTCTCGGCGCACGGCGACGGGCCGCGCCCCGTGCTCGCTCCGACGACGGTGGCCGACACCTTCGGCATGACGGTCGAGGCGTTCAACATCGCCGAAGAGTACCAGACGCCGGTCATCCTGCTCTCCGACCAGGAGATCGGGCAGCGCAAGGAGGCCTGCACACCGGTCGACACCGCCAAGTACAAGGTCGTCGACAGGCTTCGGCCCACCGCGGCCGAGCTCGAGGACTACACGCGCTTTCGCTTCACCGACACGGGCGTGAGCCCGGTCTCGCAGCCCGGCATGCTCGGCGGCAACTACCTCGCCGCGGGCATCGAGCACAACGAGAAGGGCGATCCGACGGCGAGCGGTGCGATGCACGGCAAGATGAACGACAAGCGGCACAAGAAGCTCGCGCCGCTCGTCCATCGCCGCGATCTGTTCCACGTGGAGGGCGATCCGGCCGCGCCGCTCGGCCTCATCAGCTGGGGCAGCACCGCCGGCGTGTGCCGCGAGGCGCTCGCGATCGCGCGGCGGCGCGGCATCGGCGCCAAGCTGCTCGTCCCCTACCTGCTCTACCCCGTCGCCGAGGAGGTCTACCACGAGTTCTTCATCGGGGTGAAAGCGGGGCTCGTGGTCGAGCTGTCGCACCAGGGGCAGCTCTACCGGCTGCTGCGCATGTACGTCGACGTACCGCGCGGCATCCGCTCGATGTGTCGCAGTGGCGCTGCCCCCTACCTGCCCGAGGACGTCGTGCGCGAGCTCAGAGCCGCCACGCTGGGCCTGCAGGGTGAAACCGCCGAGACCCGTCAGCCCCAGGAGTAACCGGGATGAGCAACGCATTGCCAGTCGTGGAAACGAAGTTCGAGCCGAAGGACTTCAAGAGCGACCTGAAGCCCATCTGGTGTCCGGGCTGCGGGGACTTCGGCGTCCTGCAGTCCCTCTACCGGGCGCTCGCCGCCATCGGCCGTCCCGCCCACGAGATCGCGTTCGTGTCGGGCATCGGCTGCTCGAGCCGCATTCCCGGTTACACCACCGCGTACGGCTTCAACTCCGTGCACGGCCGCGCCCTGCCCATCGCGCAGGGCATCAAGATCGCGAACCCGAGCCTGCTCGTGCTCTGCGCGGGCGGTGACGGCGACGGCTTCTCGATCGGCGGCGGGCACGTGGCGCACGCCATCCGGCGCAACATCGACATCACGTACATCGTGATGGACAACCAGATCTACGGGCTCACGAAGGGCCAGCTGTCGCCCACCTCGCCGCGCGGCCTCAAGACCGTGACCTCGTCGCTCGGCAGCCTCGAGGATCCGGTGAACCCGCTGCTCTACGTGCTCGGCTACGGCGCGTCCTTCGTGGCGCAGGGGACTGCAGCGGACCTGCCCGGTCTCGCAGCGATCATCGAGGAGGGCATCCGCTTTCCCGGATTCGCCTTCATCAACGTGCAGTCGCCGTGCGTCACCTACGGCGAGGACGAGTGGCAGATCAAGGAGCAGCGCGCGCGGATGAAGTCGCTCGAGTCGCTGGGCCACGATCCGAAGGACCAGCTGCACGCCATGGACCTCGCGCGCGCCTACGGCAAGGAGCTCTACACGGGCGTCTTCTACCGCAACCCCGCGCCGTCCCCGAGCTACGATGCGCTCGTGCTCGAGCGCCAGAAGGAGAAGGGCGCTTCGGCTCCTGATCCGGCCCGCGTCCTCGACTCCCTCATCCAGCGGTGAACCCATGAGCACGACCCGCGGCATCGATTTCGCGCACCTGAGCCTGAAGGACGCCCTCGACCTGGCGGTGCTCGTCGAAGAGGAAGCGCAGGAGCGCTACGACGAGTTCACCCACCAGATGAAGACCCACGACACGCCCGCGGCGGCGTCGTTCTTCGCGTTCATGTCGGGCAACGAGAAGAAGCACGGCGACGAGCTCCGGGCCCGGCGCCTCGAGCTCTTCGGCGACGCGCCGCGCACCGTCAAGCGCGCGATGATCTTCGACGTCGAGGCGCCGGACTACGACCAGGCGCGGGCCTTCATGTCGGCGCGCCAGGCGCTGACGGCGGCACTCGAGAGCGAGACCAAGGCCCACGCGTTCTTCGTGGCGGCGCTGCCCGCGATCCAGGACCCCAAGGTGAGGGCGCTCTTCGCGGAGCTGCGCGACGAGGAAGTTCAGCATCAGATGCTCGTCAAGGCCGAGCTCGCCAAGTTGCCCCCCTCCGAGGAGGTCGGCGACGCCTTTGCCGACGAGCCCGTCGCCCACTGACTCCGGCCGCGGGTTGTAGACCGCGGCCGCGGCGTCTAGCTTGACCGCGGCGCGCCCGCGGCCCCTCCGGGTCGCCGCGCGCTCGGAGGCAGCATGTCCGAAGAGGGCCCACCCGGCGCAGCGACGTCACGAGCGCGTGGGTCGTCGCCCCCGGACGGCTTCGCGGCCTACCTCGCGCGCCGCCTGGCCCGCGACCGGGGCGCCCGGCCCGAGGTGCCGGAGCAGGCGCGCGCGCTGGCCGAGGCCGCGGACTTCACCGTCGTAGCGCGCGAGCCGGCGCTCGTCGTGCACGCCATCGTCGACCGCGAGCACGGGGGCTCCGGGCGCTTCGGATTCTTGCGCGACGAGCTGGTCGACATCGGCCGCGCCTGTGTCGCGCTCACCGGCACCCTCCACGGGGCGAAGCTGCCGGTGGTGCTGCAGCTCTACGAGGTCGCGGACGGCCCTCCCGAGCCCGCCGACCGGGTGCGCCTCGAGGAGCTGCACAAGGGCGTTCCGGGCCTCGCCAAGGTCGCCATCCGCTGCTTCCACATCGACGCGAGGAGCGGCGCCGTGTGGAGCCCGGGTGCGTGGCGCGGCCTGCTGCTCGGGCGCCGATGGCTCGAGGAGCTCCTGCGCACGCCGCGGCTCGACGCCGAGGCGCTCGCCACGCCACCCGTGCCCGCCGTCCCGGCGCCCCGGCACTTCCCGACGGCCACGCTCGGCCTGCTCGGTCTGCTCGTCGCCGTCTTCGCCGGCGAGCTCGCGCTGCGCCCCTCGGGTCAGGGGGCCACGCTCGACGTGGGCTCGCTCTACGCGCTCGGCGGGATGAATCGCGGCGCGGTGCTGGGCGAGGCGGAGTGGTACCGCCTTCTCACCGCGGCGCTCTTGCACGCAGACGTGATGCACCTCGTGCTCAACGCGCTGGCGCTCGGCTTCGGTGGCTGGCTGCTCGAGTCGCAGCTCGGCGCGGCACGGTTCCTGGGTGTGTTCGCGCTCGGGGCGCTCGGCGGGTCGCTCGCCGGCCTCGCGCTCAACTCGGTCGAGCTCGTGTCGGTCGGCGCCTCGGGCGCCGTCATGGCCATCCTCGCGGCCGCGCTCGTCACCTCCGCGCGCGTGCCGCCCGGTGCCGAGCGCCTGCGGCGCCAGATGCGCCTGCTGCAGTTTCTCATCCCCTCGCTCCTGCCGCTCGCGACGCAGCGGGCCGGTGGCCGCGTCGACTTCGCCGCCCACGTGGGTGGGGCGGTGGCCGGCGCCCTGCTCGGCCTCGGGGTCCTGCGCACGTGGCCGCGCGCCACGCCGTTCCCGCGCTACGCGGGAGCCGCGCGGGCGGTGGCGGCCGTCGGCGTCGTCCTCTTCGCGGCGAGCGCCGTCTTCGCCGCGGTCCGGTTCCCCGTCTACGCCGCCGAGGCGAAGAGCCCGCTCGCCGACTTCCTGGTTCCCGACGCCGACATCCCGAAGGACCCGCTCGTGGCGCAGCAACAGGTCGAGCGCTGGGGCGCGGGGCGTCCGCGCGATCCGCGCGTGCACTTCTTCCGCGCGCTCAACTTCGCCGATGGCGGACAGCTCGCGCGCGCCGCCGACGAACTCCGGGCGGCGCTCGCCGAGGCGGATCTGCTGGCGCGCGCCTTCCCCGACGGGCGGCTCACGGCCGGCATCCGCGCCGTGCTCGCCGAGGTGCTGCTGCTGCAGGGACAGCGCGACGAAGCGCTGCGCGAGGCCGCGCCGGTGTGCCGCGCGCCGGCAGGCACCGCGCTCGCGGCCGAGCTGCGCCAGAAGGGCCTGTGCCCCTGATGGGGCGGGCCCCCGACGCGTCGTCGCAGGCTCGCGGGCTCGCTCGCTCGAATCTCGCCGCAAGGAGCGGCGCGCGGTGCGACAATGCGCCGCGCGGCGCCGACGCCGCCCAGGTCGAGGAGCCATGGCGGAACTGGACGAAGCGCACGCGGTCGAGCCCGGTGCCGGGGGCGTGGCGCAGCCCGGCTCGGCCCGAACGAGCTCCGCGGCGGCGTGGACCCTGGGCGCGCGCGCGGTCGGTCGGACGGCGGCGGGGCTCGCGCTGCGCGTCATCGGCTGGGGCCTCGGGCTCGGGCTCGCGGCGGCGGTGCTGTTCGTGATCCTGCGGGTCGCCCGCGCCGGGGCGCTCGCCGCCGACTGGCACGGGCTCGAGTGGCTCGGCCTGCCGCTCTACGCGCTCGTCGGGGGGGCGGTCGGCGCGAAGATCGGTGCGGCACGCGGCATCGGCCGTGGGGTCGTCGAGCTCGGCGTGCGGAGCGGGCTCGTGCGCAGCGGAGCGGCGCAGGTGCTCGACCTCGCCGAGGAGCTGCTCGTTCGCACCGGCGGCGCGGCGGCGCTCGAGGCGCTGCCGCTGGCGCGTGTGGAGGGCGCGGTGAAGCAGGCCGTCCTCGAGATCACGGGCAGCGGCATCGCCTCGCAGCGCAGTGGCGCGCCGGCGCCCGCCGGCCTCCTGCAGCGCGCGGCCTTCGCCCGCATCGAGCGCTACCTGCTCGCGCAGGCGCGGAGCGAGTCGGGCGCGGTGTCGCTTCCGAAGCTCCGGGCCCTGGCGCTCGCGGAGGTCGAGCGGCGCGTGGAGGGCGCGGTCGACGACTGGGCGCGACGGACGACCCTGCTCGGCGTCGGCTTGCTCGTCGTGCTGCTCGTCGCGACGCCGTTCCTGCTGCTGCCCGTGATGCGCGTAATGGGCTGAGAGCGTGGGCAGGATCCTCCCGTCGCCGGCATAGCCGCTGCATCCCGGCCGCCTTCGTCGCGACGGAGGGCCGGTGCGCGCGTGGACAGGCGTCCCCGCGTGTGGTCCAATTTCCCGTCCGGCGTGGCGGCTGCTCTTGGCGGCGCGCGACGCGCTGGCACCCGCGATCGCGATGAGCTCGACGCTCGACCCGCAACCGCCCGCGCTCGGCACCCCAGGAGCGCACCTGTCCGCGATCGACATGGCGGACCTCCTGCTGCTAGCGCTCGTCACGCGCGGGTACGGCACGATCGTCATCGAGCCGACCGGGGGGCGACACCTGGTGCGCTACGAGGGCGCCGACGAGACGGCGAGCCTGCTCGTCCTCGAGCCCGGTCTCGGCGACGCAGTGGTCGCGCGGCTGTCGCTCATCTCCGGTCTCGGCGTCGGGTCGGGGCGCAACGAAGTGGGGCGCCTGCAGGTGCGACGTGCCCCGGGTGCGCGCGAGTCGGCGCCGGCCGCGAGCGACCTCTTGCTCGTCGTGCGGACCACCGCGCACGGTCTCGGCGCCGAGCTGCACCGAATCGGTGGTGCGCCGGCGGGCGCGGGTCCGCCTCTGCCACCGTCGAGCACCGAGCTGCCCTCGGACGAGGCCGGTCGCGTCGGTCCGTACCGGATCGACGGGGAGCTCGGTCACGGCGGCATGGGGATCGTGTTCCGCGCCGAGCACGTCGTGCTCCAGAAGCCCGTTGCGATCAAGGTGCTGTACCCCGAGGTCGCCCGGAACCCGCTCGTCGCAGGGCAGTTCGTGATCGAGGCGCGTGCGGCATGCCGCGCCCGCCATCCGGGCATCGTCGACGTGACCGATTTCGGCACGCTCGCCGATGGACGCGCCTACATCGTGATGGAGCTCGTCGAGGCTCCAACCCTGGCGACCGTGCTGCAAGGCGGACCGCTCGCGCCGGGCCGCGCGCTCGGGCTGGCGCGCGAGATCGCCGCGGCTCTGCGGGCGGCGAGCGGTCGGGGCGTCGTGCACCGCGATCTCACGCCCGCGAACGTCTTCGTCACCGAGGACGACCGGGTGAAGGTGGGAGACTTCGGGCTGGCACGCATTCTCGACGGAGAGGAGTCGCCGCCGCGTACGGGGGAGCGGACCATCGCCGGCACCGTGGCCTACATGTCGCCCGAGCAGGGCCTCGGTGAGCACATCGACTCGCGCAGCGACATCTACTCGCTCGGCTGCGTGCTCTACCGCATGCTCACCGGCAGGGTGCCCTTTTCCGGCGGCACGCTGCTCGAGATCATCACCCACCACTGCACGAGCCCGGTCCCGCCGATCGTGGCTCCCGAGGGGCCGGTTCCGGCGCACGTCGCCGCGATCGTCGAGCGGGCCATGGCGAAGAGTCCGGAAGACCGCTACCAGAGCTTCGACGAGATGCTGGTCGATCTCGAACGCGCGGCGCGCGCCCTGTCGCGCACCGATTGGCGCCAGTGGCTGGACCCATGAGTGAGCCCATCCACACGGTCCTCTGCGTCGACGACGAGCCCGAGATCGTCGAAACGCTGCGACGCACGCTGCGGAACGAGGGCTACCGCTTCGTCGGCACGACCTCGCCGCACGAGGCGCTCGCGCTCGTCGAGGCGGGTGGTGTCGACCTGCTCGTCGCCGACATCGACATGCCCGGCATGACCGGCCTCGAGCTCGTGGCGCGCGTGCGCCGCTCGCGCCCGCACGTCGTGCGCATGCTGCTGACCGGCGACGCCTCGCTGCAGTCGGCGCTCCACGCCATCAACGAGGGCGAGGTTCACCGCTACCTCACCAAGCCGTGGCAAAAGCAGCACCTGCGCGACACCATCCAGGAGGCGCTCGCCCGGCTCGACGAGCTGCGCCAGCAAGCCGCCGCGAACCAACAGGCGCATCGGCGCGACGTGCTGCTCGCCGAGCTCGAGCGCGCGCACCCCGGCATCCGCCACGTGGCGCTCGCGGACGGGGTGTACGAGCTCGACGTGGACCGTCTCGCCACGGTGCTCGTGGCGTTGCGCGAGACCGGGCTCGCGGACATGTGTCGTCCGCCGTCACCGCGGCCCACCATCAGCGGCGAGGCGCCGACCGAGGCTTTCGGGAAGGACTGAGGAAGAGCCACGATGAAGGACATCGACACGTCGGCCTGGAGCGCGGTCGGCGAGACCGCGAACACGCGCTATTTCGAGGTCGGGTCCGACGTGCTCGCGGGCGTGCCGCGCCCCGGCGCCGTGGACGACCGCAACAGCGCCCGTGAGAACATCGCGTTCCAGCACGAGCACTGGCGCAAGAAGGGCCACGGTGGCGTCGTAGTGGTGTTCTTCGACAACATGGTGTCGCAGGACAAGGACGCGCGCCGCGTCTACCAGGCGGACCCCGATCCGAGTGTCATGTTCGGGACGGCGCTCGTGGGTGGCACCATGCTGTCGCGCGCCATGGGGTCGTTCTTCCTCGGCATTGCACGCCCGCGGATCCCGGTGCGCCTGTGCGCCACGCTCGCCGACGCGCTCGCCTGGGCTCGGGACCTGAACGAAGCGCACCGGAGGAACTGACATGCACAAGGTCGACACCTCGAAGTGGACCCACATCGGCACCACGGCGAACGCCGAGTTCTACGCTGCCGAGCCGGCGCTCATCGTCGTCGTGCCCCACGACGACAGTGTGGACGACGAGCACACGGCGCGCGCCAGCATTCGCATGCAGGACGAGCACTGGCGCCGCGTGGGGCACCGCGGTGCCACCGTCGTCTACATGGATCCCGTGCTGTCCCAGGAAGGCGGGGCACGTGCGGTGTACGCCACCGAGACCGCCCAAACCCTCACCACCTGCTACGCGCTCGTCGGCGAGTCCTTCTTCGCGCACGCCTCCGCGATGGTGTTCGAGGGGCTGGCGAAGCCCGCCGTGCCGACGCGCGTCTTCCGGTCGCTCGACGAAGCGCGCCCCTGGTTCGCGGAGATGAACCGGGTGCACGGTGGGCCCGTTGCCTGACGAGCCAGCCCCGCCACGCGAAGGCGAAGTGACGCGCGAGCTCGTCGAGGCGCTCGTGCGGCTGGCGCGCGCCGACTTCTCGGTGCGGCTGGCGCGCAACTACCGCCGCGACACCGAAGACACCCTGGCGATGTTCGTCAACCTCATCGCCGAGGAGCTCGACCGCCTACTGAAGGAGCGCGAGCGCCAGCAGAAGGAGCTCGAGGACGGCGTCACGGCGCTGTCCGAGCTGTTCTTCCGCCTCGCGGCCGGTGACTTCTCGGTGCGCTCCCAGCGCACCGGCAAGGGCGACCCGCTCGACGTGCTCGGCTACCTGCTCGACAACACGGCGGCAGAGGTGGGGGACGCCTTTCTCGAGATCGACCGCCAGCGCACGGTGCTCGAGGCGATCCTGGAGTCGATGATCGACGGCGTGCTCGTGCTCGACGCGGGCGGCGTAGTAAAGCGCGCCAACAGCGCCATGGCGTGCCTGCTCGGAACGAGCGCGGACACGCTCCGAGGTCGTCCGCTCGGGGCGGTGCTGGCTCCCGAGGAACGGGCGTTCGCGGCCAAGCTCGCGAGCAAGGTCGCGCGCCAGCCCCTGCGCGGCCGCGACACGCAGTTCCTGCTGGCGTCAGGCGGCTCCATCCCGCTGACGCTCAACGCCTCGCCCCAGCTCGGTGCCACGGGTGAGCTCGCAGGGGTCGTGCTCGTGGCGCGCGACGACCGCGCGCTGCGGCAGGCCCAGGCGCGGCTGCAGCTCACCGACCGGCTGGCGACGATGGGCACGCTCGCGGCGGGGGTCGCCCACGAGATCAACAACCCGCTCGCCTTCCTGGTCGGCAACCTCGACTTCATCGCCGAGGAGCTCGAGGACATGGGTGGCGGCGCACTCGCCGCCGAGCGGCTAGCCGAGGTCAAGAAGGCCCTCGCGTCGAGCCAGTCGGGGGCCGAGCGCGTGCGGCAGATCGTGCGCGACCTCAAGAGCTTCTCGCGCGTGGACGAGACGTCCGTGGCGCGCCTCGACGTGCAGAAGCTTCTCGAGACGGCAACCGGCATGATGCGCAACGAGATCCGGCATCGCGCCAAGCTCGTGAAGGCGTACGGCGCCGCGCCGCCGGTCGCCGCGAACGAGGCGCGCCTGGTGCAGGTGTTCCTGAACCTGCTGCAGAACGCCGCCCACGCGATCCCGACGGGCAACGCGGAGGGCAACGAGATCCGGATCGTGACCGGCACCGACCCGAGCGGCACCGCCTTCGTCGAGGTGCACGACACGGGGACCGGCATCCCGGCCGAGGCGCTGCCGCGCATCTTCGACGCCTTCTTCACCACGAAGCCCGTCGGCAGCGGCACCGGGCTCGGCCTGTCGATCTCGCACAAGATCGTCGCGGCGATGGGGGGTCGCATCGAGGTTGCCACGCGCGCCGGGGTCGGGAGCGCCTTTCGCGTCACCCTGCCCGCGGCCGGCCCGGACGTCGCCGTGGCCGCGCCGGCGGAGCGACCGAGCGCCGCGCGCGGGGCGGTGCGCAAGCGCGTGCTCGTGGTCGACGACGAGCCCGAGGTCGGCGAGACGATCGAGCGGATCCTCGGCCGCGAGCACGAGGTGACGACGGTCGGAAGCGGGGCGGCCGCGCTCGCGCTCCTCGCGGTGCGCGACTTCGAGCTCGTGCTGTGCGACGTCATGATGCCCGAAATGACCGGGGTCGAGCTCTGCGAGCGCCTGCGCGAGGTGCGCCCGGAGGTCGCGGCGCGCGTCGTCCTCATGTCGGGCGGCAGCTTCGGCGAGACGCGCGAGGGTGTGGAGCGCGCGCCGAACCGGCGCCTCGAGAAGCCCTTCGACCGCGACCTGCTGCGCGCTGTCGTGGCGGGCGACTGGTAGAATGCGCGCCATGACGTTCATCCAAGACGGGCCGACGCTCGGCAACCAGTACCGCGACGATCGCGTGCTCCGCTCCTACCTCGCGCGCGTGCTCGAGCCCGCCGTGGCCGCTCGTGTGGCGCCGGAGCTCGACGCGCTCGGCGAGCTCTCGGGCGGCGAGCTCTACCAGCTGCAGCTCGCCGACCGGCTGAACGAGCCGCGCCACGTGCCGTTCGACCCCTGGGGGCGGCGCATCGACCGCATCGAGCACACGGCGCTCTGGCAGCGCGCCGCGCGCGTCGCGACCGAGCACGGCCTCGTCGCCACGGCGTACGAGCGCGCGAGTGGCGCCGCCTCGCGCGTCCACCAGTTCGCGCTCGTGTACCTGTTCGACCCCTCGAGCGACGTGTACACCTGCCCCCTGGCGATGACCGACGGGGCGGCCCGCACGCTCCTCGCGCACAAGGCCACGGCGCTCGCGGAGCGCGCCCTGCCGCGCCTCTTGTCGCGCGACCCGGCCACGGCCTGGACTTCGGGCCAGTGGATGACCGAGCGCACCGGCGGCAGCGATGTCGGCCTGAGCGAGACGCGCGCGGAGCCGACCGGCGGCAGCGTCTACGGCGTGCCGGACGCCCACCGCCTCTTCGGCAACAAGTGGTTCACCTCGGCGGCGGCGGCCGACATGGCGCTCACGCTCGGTCGGCCGCCCGGCGCGCCCGCGGGTGGCAAGGGCCTCGCGCTCTTCTACCTCGAGACGCGCGACGCGACGGGCGCCCCGAACGGCGTCGTCATCCACCGGCTCAAGGACAAGCTCGGTACGCGCAAGCTGCCGACCGCCGAGCTCGACCTCGAGGGGGCGCTTGCGGCACCGGTCGCCGGGCTCGCGAACGGCGTGCGCGCCATCACGCCGCTGCTCAACGCCACGCGCACCTGGAACGCGGTGTGCTCCGTTGCGGCGATGCGCCGCGCGCTGGCGCTCGCGCGCGACTACGCCCGTCGTCGGTCGCAGTTCGGTGCGCCCGTGCTCGAGCAGCCGCTCCACGCGGACACGCTGGCGGCGATGCAGGCGGAGTACGAGGGCGCCTTCCACCTCGCGTTTCGCGTGGTCGAGCTGCTCGGGCTCGAGGAAGCGGGCGGCCTCGACGATCGCCGGGCCGCGCTGCTGCGCATCATCACCCCCATCGCCAAGCTGCTCACGGCCAAGCAGGCGATCGCGGTGGCGAGCGAGGCGCTCGAGTGCTTCGCGGGGGCCGGCTACTGCGAGGACACCGGTCTTCCGCGGCTCCTGCGCGACGCGCAGGTGCTCAGCATCTGGGAAGGGACGACCAACGTGCTCGCGCTCGACCTGTTGCGCGCGCTGCGCAAGACCGGGCTCGGGCCCTTCAAGGCCGAGCTCGAGGAGCTCGGCGCCACGCTGCGCGACGACGCGCTCGGTCGCGCCGGCAAGCTCGCGCTCGCGAGCGCGGAGCGCGTCGAGCGCTGGCTCGCGGAGCAGCGCGAGCCGGCGGCCGTCGAGGCCGGTGCGCGTCGCGCGGCCTTCGGGCTCGGTCGGGCGCTCGAGCTCGCGCTGCTGGCGCGCCACGCCCAGTGGGCGCTCGACGTCGAGAAGGACCCGCGTCCGGCGCGCGCCGCCGCGCGCTTCGCGCTCGGCGGGCTCTGCGAGCTCTTCGCGCCGATGCTCGAGCCCTCGGCGGCCCTCGCGGCCGATCGCTAGCCGCCGCGGCCGCTCGCGAGCGGTGGTAGCATGCGCCATGGTGCCGCTCGCCCGCGCTTCGGTCGCGCTCGCCGCTTGTCTGCTCCTCGGGTGCGCCGAGGCGGCGGGGCCGGCGCGCTCGGCCGTCGGCGCGGCGGACGGGGCCGCGGTTCCGGCCGGGGCGGTCGTGGCGGGCTCACCCGGCGCCGCGGCCTGCAGCGCTGGGCGAGTCCCCGCGGGCCGGGCTTGCTGCTGGCCCGGGCAGCACCTGGCGCCGAGCGGCGCGGCCTGCCTGGGCGCGCCGGTCTGCCCGGTCGGCACCTACCTCGCGCAGGGCGACTGCCGCGCGGTGGGCGGCGAAGTCGCCGCGCTCGCGGCGAGCTGCGGTGCCGATCGCGACACCGCGAGCTTCGCCGCCGCCGTCGCGCGCATGGGGGACTGCCAGAAGCTCGCGGCGCAGGGGCCGGAGGTCCTGACCTACCTCGCGGCGCGCTGCGCCGCGGCCGACGGAGCGAGCTGTACGCTGCTCGGCCACGCCGCGCGGCGCCAGATGAGCCTCGGCATCGAGACCTCGCTCGTCTCGCCACCTTGCGCAACGGCCACGGCGAGCTGCAACGCGCAGGTGCAGCGCGTCCTACCGTTCGAGTTCGCGCTCGGACCCGGCGGCGCCGATCCCGGCGCGGCGGGCCTGCGCTTCCAGCAGGGCTGCGACAGCGGCCACCTGGACGGCTGCTTGGCGATCGCCGAGCTCACCGCCGCGAGCAATCCCTTCGGGGCCGCCGAGATCTACGGGCGCGCGTGTCGCGCCGGCCGGACGCCCGCGTGCGCGCAGGCCGTCTACCTGTTCCGCGCCGCCGGGCGCGTCGAGGATACGGCGCTCGAGGCGGACATCGCCCGCGAGCTCGGCGCGCAGTGCGACCGCGGGACGGCGAGCGCCTGCAACGCGCTCGGCTTCGTCGTCGAGCGCGGCGTCGGCGTCCCGCCCTCGGCCGACGGCGCGCGCGCCCTCTACGCGCGCGCGTGCCGTGCGGGCGACGCCATCGGTTGCGCCAACCTCGCGTTCGAGGTCGTCAACGACCCGAAGCTCGCCGCGCGGTCGCCGCTCGATGCCGCGGCGCTCGGGCTCCTCGAGCAGACCTGTCGCGGCGACGAGATCAAGGAGACCTGTCTGGCCGCCGGGGTGATGCTGGCGCGCGGGCTGGGCTCGAAGAAGGACCCGAAGCGCGCGCGCGCCGTCCTGAAGCCCCTGTGCGACAAGGGCTACCGCGAGGCCTGCCGCGAGATGCGCTGAGCGCTCAGGGCGCGTTCCAGGGGTAGCCGGCCAGCTTCCACGCGGCGAGCCCGCCCGCCAGATCGTGGATCCGGCAGTAGCCCCGCGCCACGAGCTCGTCGCCCGCGGCCACGCTCATCGAGCCGCCGAAGCAGTAGAGCACGGCCTTCGCGTCGAGCGCGTGACCGAGGTACGTCTCGATGCCGTCGACGTCGGTGTAGGGGATGTGGATGTCGGTCCCGACGATCTCGCCCTCGTCCGGCACGTGCACGTTGATGAGCGCGAAGTCTTTCTGCTGCATCATCTGGTAGAGGTCGTCGACCGACAGGACGGTGCGCACGGGGGTCACGCCGGCGCACGGCACGCCCCCGCTGCCGCCCGTCGCGACGCCCCCCGCACCGGCCCCACTGCCCCCCGCGCCGCCGGCACTCTCGCCGCCCGAGCCGGTGCTCGAGGAGGTCGTGGTGGAGCTCGACGTCGTCGTCGCGCTCCCGCCGGTCCCCGCGCCGTCCGAGCCCCCGCCGCACGCGGCCAGCGCACCCACGACGAGCCAGACGAGCGGGCGATCGATCATGCACCACACATAACGCTTCGCGGCAGGCACGCCCTTGACGGGCGTCAACGCCGGCCGGGAGGCGCTCAGTGGGTGAGCGAGCGGGACAGGCGCTCGCGCACGACGCGCCCGAGCCGTGCGATGCCCTCCTCGATGAGCTCGGGCGGGCGGTTCGAGTAGTTGAGCCGCAGGAACTCGGGGCGCGGCGCGTCGGCGAAGAAGCTGCTCCCCGGCACGAACGCCACCCGCTCGCGCAGCGCGTCGGCGAAGATCTCGTCCGCGCTGAGACCGGAGGGAAGCTCCGCCCAGACGAAGAGTCCGCCGTCTGGCTGGGTCCAGCGCGACCCCGCGGGGAAGTGCCGCTCGAGCGCGCCGAGCATCGCGAGGCAGCGCTCGCCGTAGGCCTTGCGGATGCGGGCGAGGTGGCCGTCGTAGTCGAAGCGGGCGAGAAGCGCGGCCGCGGCCCGCTGCGCCAGGGTCGCCGTGTGGAGATCGGCCGCCTGCTTGGCGATGACGGCGGCGCGCACGAGCTCGCGCGAGCCGACCAGCCACGCGAGGCGCATGCCGGGCGCGAGCGTCTTCGAGAAGGTCCCGAGGTGCACGACCACACCGGTGTCGTCGAGCGCCGCGAGTGGCGGCTGCGCGTCGCCGCGGAAGCGCAGCGCGCCGTAGGGGTCGTCCTCGAGCACCACGATGCGGTGCGCCTGCGCCAGCCGCAGGAGGCGCAGGCGGCGCTCGAGCGACAGCGTCGTGCCCTTCGGGTTGTGGAACTCGGGCACGACGTAGATGAGCTTGACCGGCCGCTCGGCCACCACTCGCTCGAGCGCCTCGACGTCGAGGCCGTCGTCGTCGCTCTCGATGGGCGCGAACTCGGCCTCGCAGCCCGCGAACGTCTGGAGCGCCGCGAGGTAGCTCGGGCTCTCGACCGCGACGACGTCGCCGGGGTCGAGCAGCACGCGCGCCACGAGGTCGATGCCCTGCTGCGAGCCGTTCGTGATGAGCACGTCCTCGGTGACCGCGCGGATCCCGCGCTGCCCGAGGCGTGCCGCGATCCAGTCGCGCAGCGGCGCGTAGCCCTCGGTCGTCGAGTACTGCAGCGACGCGGGCCCGGTCGTCGACAGCACCTCGGCGTGCGCGGCGGCGATCGCCTCGACCGGGAAGAGCTCCGGGGCCGGCAGACCGCCCGCGAAGGACAGTACGTCCGGTTGCTCGGCCACCTTCAGGATCTCGCGCACCGCCGAGGGCGGCATGCGCGCCATGCGGCGCGCCAGACGCAGCGGCTCGAAGACGGGAGGCGTCGTGTCGGCGAGGATGCTCATGGCTCTTCTCCCTCCGCCTCTGGGGCGGCCTGGACGTGGGTCTCCTCCTTGATGGAGGCGAGCACGATGGTCGTCTGGGTGCTCGTGACGCCGGGGATCGTGCGCAGCACCTCGACGAGCAGCCGGTCGAGGGTGCGCGTGTTGCGGGTGCGCACCTTCAAGAGGTACGAGTCCGCGCCCGCCACGCGGTGGCACTCGAGCACCTCGTCGAGCCCCTGCACCTTCCTCGCGAAGCCCTCGAAGAACTTCGGGTGGTTGATGCCGACCCCGATGAAGGCCGTGATGTCGTGGCCGAGCGCCTTGGCGTCGACGCGCGCGGTGTAGCCGCGGATGATGCCGCGCTCTTCGAGCTTGCGGATCCGCTCGGCCACCGCCGGTTGCGACAGCCCGACCGCCTTGGCGAGCTCGAGCTGGGTCGCCCGGCCGTTCAGCTGCAGGAGATCGAGGAGTCGAGCGTTGATCTCGTCCATCGGGGCAGTGACCTATAACTTATAGGTGATTAGCGCCGCGGCCAGATAATACTTAACTCGTGCGATCCAGACGTGCAAGTCGATCGTGCCGCGCCGCCGCCGAGCGAGCTGCGACGTGCGGGTGACGGGGCCCGGGGCCACCCGGCGGGCGCGCCGGTCCACCCGGCGACGCAAGCAGGCGACAGGCGGCGTAGGCGGGTTCGCACGGACCGTCGCACGGCCTGCGAGCTGGCGCTCGACGGCACCGGCTACCCCACGAGGGTGGCGCGCCCACTCGGGGGGCGCGGTGAAGGAACGTATATGTTACTATTGTTGCTCCTTCGTGAAATTGCTCCACTTGTGTTCCTTCTTGGATAGATGATAACGTCGTCGTTACTTACATGGTCGCGCGTGCCACCGGCCACCTCGAGCGCACGAGCGTCGAAGGCGCCGCGGTTCGCTACTTCGTGCCGCTGCCGCTGCCGCCGGCCGAGCCACCGCTGCGCCTCGACGGGGCGCTCGCCACGCGGCTCGAGGCGGCGGAGCGCGCGCTCGGGCGACTCGCGCTCGTCGCGGAGCTCGCGGCGCCCCACCGCTGGGTCGCTCGGGCGCTCGTGCGCGAGGAGGCCGTGCGCTCCGCGCAGCTCGAGGGCGGGCAGGCCACGCTCTTCGACGTGTACGCCGTCGAGGCGGCCTCCGAGGCGGACGCTGAGCTCCGGACCGATCCCGATGTCGAAGAGGTGCGCCACGCCGTCGCGGCGGCGAGCCACGCCCACGACGAGCTCCGGTCCGCGCCCGGTCGGCCCCCGTCTCTGCGCTTGCTCCACGCGACGCAGGCGCTGCTCGTGCCCGCGCGCGGCGCGCGCGCGAGCGTCCCGGACCCGCTTCCGGGTGCCTCCGTGGCCGCTCACGCGAGGCAGCTCGACCGGGGGCCCCGACCGACCCGGGCGCTCGCCGCGCTGCTCGCCGCCTTCGAGCGCTACCTCGAGGCCGAGCCCGAGCTGCCGCCTCTCGTGCGCGCCGGCCTGCTGGCCCTGCAGCTCGACACCATCCACCCCTACCGCGACGGCAACGCCCGCATGGCGCGGCTGCTCGTGCCGCTGCTGCTCCAGAGCTGGGGGTTGCTCGCTTTCCCGCTGCTCTGCCTGAGCCGCTTCTTCCAGCGCGAGCGCGAGGCCTACTACCGGCGTGCGACCGCCGTCCGGACCGACGGCGACTGGGAGGGCTGGCTGGAGCTCTTCCTCCGGGGCGTCGCGAGCGCAGCGGACGAGAGCTGCGCGACCGTACGCGACGTGCTCGCGCTCGTGGCGCGGGACCGGGAGCGGCTCTTCGCCGAGCACGCGCCGCCGCTGCTGGCGCTGCGGCTCTTCGAGGCCCTGCCGGATGCCCCGGTCTGCACCATCGGGAGCCTGCTGCGGCGCCTCGACACCACCAAGCCCGCGGCGGGACGCGCCGTCGAGCTCCTGGTGCGGGCGGGCGTGCTCGTCGAGACGACGGGTCGCCGGCGCGGGCGCACCTTCGCGTATCGCGCGCTCCTCGAGCGGCTCGGCGGCGCGGGCGTGCGCACCGCGGTTCCGCGGTCGACGCGCTGACGTGCGGGGTCAGCGCCGCCGGTCCGAGCGCGGCGGACCCGAGGGTGGCCGGCCGATCGGCGGGCCGCTCTTCTCGAGGCCCTGCTGGCGCAGGATGGCGCGGATCGAGCGCTGCAAATCGCCCCGTAGCCCGGCGGGGAGCGAGGCGAGCGCTTCGTTCGCGAGCGCGTCGAGGGCGAGCCGGGGCGCGACCTTGAAAGCCGCGATCTGCGCCGGCCCCTCGAGGACGAAGAGGCTCGTGAAGGAGCCGTCGCTGCCGTAGCTGGCGAGTAGCTCGCGCGCGCCGTCGGGCCCGGCGAGCTCGCTGAACTCCCGCAGCACCTCGTTGGCTGCGGCCACGAAGCGCAGGTCCTCCCCACCCGGCTCGAGCAAATCCAGGCCGACCTGCAGGCTCGAGAGGGCGTCGAGCACCGGCTCGACGTCGGCTCCCACGATGACCGAGCCGTGCTGGGGCGCGATCATGAGCGGCGTCGGCTCGAGGCGCCTGACGCGGGCGACCGCGAGGGCGAGCGCCCGCACGCTCGGCATGTAGATCTGGTGGAACATCTCGACGCCGGGCCACGAGTCGGAGGTGGCCACGAGGGCGCGCGACTGGGCGCCGCCGAAGAGATCGCCCGAGAAAAGCACGCGCGACTCGGGGTCGTAGAGCATCACCGCGCCGCGGAAGTGACAGAACGGCGTCGGCACGAAGCGAAGCTCGTGGCCGCTCGCGAGGGCCATGGTCCCGCCCGCGAAGCTCTCGACGGCGGTGTAGCGCTGCGGGTCGAGCCCGTAGAAGTGCGCCAGGCGCCAGGTGTCCTCCGAGCAGATGACCCGCGTGCGCGGCGAGCTCTGCTGGATGGCGGCCGCGTTGCTGGCCACGTCGGGATCCTGGTGGTTCAGGAACACGCAGTCGAGCCGCCGCAGCGAGCCGAGGATCGCCGCCACCTTCGCCGACACGACGTCGAAGTCCTTGGGCGGACCCGGGTCGATGAGCACGGACATCTCGGTGCCTCGGCGGCGGAACACGCGCAGGTAGGCGTTGCACTCGAGCAGGGCGTCGTTGCGGCGCCCCACCCAGTAGACGTCGGGCGCGAGCTCGGCGATCTCCTGGTCGCCACCCGTCGCCTCGCCGAGCGGCACGCGCCTGAACCGGCTGCCCCTCGACACGGGGGTGGGGGTCTTCTCGGCCGCCGCGATCACCCGGGGCGTGCCGCGGCTCGCCGGTGGGCGCGTCGCCGGCGTGGACGCCTGCGGTGCGGCCTCGAGGCTCGGCAGGGTGCGCTGCTCGCCGAGCGGCAGCGCAGACGTGCGCCCGCGCACGAGGCGCGCGAGCGACGCGACCTCGCGCTGGAGGTCGAGCATCGACGCCTGTCGCTCTGCCGGCTTCTTGGCGAGCGCCTTCAGGACGACGTCGGCGGCCTCGGGGGGTACGCCGCGCGCGGCCGCGATGTCCGCGTGCCACACCGGCGCCTCGTTGACGTGCTTCGTGAGCACGTTGAGGTACGAGGCGTCCTGGAACGGCCGAACGCCGAGCAGCATCTCGTAGAGGACGACGCCCATCGCGTAGATGTCCGTGGCCGGGCCGAGCTCGAGGCCCGTGGCCTGCTCCGGCGACATGTAGTCCGGCGTGCCGGCGATGATCCCGGTCTCCGCCAGGCCGCGCCCCGCCGAGCCGGCGAAGAGCCGGCCGATACCGAGGTCGAGGATCTTGACGGTGCGCTCGCCGCCGGGCTCGCGCTGCAGGAACAGGTTCGCCGGCTTCACGTCGCAGTGGATGACCTCGCGCTCGTGGGCGGCGGCGAGGCCCTCGCAGGCCTGCATGACGTAGCGGAGCGCGGTGAGCACCGGCGGCGGCCCGTCGGCGAGCTCGACCGAGAGCGCGTGCCCGTCGAGCAGCTCCATCACCATGTAGTGCACCGAGTCGGGCAGCGTCCCGAAGTCCTGGATCGCCACCACGTTCGGGTGCGCGATGAGCGAGACGAGCTGCGCCTCCTGCAGGAAGCGCTCGAGCGCCCCGCTCGTCGCCGCGAGCGCCGCGTGCAGCAGCTTCAGCGCGACGCGCTTGCCGCTGCCGAGCCGCTCGGCCTCGAACACCTCTGCGGTCCCGCCGGCGTCGATGAAACGCACGACGCGGTACTTGCCGTCGAGCACCTGGCCGATCCACTCGGCGCCGCGGTCGGCGATGGGGCGCACGCGCGCGCCGTCGTTGCCGCAGAACACGACCGAGCCGTCCGTGCCTTCGGACTGACAGAGCGGGCAGTACCAGACGGATGAAGCCATGAAGCCCGGGGAAGCGCGGAGTGGGTGCGGTCGTGCAGCGCGGGACCCGCGTCGAGAGCGGTCGCCGTGCGCGCGCCGCAGCCCCCCCGGTGAAAAGCCAAGTGTGCCCGCCCGGTTGGGGTAGCGCAAGTCCGGTGTCGCCCGGGGTCCCGGCCCTCGCCCTCGCCGCATGCTAGACCCCCGGAATGGGAGCTGGCTCTGGGGTGGGACTCGGGTTGCGGGTGCTCGCTGGCGTGGCGGTGGCGACGACGGTCGGGTGTGCGACCTTCGCGCAGCCGCCCGAGGTGGCGAAGACCGACGGGGTTGCGACGACGCTGCCCGCTCCGAAGGAGCCGCGCGCGCCGTCCTGGCTCGCGGGCCTCGCGCTCAGCCAGGCGCAGGAGCAGGCGATCGCCGAGCTCCGGGCGAGCCTCGCGCCGAAGCTCGCGCCGTTCTGGGACGCCGCACGGGACTTCGCGCTCGCGATCGCGACGGCCGCCCAGCACGGCGACGGGCGCGCGCCCGCGCTCGCGGCCGCAGCCTCGTGGGCGACCAACGTGGGCGAGGACGTCCGCGAGCCCGTGCTCGACGCCATCAACCGTGTGCACCGCATCCTCACGCCCGCGCAGCGCGCCTCGCTCACCGAGCGGCTCCTCGGCGACGAAAAGGAAAGCCAGAGCGACGACAGCGCCGAGACGCCGGCGCGCTCGCTCGGCGACGTGCTCGACCTCGACCTCGGCCAGATGCTCGCGCTGCTCGTGCGCGCCCAAGCGCTCAAGGGCGCCTTCGAGGAGCGGATCGGCCCGTGGCGCCAGAACCTGAAGGCGGCGCTGCTCGCCTTCGCAGAGGACGACTTCGATGTGCGACGTCACAAGATCGCCGCGGTGCCCGCCGTCTCGCTCGCGACGGGCCTCGTGCGCGATGCCGTCCGGGTGCTCTTGCCGATCCTCGAGCGCGAGCAGGGCCGGGCCCTCGCGGCGTTCATCCGCGAGAAGGTCGCCGAGTCGCGCTTGCAGGCGCCGGCCAAGCCGTAGCACGATGGCGCGCGCTCCGACCCCGGCGAGACCCCGCGCATGAGCGACCCCGCACCACAGGCACCGATCGGTGCCGCACCTCGAGGTGTGGCGCCGCGCGCCCGTCACGCGCTCGCCGTGCTCGCCGCGCTCGCGGTCGTCGGCGGCCTCGCCGCCGGCTGCTTCATCAAGATCCGCAAGACGCCCGACGTCTCGTCCCCGAGCGCCGAGCCGATGCCGACGCCGCCCGGCATGTCGGCGCCCGCGCCCGGCGGGACCGAGCCGTCGACGCCCCCCGCACCGAGCGGCACGAGCCCTTCGCCCCCACCGTCGCACGGGCCGTCCACGCCACCGCCACCGCCGCCACCGCCGCCACCGCCGCCGCCGCCACCGCCGCCACCGCCGCCGAGCGGTCATCCCGCCGTCGGTGCGGTCGATTGCCGGAAATACGCCGCGACCCTCGCGCGCCTGCTGTCCGAGTCGGGCCGGGCCGAGCTCGAGGCCGAGGAGCAGCAGGCCATCGAGGCGCAGTGCCAGGCCGATCTCGCCACCTCGCCGGACGCGACGAAGGCCTGCTACGCGTGCCTCCTGCGGGCGACGCCGGACACCTTCGAGGCCTGCAGCGACCCGGGCGGCCCGTGCGCGGCGCCCGAAACGGGCGAGCCCGAGGGCGAGCTCTAGCCGGGGCTCTTGCCCGTGAGGTGGAGGACGGCGGTCTCGCTCGCGACGGCTCCCTCGGGATCGCGGGCGACGGCGTGGCGCAGCGCCTCGAGCCCGCGCGCGTAGTCCGCCTCCTCGAGGGCCGCGAGGTGGGACTGGTCGCGCAGCTCGGCCTGCAGGAGCGCCTCGCGGAGCGGCAGCGCGTCGCGCGTCACGGCGACCCGGTGCGACACCTCGAGGCCGAGCGCGGCGAACGCCGCGACGAGACGCGCGACCGACCAGAAGCGCGCGTCGAGCGCGTGGGCCTCCGGGAAGAAGGCGTACATCCAGAAGCCCGGCATGTGCTCGGGCGCGAGGTTCGCGAGGCCGAGCCGCCCGGCCGGGGCGAGCACGCGGCGGAGCTCCGCGAGCGCTCGCGACGGGTCCGCGAAGTGGTGGAACGCGAAGCGGCTCACCACGCGATCGAAGCTGCCATCCGCGAAGGGCAGCGCCTCGGCCCGCCCCACGAGAAGCTCGGCGCCGCTGCCCGCGAGCTTCGTCCGGGCGCGTGCCAGCATCGCCTCCGAAGGATCGAGGCCCGTCAGCGCCAGCGCCGGACCGAAGGCGCGCGCCTGCGCGACGAGATAGCTCCCGGTGCCGCACCCGACGTCGAGCACCCGCGCCGCGCGGCCCGAAGCGGCGAGCGCGGTGAGCGCGGCGAGCTCGGGATCGGGCCCGACCTCGCTCCGGATCGGCAGGGCGTCGTAGGTGGCGGCGATGCGGCCGTAGTCGACGGGTCTCATGGGGGTGCTCCGCCCGGACGCCGTGGCGGGCTCACGCCTCGGCGGGCGCGAGCCCGAGCAGGCGCGCGGCATTGTGGTACTGCACGTCGCGGCGCAGCGCCTCGGCCCCTTCGGTCGCGATGAAGAGCTTCGCGAGCGGCATCGCCAGGTGATAGAAGGGCCAGTCGCTGCCGACCATGACGCGGCGCGGGTCGACCTTCTCGAGGATGGTGCGCACCCCCGAGAGCGACTGCGAGGCGATCTCGAGCCACACATTGTCGTAGCGGCGCGCCAGCTCGATCCCCGCCTCGAGCTGCAGCGCGCCGGAATGCCCGAGCACGAAGGTCGTCTCGGGGTTCTTCTCGATCGCCGCCCGGTAGTGCTCGACCTGGGTGAGCCAGCGCCCGAGCGCGGGCTCGATGCCGACGGGCCCGCAGTGCCAGAGCACCGGCAGGCCGCGGCGCCCGCAGGCGCGGTAGATGCGCAGGGCGAGCGGGCCGCTCGGGTGGAACAGCTGCATGGCCGGGTGGAGCTTCACGCCGCGGATGCCGAGCGCGAGCTGGCGGTCGAGCGCTCCCTCGAGGTCGGCGACGAGCGGGTGCAAGGAGCCGAAGAGCACGAGCTCGTCGTGGCCGCGAGCCGCCTCGGCCCACTGCCGCGTGTTGTCGGAGATGAGCGGCAGATCGATCGCCAAGAGGACGGCGCCCACGACGCCGAGGCGCTTCATCTCGCCGAGCAGGTTCGGCGCGGTGTGCGTGCGGCGCATGCCCCCGGCCGTGAGGCTCTTCAGCGTGAGGTCCCGGCCGAGCGTGGCGAGCTCGGCGGGCGAGAAGTTGCGGTTGGCGTACACCTCGAGGTCGAGGGGGCTCGTGACCGGCAGGTAGTGCTCGGTCGCCGGCCAGCGGCGCGCGAGGTCGATGCGCGACGGCAACACGAACGACATGCCGAGGTGGGTGTGCACGTCGATGCTCGGGCCGAGCGCCGGGTCCGCGAGGGCGAGCTCGCCGTCGACGAGCTCGAACCACGGCAAGCGCGCCAGCTCGAGGGTGCTCGCGAAACGCGTCGGGTAGCTCGCCATGGCCGAAGAGCGTAGGGGCCCGCGCCCGAAAACGCGAGCGCGAGCCGCCCCTAGGGGCCGACGAAGGCGGGGTCCTCGAGGGCCTCGGAGGTGCACCCGGCCGGCGCCGTCACGGGGTTGCAGCGCGTCGGCGTGCCGCCCGGGATGGTCACGGAGTAGGCCACGCCCGGGACCTCGACGGGAAAGTCGGTGCTCACGAACTGCGCGCCGCTCGCGAGCGCCGCCTCGCGCCGGGTGGTGTCGCCCGCCAGGGGCTCGACGACGTCGCCGTCGGCGCGCGTGCGCACGAGCAGGTGGGCGGAGAGAGCGGCCGCGATGGCGCTGGCCTCGGCGACCGGGTCGTTCAGCACGGCATAGCCCGCGTAGGGGACGCCCGGTTCGCTGTTCGGGAAGATGAGGCGCCCGGCGAGATCGCCGCCGCCGTGGGTGTAGGCGTCGCGGAATTCCCCCGCGTCGTCGAGCGTGAAGAGGATCTTGCCCCGCAGCTCGCCGAGCGTCGGCCAGCCGTCGGTCGCTAGCGCCTCGGGCAGGCTCGCGTGCGCCCCCTGCACGAGCGCGGGCGTCACGATGCGCCCGACGGGCCACACCGAGAGGATCGCGGCGTGCAGCGCGGCGAAGTAGCCCTCGAAGTCGGCCTGGGTGCCGTCCTTGCTCTCGAGGTGGACCGCGAGCGGATGGTGCGCCCGGTGGCCGTCGGACCAGCTCTTCAGCGCCTGCAGGCAGTCCGTGAACTGCCGGCAGGTCGTCTGCTCGTCGACGATCGGCAGGTGGTAGACGACGAAGGAGTCCGTCGCCGCGTCGCGCCGCACGTCGATCTCGACGTGGCGCACGCCCTGCAGAGCGAGCTGCTCGCCGAGCGGAGCGTGGCTGTAGTGCCAGGCCTCGAGCGTGTTGCCGGGCGTCTCCACGTGGTAGCTGTTGTGGGTCGATTTCGCCTGCAGGTGCTCGAAGCGCAGCACGTCGTCGAGCGGGTAGGGGTACGTCGGCTGCACGTCGACGGGCGGCGGCTCCTCGGTGGCGTCGCCGCGGTCGCAGGCCGCCGGGCCGCCGAGGCAGAGCGCCAGCGCCGCCGCGGCTCCGAGCGCCCGTCGAACGCGCGTGTCGCAGAGGGCTCGGGCTCCGACGTCTCGCATCGAGCGATCATGCCACGGGTCGGGTCGAGCCCGCGCTGCCGTCGAGCACGCGTGCGAGCGTGCGGGCGGCCCGGCGCACGTCCGGCTCGGACAGACCGCAGCCGCTCGGCAGGTTGAGCCCGCGCGCGCCGAGGCGACGGGCGACCGGGCAGTCGTCCGCGCCGCGGCCGACCTTGCGGTAGTGCGCGAGGTGCGGCAGCTCGCTCATGGGCACGAAGAAGGGCCGGTTGTCGACGCCGGCCGCGCGGAGCTCCGCGGCCACGCCGTCGCGGCTCGCCGCCGCGCGCGCGCCGAGCACGACGCTCGTCATCCAGTAGACGTTGCGCGCGCCGGGGCGCTCGACGTTGAGCTCGAGGTCGGTGCGCGCGCCGAGCTCCTCGCGGTACCAGCCGAAGATGCGCCGCTTCTGCGCGATGAAGTCCGCGGCCTGCTCGAGCTGCGCCACGCCGAGCGCGGCCTGCAGGTTCGTCATGCGGTAGTTCCACGCGAGCTCGGTGTGGAAGTAGCGCCGCTCGGGTCGCATGCCGTGGTCCTTCAGCAGGCGCAGGCGCGCGGCGAGCGCGTCGTCGTCGGTCGTGACCATGCCGCCCTCGCCGGTCGTCAGGATCTTGTTGCCGTAGAACGAGAAGGTGGCGACGCGACCGAGCGCGCCGACGACCCGTCCGCCCAGCGTCGCGCCGTGTGCCTCGGCCGCGTCCTCGACGAGCGCCACCCCGGCCGCGCTCGCGAGGCGGCCGAGCGCGTCCATGTCGGCCGGGTGCCCGTAGAGGTGCACCGGCACGATGGCGCGCGTCTTCGGGCCGAGCGCGCGCTCCACGGCCACCGGATCGAGGCACCAGGTGTCGGGCTCGACGTCGGCGAAGACCGGCGTCGCGCCGGCCGCGAGCGCCGCGTGGGCGGTGGCGACGAAGGTGAGGTCCGGCACGATCACCTCGTCGCCGGGCCCGATGCCGAGTGCGGCGAACGCGAGGTGCAGCGCCACGGTACCGTTGGCGACCGCGATCGCGTGGCGCGTGCCGCAGAGCGCGGCGAAGTCGCGCTCGAAGCGCTCGATGTACGGCCCGATGCTGCTCACCCAGCCGGAGCGCACGGCGTCGGTCACGTAGGCGATCTCGCGCTCGCCGATGACGGGCGCCGCGACGGGGATGAACGGGAGGTCGGTCATGGCGGCTCGGCGCGCTCGGGACGGTCCCGCGCACCCTGGCGGCGTGCTAACACGCCTGCCCCGGGCGCGCACGGGCGCGCCTTCGCCCGCTCCGCCTCGCCGCCCCGCCGCCCCGCATGCGCCCCACGCACCGACCGCTGACCGTCGCCGCGCTCGTGCTGACGATGTTCATGGCGGCCGTCGAGGCGACCGTGGTCGGCACGGCGATGCCGACCGTGGTGGCGGAGCTCGGAGGGCTGACGCTCTACGGCTGGGTCGGGTCGGCGTACCTGCTCGCCTCGACCGTGTCGGTGCCGCTCTACGGCAAGCTCGCCGATCTCTACGGTCGCAAGCCGTTGCTCGTCGGAGCGGTGCTCCTGTTCCTCGCGGGCTCGGCGGCCTGCGGGCTCGCGCCTTCGATCGAGGCGCTCGTCGTGGCGCGCGCCATCCAGGGCTTGGGCGCCGGCGGCATGCAGCCCATCACCCTCACCATCGTGGGGGACCTGTTCACCATCGAGCAGCGCGGCCGGCTGCAGGGCCTCTTCGGCTCCGTGTGGGCCATCGCCGGCATCACCGGGCCGCTGCTCGGCGGACTGCTCGTGCGCGCGGCGTCCTGGCGCTGGGTCTTCCTCGTGAACCTGCCCTTCGGCGCGGCGGCGCTCGTCGCCCTCGTCGCCGCCTACCACGAGCGCGGCGCGCCGCGCGCGCGGCCCGCCATCGACTGGGCCGGCGCCACGACGCTCACGCTGGCGGGGATCCTGCTGCTCCTCGGGGCGGGCGGCACCTGGATCGCGCTGCCCTTCGGCCTCGTCGCCGTCGGGGCGTTCGTCCTCGTCGAGCGCCGCGCACGCGAGCCGGTCCTCTCCCTCGCGCTGCTCGCGCGCCGCCCCATCGCCGTCTCCTTCGTGGCCTCGACGCTGCTCGGGGCGAGCATGATGGGCATCCTCATCTACGTGCCGCTCTACGCTCAGGGCGTGCTCGGGCGGACGCCGACCGGCGCCGGAACGCTCGTTGCGCCCATGCTCGTCGGCTGGCCCATCGCCTCCACGCTCGCGGGGCGGCGGCTCGCCCGCACCGGGTTTCGCGCGCCCATCTGGCTCGGCAGCGGCATCATCGCCGTGACGCTCGTCGCGCTCGCCTGGGCGCTCGCGCCGGGCACGCCCCCGCTGCTGCTGCAGGCCATCCTCTTCGCGTACGGGCTCGGGATGGGCTTCGCCAACACCTCGCTCATCGTCGCCGTGCAGTCGAGCGTGGGCTGGAGCGAGCGCGGCGTGGCGACCGCGACGAGCATGCTGTCGCGCTCCATGGGCGGTGCGTTCGGCGTCGGCGCGCTCGGGGGCGTGCTCGCGCACCTGCTCGGCGAGTCGCTGTCGCCCGAGCGGGTCTCGCTCTTGCTCGATCCGACGCGCCGCGCGCAGGCCCTCGCCGAGCCCGGGCTCGCCTCCAGCCTGGCGACCGGGCTCGCGCCGCTCTTCTGGGCGACCGCGGCGCTCGGCCTCGCCAACGCCGTGGTCGTCGGCTTCTGGCCGGCGCGGATCGACAACCCCGACGCGGAGCGCGTCGTCGTGACGCCGAGGGCAGGCGCCTAGCGGACCCGGTGCGAGGGAGCTGCACCCGCAGCCCCGCCGCCTCGCTCACGGCCCCTCCACGCGGGCCGCGCCGATGCGGTCGCCCTCGGCGAGCGCCGACCAGGGGCCGGCGGCGCGCCCGAGCCAGGCGTAGCGACCGTCGAGGTGGGGGTAGAGCGCGTGGGTCACGAAGAACTGGCTTCCGCCCGTGTCGCGGCCCGCGAGCGCGATCCCCACCGACCCGGCCTCGAATGGCATCGGCGTGGTCTCGCAACGCAGCGGAGGGAGCGGAGCGCCGCCGTAGCCGTCCGCCGTCGGCGAGCCGAGCTGGCTCACGAAGCCCGGCACCACGCGGTGCACCACGATGTCGTCGAAGAAGCCGCTGCGTGCGAGATCGGCGAGGCGCGTCACGGCGACGGGTGCGAGGCTCGGATCGAGCTCGAGGACGAGCTCGCCCACGTCGCTCGCGAAGCGGATGCGCACCGGCGCCGCAAGCAGGTGCTCGCGCTCGGGCGCGCGCGGTCCCGGGCCGGCTGCGGCGTCGCAGGCGACCGGCGTGCGGCTGCCGTCGAGCGCCGCGAGCGCCTGGCCGGCGTGCTCGCGGACCGAGGGGTACGGCGAGCGACAGTGGGTCGCGAGCGCGTTGCGCGTCGCCACGAGGCCGAGCGCGCCGGCGGCGTCGATGGCGGTGCCGAGGGCCTCGAGATCGGCGTCCGTCGCCGCGAGGCGCTCGGCGAGCGCCGCCGCGATGTCGGGGTGGACGGGCGTCTCGGCGGGCGGCGGCTTCTTCTTCTTCGGCGGCGCGACGCGCGCGCGCGTCGGCTCCTTGGCGAGCACCTCGGCGGCGGTCGCCTGCAGACCCGGCTCCTTGGCGCGCAGCGCCGCGGCCAGCACCTCGGCCGCATCGTCGAGCTCCGGATGATCCGCGACGAGCGCGACCGCGGCCTCGCGCGCGCGGAGCTCGCCCTCGAGCGCGAAGTGGCGCCACGTCGCGTGCCGCGCGCCCTTCAGCTCGGCGCCCGCGATGCCGAGCGCCTCGACGACGTGCCTCTGGCCGATCCAGCCCTGGCCCGCGGCGCTCGACGCGAGGTCGCACTTCTGCAGCGCCTCGTCCGCGTAGTTGCGCTCGGCGAGGAGCTTCGCGGCGCTGCAGCGCAGCCACGAGACGCGGCGGCGCACGGCCTCGGTCGCGTCCTTCGGCGCCTCGAGCCGTGCGAGCGCGCCGAGGGTCGGGCGCGCTTCGCCGATCTCGCCCATGGACTCGAGCACGGCGAGCAGCACCCCGAAGGGCTCGGCCACGAGCTCGTTCGCCGGCGCGGCGTCGAGCGCCTTCGGTGCGAGCGCTCCGAGCGCACGGGCGAGCGCCTTCTGCCCCTCGCGCCCGAGGCGCTTCAGCGCCCGCGCGGCGTCGGCGCGCTCGACGGGGGTGAAGCGCTCCGGCGTGCGCAACACCTCCTCGAGGGAGGCCACGGCGCCGTCCTCGACGCGCCCGAGCGCACGCACCGCGAACACCCGCGCCGGACCCGCCTGGCCGAGGCGCGCCCTGGCGACCTCGAGCGTGCGCGGCGTGACGCTCGGCGGCAGCGTCTTGACCCGCCCGAGGGCGTAGAGCGCCTCGGGCAGGGGGTCGTGGGCGGCATCGCCCGCCGCGAGGTTGAGCAGCGTGACGTAGGTGTCCTCGCGCAGCTTCTCGCGCGCGGTCGCGACGTCGCCGAGCGCGTAGGCCGCGTCGATGGCGACGCGCGCGTCGGCCGTCCACGCGGCGAGCACGGTCTCGCTCTCCTCGGCCGCGCAGGCGCCGATGGCGCGCACCACCGCGCGCGTGGCGTCGAGTCGCCCCCGGTTCTTCACCGGTGCGCCCGTCGGGCCCGCGCTCGCCCCGAGCCGCGCGGCCCCGGCCGAGACGAGGGCCCGCACCGTCTTGTCGCGCTCGCCTTCGCAGGCGAAGCCGAGCCCGTAGGCCGCCCAGGCCACGACCTCGTCGTCCTCGTCGACCAGGGCGCGCAGCAGGCCGGGCCGCGCGCCGGCGCCGCCGATGCGGGCGAGCGCCCGAGCGGCCGCGCGCCGCACGCGC
>JACRDA010000444.1 GCA_016212965.1 Myxococcales bacterium
CGCGCGGCCCTTCCACGGGCCGGGCGGCGGGAGGCTCGCGGGGGCGGCGCGCGCGTTCGGCGCCGCCACGGGGCCCCCGCAGTACACGCAGGCCTCGAAGCGGGCGGCGAGCTTGCGGCCGCAGCTCGTGCAGACGACGTAGGCCTCGGCGGACATGCGCTTCGGTTCCGGCGGCGCCGAGCGCCCGGCGCGCGTCACCTGGATCGTAGCGCAGGCGCCGCTCGCCCGGCCGGGCGAAAGCACGAGCCCCCTCCGCGTGGACAACGACGACTGCGCGGAGGGGGCCCCCCCGCGTCGGTACTGACGACGAGGTCGACCGGTCCCTGGGCGAACGGTGCCGTTTTCGGCCGGCCTCGGCCGCCCGCGGGGAGCCAAGCAAGCGACGTGCCCGAGGTGAACCGCGTTTCGTTGGGTGTGCCCGGCTGGGAAACCGAATTGCGTGCCGACACTTCGGCACGCCACGCCGAGCCTTCGGCACCCGGGGCGGCGGCAACCCGCTCGGCGCGGCGGTTGCAGCCGCCGCCCGCGCCTCGCGGCGGGGCCGGCACGCCAGGTGCAGGTCGCAGAGCGATGGGCCTTGCTCCCCCGCTGCGCCCCGCGCTCTCCTGGCGCACCGCCGCGCCCGGCGCGCGCCGCGGGCGGCTGCGCGACATTTCCGCTAGGCTCGCCGTGGTGAGCACGGCCCATCCCGCCACACCTCCCGACGCTCAGGAGGATCTCGAGCACCTCGCCGAGCGATTCGCCTGGCTCATCCGGATGCGCTGGGTGGCCGTCGGGACCGTGGGTCTCGTCGTCGGGCTCGCGCTGTGGCGCGGCATCGCGTCGCAGGCGCTGCCACTCCTCTCCGTCGCCATGGCGCTCGGCGCCGTGAACGTCGGCTGGTGGTCGTGGTGGCGTCGCCCGTCGCGCCGTCCGACCTCGGTAGCGACGCTCGAGCTCTCCGTCTTCGCCCAGTTGCTCGTCGACGTCCTCGCCCTCGCGGCGCTCCTTCACTGGAGCGACGGCGTCGAGAACCCCTTCGCCGTCCTGTTCGTGTTCCACATGGCGCTCGGCGGCATGCTCCTGCGGCGCCGGCTCGCGTTCGGGCTCGCGGCCGTGACGGCGGTCGTGCACCTCGGCACCGTCATCGCCGAGACCCTGGGAGCCATCCGCCATCACCCGCTCTTGCTCGAGCAGGGCGATCCGCTCGCGCAGACCGAGCTCGATCCGTACCTGCGGTCGCCGTCCCTCGTCGCGGCGTACTCGCTGTCCTACCTGCTCGTGCTCTTCGGCACCGTGTACTTCGTGCAGTCGGTAGCCGAGGGGCGGCGCGCGGCCGAGCGGAAGGGGCGCGACCGCGAGCGGCTCGCCGTGTCCCGCGAGCGGCTGGCGCGCATCGGCGAGCTCTCGGCGGGCGTGGCGCACAGCATCCGCAACCCGCTCCACGGCCTCATCAACTGCGTCGACATCCTCGAGGCGCAGGTACCGGGCGACAGCACCGGGCGCGCGACCCTGGAGCTCATGGGCGAGGGCCTGGCGCGCATCGAGGTGGTGACGCGGCGCCTCCTGGCCCTCACGCGCGAGCAGCCGCTCACCCGCGCGCCGACCGACCTCGGCGAGCTCGCGGGGGACGCCGTGCGCCTCGTGTCGCTGCGCGCCAGCGCCCGCAAGGTCGCGTTCGAGGTCGAGCACGACGGCGTGGTCGAGGCCGAGGTCGACGCCAACCGCCTGAACGAGGCGCTCGTGAGCGTGCTCGACAACGCGGTCGACGCGTCCGCGGAGGGCGCGAGCATCCGCATCGGCGTGCGCGCCGGTGACCCCGCGCGCGACCGGGCCAGCATCACGGTGGAGGACTCGGGCAGCGGCATCGCGGCGGACGATCTCGCGCGCGTCTTCGATCCGTTCTTCACGACCAAGGCGATCGGCGAGGGGACCGGCCTCGGGCTCGCCATCGCCAAGCGCATCCTCGAGGAGCACGGCGGGGCGGTCGAGATCGAGAGCGCGCCCGGCCGCGGCACCCGGGTGCGCCTGCTCGTGCCCGCGGCGGCCGCCGCGGACGGAGCTCGGCCATGACGGGCACCTTCCGCGTGCTCGTCGTCGACGACGAGCGCATCAGCCGCCAGACCACCGTGGTCCAGCTGACCGAAGCCGGCTACCAGGCCGAGGCCGCGAGCGGCTCCGAGGAGGCGCTCGCCCGTCTCGAGGCGGCGCGCTGGGACCTCGTGCTCTCCGATCTGCGCATGCCCGGCACGGACGGCCTCGCGTTGCTCGCCGAGATCCGCGCCCGCTTCCCGACGGTGGAGGTGATCCTCATGACCGCCTACGGCACGGTCGAGACCGCCGTGCAGGCGATGCAGCACGGTGCCGCGGACTACCTGACCAAGCCGTTCCGCTTCGCGGAGCTCAAGGTGCGGCTCGAGCGGCTGCTCGCGGCGCGCAACGCCCGGCTGGAGCTGGCGCGCCTGCGCGCCCTGCTCGACGAGGTGCCGGAGAGCGGGCTCATCGGCCGCGCGGCGGCGATGGCGCACGTGCGCGAGCGCATCGGCCTCTTCGCCAGCCACCACGCGCCCGTGCTCGTGACCGGCGAGACCGGCACCGGCAAGGAGCTCGTCGCACGCGCCCTGCACGCCGAGAGCCCGCGCGCGAGCGCCCCCTTCGTGGCCCTCGCGTGCGGCGCCATCCCGCGCGAGCTCGCCGAGAGCACGCTCTTCGGCCACGAGCGGGGGGCCTTCACCGGGGCGGGGCAGCGCCGCAAGGGTGCGTTCGAGCAGGCGCATGGCGGCACGCTGCTCTTCGACGACGTCGACGACCTGTCGCTCGATCTGCAGGTGAAGCTCCTGCGCGTGTTGCAGGAGGGCGTGGTGCAGCGCGTGGGCGCCGAGCAGGAGGTCGCGGTCGACGTGCGCGTCGTCGCGACCACCAAGGTCGATCTCGCCCGGGCGGTCGAGGAGGGGCGCTTTCGCAGCGACCTCTACTACCGGTTGCGGGGGCTCGAGATCCACCTGCCGCCGCTGCGCGAGCGCGGCGACGACGTGCTCCTGCTCGCGCAGCACTTCCTGCGCGTGCTCGCCTCCGAGGCGGGCCGCACGGCGCCGACGCTCGGGCCCGAGGTCGCGGCCCGGCTGCGCGCGCACCACTGGCCGGGCAACGTGCGCGAGCTGCGGCGCGCGATGGAGACGGCCGTCGCGCTCGGCGGCGGGTCGAGCGAGCTCGCGCCGGCGCACTTGCCCGAGCTCGCGCCCGCGAGCGCGCGCGCCCCGAGGCTGTTCACCCTGCAGCTGGGCGGCGCCGAGCGCGTGAGCCTCGTCGAGCTCGTGCGGCAGGTCGAGGAGGAGGTGATCGGCTGGGCCATGCGTCAGGCACACGGGCAACAGACCCGCGCCGCCGAGCTCCTCGACGTGCCGCGCACGACCCTGCAGAGCAAGCTCGGGCGCGGCTGACGTGCGACCGAGGGGCCGACGCTGCCGGATTCTCGGCACCGAGCGCCGAGTTCTCGGCACCGCCTCGCGTCCATGCGCGCGCACGAACGGCGATCCGGCGCTCGGCCCAAGGGCACGGCTCTTGCAGCTCCCGGCGCGTCAGGAGGAAACAAGATGGCAAGATTGCACCTTTGGGTCGGCGCGCTCCTCTCGGTCGCGGCCCTCGCAGTGCCGGCGTGCGAAGGCCCGGAGGGCCCGAGCGGTCTGAACGGCGCGCAGGGGCTCCCGGGCGACCCCGGGCAGCCCGGTCAGGACGGCGTCGACGGGCAAATCGGCCCAACAGGCCAGGACGGCATCAGCATCGGGGCCGTGGCGGGCACCGTCACGGACGCCGCAAGCGGCAACCCGGTTGCCGGCGCCACGATCGCGACCATCCCGCCGAGCGTCGGCGCCTCGACGGCGAACGACGGCACCTTCAGCCTCGCGGCCGTGCCCATCGGCGTCTATACGCTGGCGGTCACGGCAACCGGTTTCGGAACCCAGGACTTCGGACCGGTGTCGGTGACGGCGGGGCAGACCGCCACCATCGACCCGGTGCTCGAGACCCCCGTGGCCACGAGCGGCGACGTCGCCGGCACCGTGATCATGCGCTCGCCGAACGACGACCCAGTGGCCGGTGCGACGGTCGCCTTGGTCGACGCGGTGGCGCTCGCTGGCGCGGTCTCCGACCAGCCGCTCGAGGACCTCGCGGCCCTCAGCCCCTACACCACCACCACCGCGGCGGACGGCAGCTACACGATCGCGGGCGTGCTGCCCGGTCGCTACTTCGTCAACGTGACGCCGGCCGTGGCCGACGTCGACGCGTTGCTGCCGGGCGGCGATGCCTCCCGGAGCTCGGTCGACGTCACCGCGGGCGACAGCGCGACCGTGGACGTCACCATCTCGCAGCGCCCGTCGAGCGCCGCGACCTTCATCGGCTCGACGACCTGCCTCATGTGCCATGCCGCGGCGTACAGCTCGTGGAAGGAGACGCCGCACGCGCTCATCCACCGGACTCCGGGCGTCGCGACGGCCAACCAGGATCTGTCGGGCTATCCGACCCACGATCTGGCGAACACCTTCTTCGTCGACGGCAACCCGCGCGACAACACGGGCGCGGGCGACCAGCTCGGTCTGCGCATCACGCAGGCGGGCTTCTCGGCGTTCCCCGCGAACATGAACTTCCTGCTCGGCTTCGACGGTAGGTACTTCGTCATCATCGAGAACCCGACCGGCAACGTCCAGTCGATGAAGTACTACGTCGAGTTCACCTTCGGCGGGCACGGCCTCTACAAGGAGCGCTGGGTCACGCGCGCCAGCACCAACGACGCCTACGACCCGACCCCGGGCGGCGATTCGAGCTACTACATCCTGCCCGTGCAGTACGACGAGAAGCTGCAGGCCGGTGTGGAGCCCTTCCACCCGTACAACGCCGCCAACTGGGGGCCTCCCACCGTGGCCGGCGGCGCGGCGGTTGCTCCGGCGCAGAACAAGTCGTTCGACAACAACTGCTCGGGCTGCCACTTCACCGGCACCACCCTGACGCGCGACGGGCAGGGGAACTTCCACGCCGACGCCGTGAACGACACGAACGGACAGCTCGACTACGACGGCGACGGCCAGAAGGACGAGCTCGACATCGGTTGCGAGGATTGCCACGGACCGGGCTCCGAGCACTTCGCGGCGGGCGGTGGCAAGGGGCGCGACATCGTCGTGCCGGGCCTGCTGTCGGCCGAGCGCGACAACATGATCTGTGGGCGTTGTCACACGCGCGGTCTCGGCAAGGGCACCGTCGGGGGCGAGGTCACCGAGTTCCCGTCGAAGGGCGTCGATGCGACCCTCGAGCTCGCGTGGGCCGGTATCAACCACACCGAGTTCGTGACGGACTATCACGCGGACAACCCGGGTACCTATGGCGACGACAGGAAGCACTCGCGCCAGCACCACCAGCAGTACATCGACATGCTGAAGTCGAAGCACTACAAGAACCCCTATCGGCAGCTCTCCTGCTCCGATTGTCACAACCTGCACAATCGCGACATCGGCCCCAGCCTCACGGCCTCGTCGAGCGACAACACGCTCTGTCTGAACTGCCACGCGCTCTACGACTTCGGCCTGGTGACGCCCTGGACGAAGCAGGCGGAGGGTGAAGCCGTGTCCGACCACATGACCCTGCAGGCAGACATGTCCGTCGGCTACGACCCGAAGAACCTCGACAACGTGGCGCCGGGCACGAGCACGGCCGGCGTCGGCAACTGCGCGAGCTGTCACATGCCGAAGACGGCGGCCAGCCAGAGCCGCTTCCTCCACGAGACCGTCACCAACGGACAGCCGAGCGGCGCGCGCGTGCGCGGCGACATTTCTTCGCACGTCTTCGACTTCATCTCGCCGGCCGCGAGCCAGGTGCTGTTCAACGCCGGCGGCGCGAACAACCGCATGCCGAACAGCTGCGGCTCGTGCCACAACAACCTGGGCAACGTCTCGCCGAATTACGTGTACTGAGCCGCCGCTCCGCGGGAGCTCGGGCGGCCCCTCGCACGGTCTCTCGTGCGGGGGGCCGCTTCCATTCGTGGCGGCGGCGCCGCTCAGGGCGCGCTCGGATCGACCACGCGCCCCGCGAAGGCGACGAGGCCGCTCCGCACGTCGCGCACGAAGAAGAGGAAGGGGTGGTCGGCCTCGAACGAGGTCGCGGGCTCGGCCATCCCCGCCTCCCTGGCCATGATCACGGCCGTGGCGGCGGCCGCCTCGGTGCCCGCCTCGTCCATGGCCACGAAGGCCTTGTGGAACACCGAGCGAATGTGGAGCCGGGCGCCGCCTGGCGCGCTCATGCCGGAGAAGTCGGCCCGCACCGCGTCGAACGCCTCGGGCATGCCGAGCGCCACGAGCTCCTCGGCGAGCGCGATGGGCGCGCCCGGATCGACCTTGAAGCGCGGCAGCGACAGCGTGACGGCGCGGGGGGCGAGCGCCGCGACCCAGCGGCCGAGGGTCGCGGCGTCGAGGCGCTGCTCGACCGCGCCGAGGCCGTCCCGCGCCTTCGGGAGCACGAACAGCGCCGCGAAGCGCCCGCCGCGATAGGGCAGCTCGACGAGCTCCACGGCGTCCGTCTCGGCGTAGCGCAGGCTCTCGCTCTGGTGCATGAAGGGCGCCTCGACCGTGCGGTCGGCGCTCGCGTGGAAGCTCGCGGGCCGCGTGGCGCGGACGTCGAAGGGCTCCGCCCAGGTCGCCTTGAAGTAGAGGGCGTTGGTGAGCACGAGGCTCGTGAGCGCGTCGATCTGTCCGGCGGGGATGAGGTCGGTGATGCGCTCGTGCGTGCGGTCCTTCACCCAGCCGTTGATGTGGGCGCGCGCGGCCTCGGGGTCGGCGCCGAAGTCGACGAGCTCGAGCGGCGCGCCGTAGCGCTGGCGCACGAGGCCCGTGAACTCCGGGCGGAACGGGTAGCGCTCGGCGCCGAAGAGCCGGTTCGCGAGCGCGAGCTCGACGTCGGGGCCGACCCCGGCCCAGTCGCTCGCCACGGTGGCCCAGCCGGCGTGCACGTCGCTCCCGTCCGCGGGCAGGTGCAGCACGCGCGCCATCTCGGCCGCGGTCGTGCCGGCCGCGCCCGCGTACGTCATCGAGAGCGCGAGCGCGATGCTCGCCGGCGAGTACGCGAGGTTGCCGGGGCGCGTGCGCAGCCGCGCGTAGAGGTCGAGGCCGAGCTGGTTGCCGGCGTCGACGACCGAGGTGGCGCTGCCGCCCGGGGCGACGGGCACGTCGGCGGGCGACGCGGGCTTCGAGGGCTTCGCGGGGGCCGACGGCACGGGCGCGTCGACGCGCGGGTCGCCGGGGATCTCCGGGGTGCTGCCGCAGCCGGCGAGGAGGGCGAGAACCGAGGTGGCGAGGGCGAGGTGTCGCATGGGTCGGGTCCTTTCGTGGTGGGGTTGCGTGGTAGACGGGGCGGGACGCGCGGCGACGCCCGGTGGCGCGCAGACGTGACCGTGGCTTCACACTCCGCCGCGCCGCGCGCCGCGCGATGACCGAGTCATGACCGTCCCGCGCCGGGCCGCCGCGCCGCCGTCCCGCGCCGGCGCGGCGCGGTGCTAGAACCGAGGCACGCGCCTCGGGGCGCGCCCACGAGGCCCAGGCCCGCTCTCGGCCACCGGCTGGGACGACGTCTTCGTGGCGCGGCTCGCGCCCGGAGTGGCGCGGCTCGCGCCCGGAGCCCCGGCCCGCGCGGGCGCGCGAAGTCGGCCCGGCGCGTGACGGCGTGCGAGCGCGTGGTAGGCTCGGCGGGTGCCCGATCGGGACCGAGTCGACCGTCCGCGCGCGCGTGCGCGCATCGTCCGCGGCCTTCCGCGCGTGGTGGCGCTCGGCGTGCTCGCGCTCCTCGTGCTGCGACCGGCCCTGGCGCCGGGGAGCGTCAGCGAGCAGCGCGCCCGCCTGCCGCCCCCGGCGCGCTGCCAGGATCCCATCGAGGGGATGTGGCGCAGCCACCGCTTCGACGAGCAGTTCGGGCGCTGGTCGATCTTCACGCTCGAGATCCACAGGAAGAAGGGCAGCGACACGGAGCTCGTCGGGCGCATCGCGGCGGACGGGTGGCGCGGCGGGCCCGCGGACCAGGAGCCGGGCCTGTGCGGCGGCGCCCGGCTCTACCGCTACCAGGTGTCCATGCCCGCCGTCGGGAGCTACCGCGACGGCGAGGTGATGTTTCGCGGCACGAGCTGGAAGCTCGACGCGGACGTGTGCCACAACCTGCCGCCCTCGTGGGGCTACAACGCCGACAGCTTCACGGGCCGCATCGACCCGGCCGTGCAGGAGTTCCAGTCGGTGAACAACGACGGCGGCACGGCGGTCAACGACCCGCACGTGTTCCGGCGCGTGAAGTGCTTCGACGAGGAGGACGCTGCCGGCCCCGTGGAGCACCCCCGCGTCGAGCCGCCGCCGTTCTTCCCGCCGCGCTCGGCGGCGGGCTGCTGAAGGGGCTCGCGCCGGGCGCACTCTTCGCTCCCGTCGGGTCGACACCGCCATGAGGGTGGCCCCTTCGGCGAAGTGCGGGGGTCTGTGGCGGCACGTGGCGCCCCGAAACGCGCGCGAGCCGCCACAAGTGCCGCGTCTTGAATCAAGACAGGGGGTTTGTGGCGGCACGTGGCGCCCCGAGACGCGCGCGAGCCGCCACAAGTGCCGCGTCTTGAATCAGGACAGGGGGGTTGTGGCGGCTCCGGAGGCGTCGGAGCGGGCGGATGCAGGTGCCCCTCCGTCGGTCGTTTGCTCCGCCTCCGCGCCGTCGTAGTCTCGGGGGATGATCGCAGCGACGCGACGAAGGGCGGCGTGGATCGCGGTCGGCGTCGCGCTGCTCGAGCTCGGGTGTGGCGGCTCTTCGAGCGACGAGCCCGGCGCGGGCGGCACGAGCACGATCTCGAGCGGCACGGGTGGGGCGGGCGGCAGCACGTCGACCGCCGGGGCTGGCGGAGAGGCCGGGCAGGCGGGCGCGGGCGGGCTCGGCGCGGCGGGCGAGGGGGGAGCCGGCGGGCAAGCTGGCGGTGCAGGGGAGGCGGGAGCCGGCGGCGGCTTGCCGGCCTGCCCCATCCACGTCGACGCCGGCACCGGGGACGACGGTGCCTCGGGGCTCTCCTGGGGCGAAGCGCGCGCCACGGTCGACGCCGGCCTCGATGCGGCGGAGGTCCTCGGCTGCGCAGAGGTCTGGGTGGCTGCCGGCACCTACCGGCCGACCGCTCTCGACGACCGCACGGTGTCGATCGTGCTTCGCGCCGGCGTCGCGCTCTACGGCGGCTTCGACGGCACGGAGCTGTCGCTCGCCGAGCGCAGCGTGGCGGACCACGAGACCGTCCTCGACGGCGACATCGGCG
The DNA here is from genome assembly GCA_016212965.1 of Myxococcales bacterium. GTDB lineage: Bacteria > Myxococcota_A > Polyangia > Polyangiales > Polyangiaceae > JACRDA01. The sequence goes on from JACRDA010000444.1 coordinate 9,281, forward strand.
CGCCCGGCGACCCGAGCGACAACAGCTACCACGTCGTCGTGGGCGCGCCCGGCGCCCGGCTCGACGGCTTCACGGTGCGCGCCGGGCTCGCGAACGGCGCCGCCGCCGCGGGGCGGGGCGGTGGGCTTTCGAACGAGAGCGGCAGCATGGTCGTCGCAGCGTGCCGCTTCGAGCAGAACGGCGCAGGCGACGGCGGCGGCGTGGACACCGGCCACGGTGGTGCCATCTACCAGGGCAGCGGCACCTTGACCGTCGAGCAGACGACCTTCGACGCCAACTACACGGCCTCGAGCGCGGTGGGCTCGGCCGGCAGCGGTGCGGCCATCGGCGCGGGAGTCGGCGCGTCGGTCGTCGTGACCGACAGCGTCTTCACGCTCAACACGACCGGCCATGGCCACGACCGCGTCGGCGGTGGCATCGCCGGCACCGGGGGGCACGGCGCCGCGATCTACCTCGCCGCGAGCGATGCCCTGACCGTCAGCGGCTCGACCTTCGCGTCGAACGTCACCGGCAACGGTGGGCAGAACACCGTGCAGATCGCCGGAGACGGCGGCTCCGGGGGCGCCATCTTCGGCATGTCCGTCGGGAGCTTGCGCGTGCTCGACAGCACCTTCACCGGCAACGCGACCGGCCACGGCGGCGCCAACGACCTGAACGGCATTGCGGGCACGGGCGGCCACGGCGCCGCGATCTTCGCGTCCGGCGTCGACTCCGTCGTCGTCCGGCGCAGCAGCTTCGACGGCAATCTGTGCGGCCAGGGCGGCAATCGCCTCGGCGCGATGGGCATCAACGGTACGGGCGGCTTTGCCGGGGCGCTGTGGGTGGGCGCGGCGACGAGCCTCGTCGTCACGAGCTCGAGCTTCGCCCACAACCGCGCCGGCGCGAAGGGCACGGGCGGGGTCTTCGGCAGCGCCGGCTTGGGTGGGGCCGTCTACCTGCAGTCGCACGCGGGCGACGCCATCTTGGCGAGCAACACGCTCGACGACAACGCTGCCGCCCAGGGCGGCGCGCTCTGGCTCGCGCCCGACTTCGGCGCCGCCGGTCGGATCGACGTCGTGAACAACCTGCTCACGAACAACGGCGCCTCGGCCGAAGGCGGCGGCCTCTACCTGCAATCGAACGGCGGCGGCACCGTCGCGCTCGTGAACGACACCTTCGCCGCCAACCATGCCGGGACGAGCGGCGGCGGCCTCCATTACGCCGCAGGGAGCAACAGCGGCGCCGGCTCGGCCGAGCTCCGCAACGGCATCCTCTGGGGCAACACGGCCGCGGCAGGCGCCGCCTTCGCCACGCCGACCGGCACCGCGAACCCGGTGCTGCTCCTCGTCGGAGACAACGACATCGCGGGCGGCTGCCCGGCGCCAGGCAATGGGCAATGGACCTGCGGCGCCAATCTCGACGTCGATCCCGCCTTCACGAGCCCCGGCGCCGGCGACTACCGCCTCGCGAACGCCTCTCCCGTCGCAGACCAGGGGGACAGCGCGGCGCTTCCGGACGACGCCGCCGACCTCGACGCCGACGCAGACTTCCTCGAGCCGACCCCGCTCGATCGGGCCGGCCTGCCCCGCGCCGTCGGTGCGAGTGTCGATCTCGGTGCCTACGAGGTGCAGTAGCCGCGTCCGACGGCGACCGCGTGGTGCGTCGCGCCGGCCACGCGTCGGCCCAACGACCTTGAGGGCCGTCGACCTCGGGCCGGAGCTGCACTTCGCGGCGGTCGAGCTCGAGGTCGCGGGCCCCTGGGGTGCGGCAGGTCCCGCCTCCGCTGGGCTCAACCGAGCCGGTCGAAGTGCTCGACGGCGACTGCGACGCCGTCTTCGGCGCGGATCAGCGCGCCCAGCTGCGCCGCCCGCGCACGCATCGGCTCATCGCTCACCATCTGCCGGAGCGCGGCGGCCAGGGAAGCCTGCGTCAGCCGCCGGTGAGCGATCGGCGTCGGCCCTGCCCCGAGCGCCGCCACCCGCGAGCCCCAGAACGGCTGGTCCATCGTGAAGGGCACGACGAGCGACGGCACGCCCGCGCGCAGCGCCAGCCCCGTGGTGCCGGCGCCGCCGTGGTGCACCACCGCCGCGACGCGCGGGAACAGCCAGTCGTACGGCAGCGAGTCGGCGACGAACACGTCGTCGTCGGCCAGCGCCTGCAGCCCGCCCCAGGCGGTGACCAGCACCGCACGCAGGCCGGCGCTGCGCACCGCGCCGAGCACGAGCGCCGTCGTCGCCCCGGGATCGTCGCTGGCCATGCTGCCGAAGCCGATGCTCACCACCGGCCCGCGCGCGACGAAGTCCTCCAGCCCCGGCGGCGGGCTCCAGGCCTCCGCCGGCAGCACCCAGTAGCCGGTGGCGTGCCGGACCCGGTCGCCCAGCTCCGGCAGCGGCACCACGTGCCGACTGAAGCCGTACAGCACCGGCTGCCCGTCGGCCGCCGTCGGTCGGCCGGTGAGCCCGAGCACCTGCGCGCGCGCCGAGGCCATCGCCGGCCTGAACGGCATCCACAGCGCGAGCTCGGTGAGGCGGTGGCTGAGCCTCCTGCCCCACGCACCGAGCCATCGGGGCACGCCCGGAAGCAGCACGCCGGGGTACGCATCCGTCGGCGCGCCGATCGGCTGCAGGTGCGTCTCGACGAAGCGCTTGCCCAGCTTCTCGGCGACCGACAGCCCCACCACCATGCCGCCGACGCCGCCGGTCAGCAGGTCGACGCCCTCGCAGCCGTCGAGGGTCTCCTGCGTCCACTGGTTCATGAGGCGCTTCGACTCGCGCACCGCCAGGCGGGTGCTGGCGATCGACCCCCTCCCGGCCGCGCCGCCGGACCGTTTGACCGCGTCCTCGACGCTGCCCGAGAGCAGCGCAGCCGGCAGCCCGGCGCCGGCGAACATCGGCGCGTAGTCCCCGGGGCCCACCATGCGCACGTCGTGGCCGGCCCGGCGGAGCCCCGCTGCCAGTGCGACGTAAGGCTGCACTCCCCCCCGGGTGTCGTTGCACACGACTGCGATCTTCACTCGCTTCCTCCTGAGCCCATGCTGCTACGTTCGTCGTCGGTGCGCTCATCCTTCGCGCGCTGCTCGAGGCCCGGCCCCTCCTCAAGGGCTGGCTCGCGTCGTGGGTGGATCGCCTGCTGCGCGGCGCCGTACCGCGGGGCCCCGCGGTCGGGTGCGGGTGACGCCGCCTGCCGGGGCCGTGCTCGATGGCGACGGGTCCGGGGGCTTGCCTTGACTCTGAGGATCGGCGTTCGTAGCCTCCACTTGTCCCGCGTCACCACGGTCAGTTCCGAGCGCCCACCCGCACAGCCATGCGCCCCACCGTCGAGAGCCTGAGCCGCGTCGCCCCGCGCGTCGCGTTCGCCGCCATCCTCGCGGCGGTCATGCTCGTGACGCGCAGCGCCGAGCCCTCGGTCGCGGAGCAGCGGGCGCGCCTGCCGCCACCGGCCAAGTGCGAGGACGAGGTGGTGGGCCTGTGGCGCAGCCACCAGTACAACGAGATGTTCGCCGAGTGGACGATCTTCCAGCTCGAGATCCGCAGGAAGAAGGGCAGCGAGACCGAGCTCGAGGGGCGCATCCTGAACGAGACGTGGCTCGGCCAGAAGACGGACCAGGAGCCCGGCATGTGCCAGGGCACCGTGCCGTGGCGCTTCCAGGTGTCGATGCCCGCGAAGGGCAGCTACCGCAACGGCGAGGTGAGCTTCCAGGGCACGAGCTGGAAGCTCGACAAGGTCGTGTGCGGCAACCTGCCGGCCGGCTTCGGCTACAACCTCGACCACTTCACCGGCAAGATCGATCCCGCCATCCAGGAGTTCCAGTCGGTGAACAACGACGGTGGCAAGGCGGTCAACGACCCGACGGTGTTCCGGCGCGTGAAGTGCTTCGACGAGGGGCCCGAGGTGCGGCAGCCCGCGCACGTCGATCCCCCACCTTTTCTGCCCCCGAACCGCACGGGCGGTTGCTGAGCGACGCGCCGAGCCTTGCCGCCGATGAAGCGACCTCGCCTCGCCAAGCTGCGCCAGATCGCCCGTCGCGTGGCCGACGTGTTCCCGTTCACGCTGCTCGGCCTGGTCGTCCTCACGGCCTCGTACTTCGCCCTCACGCGCTACGGCTACGGCAAGATCGACCTCATCCTGCTGGTCGTCGGCGGGCTCGGGCTCTTCGTCGGCGCGCTTGGCCTCATCCTGTCGGCCGTCGCCGCCATCGTGACCTGGCTCTGGGTCAGGGGTCGGCGCAGCGAGATCCCCGTCAAGGTCGAGTGTGGTTTCTGGACCGAGTCGGGCTTCTACCTGCCGAGCCTGTGGTTCATCCCTTTCGTGTACCTCACCTGGACGGTCGAGAGCCCGCCCTGCAAGGTGCGCCAGCGCCGCAAGCGCACGCGCATCCTCGAGGAGATCTGCCCCGAGCGGCGCGCGAACACGGCCACGGTGGTGCGGCGCTTCGAGGTGGGCGACATGCTCGGCCTCGTGCGCTTCGCGTTCCGCGCGAAGGAAGAGCGCACGGTGCGCTTCCTGCCGGCGATGGGCGGCCTGCGCCAGATGCAGGTCATCCACGGCATGAGCAGCGGCAACGACATCTACAACTCGGAGGGGCGCGCCGAGGGCGATCCCTACGACACGCGCCGCTACGCGCCGGGTGATCCGATCCGCTTCGTCTTGTGGAAGGTGTTCGCCAAGACGCGCAACCTCATCGTGCGCACGCCCGAGCGCGCCGTGTCGCCGACCAAGAACACGGTCGCCTACCTCGTGGCCTCCGATCGCGACGAGCCCGCGGCCGGTGCGGCGCGCGTGGCGGTCGACGTGGGGGCGCTCGGACCCGAGTGGCGACTCGGCGCCGACGGCTGCGCCACCATCGCCGACTCGAAGGAGGAGGCGCTCGAAGTGCTGACGCAGTCGGCGCAGGCCAACGACCAGCAGTCGGGCGCCGGGCTCGGGAGCTTCTCGCAGAAGGCGGGGCGCGTCGGGCGCGTCATCGTGTTCGTGCCGCCCAAGCCCGGGCCCTGGATCCAGCGCGTGCTCGCCTCGGCCAAGGAGGTGGGCGCGGGGCGCGTCGACTTCATCGTCGGGACGGACGGCGTGCGCAAGAGGCCCTCGCGACTGCGGCGCTGGCTCGCGCGGCGCATGCCGGCGGACGAGCTCGCCGACAAGGCGGCCGACGCCGAGGAGCTCCACCAGGTGGTCAAGGCCCTGTCGGCGGGGCGCCACCGCGTGATCGTGGTCGACCGCGCGGCCGGCAAGATCTTCTCGCACGCCCACGTCGCCGCCGCGGCGGCCCCGGTGTCGAGGCCCACCCCCGTCGCCGTCTCGACGACGGCCGAGGCCAAGGGGGGCTAGCGGGTGGCGTCTCAGGCCAGCTGGCTCAGGACCGCGCAAGTGCGTGGGCCGAAGCGCGTGGGCGACAGCAAGCTCCGCTGGCTCCGGCACCCGCTGCGCGTCCTCGCCCTGACGGCCGCGGCGATGTGCCTCGCCTGGCCGCTCGCGACCGGCGCGGGGGTCGTGTCGGCCGGGGTCGGCGCGGCTCTCGGCGTCATCGTGGGCGAGCTCCTCGGCCAGTCACGCCTGCGCGCCCCGGTCGTCTTCGGCCTGCTCGCGGTCGGCTTCGCGGTCACGGGCTTTCTCGGCCACATGAGCACGCACAGCGAGCTCGTGCCGGGCATGGTCGGGCCCGCGATGGCGCTCAAGGTGGGCACCGTCCTGCGCTTCGGCTGCTTCGCGTTCTTCCCGCTCGCGCTCGTCCGTGCGGCCGCGGCGCGGCGCCCGACCGTGGCGGCGCTCGAGCTCGCGTTCGTCGTCGCGTCGCTCACGTTTCTCTTCGCCGCCCACCGCGGCGGCGTCATCGCCCGGCCCCTGTGGCTGAGCGACTGGGCGTGGCGCCACGAGCTCGATCCGGCGAACGTGCTCATGGTAATCGGCGCCGCGGCGTTCCTCTTGCTCGCCGCGATCATGTGGGCCGAGACCGGCAAGCGCGTGTCCGCCCTCACGGCGCTGGCGCTGCCGGCCCTCGCGGCGCTGCTCATCAGCCTCTTCAACCTCAAGAACCTCCCGAAGCCGAAGGACGAGAACGAGCTCGGCCTGACGTCGGCCGGTCACGGCGAGCCACCCAACCCGACGCCGCCCTGGTCGGGGGCGAGCGGCGGCAACAACGGGCAGGACGGCGGGCCGCCCACGGATGGCGGCGGCAACGACGGCGGCGACGGCGGCGAGAGCGCCGACGCCGCGGACGGCGGTGACGGCGGCGGCGAGGGGGCGGACGCCTCCGACGCCGACGGCGGCGGAAGCGGGCAAGGCGCGGACGCGTCCGACGCGGACGGCGGCGGCAGCAGCCAGTCGACCGACGCGAGCGACGACGGTGGCGGCGGCACGCCCCCGCCGCAACCGCCCAACGTCGAGGACCCGCAGCAGAGCGAGGACCAGAAGCAGGCGCCCATGGCCGTCGTCATCCTGGGCGACGACTACGACCCGCCGGCCCAGGCCTTCTACCTGCGTCAGGAGGCGTGGAGTCAGTTCGCCGGGGCGCGCCTGGTGGCGACGACGCGCGGCGACGCGGACCGCGACGTGCCGGCCGAGTACCCGACGCGCGGCGTGCCCGTGCAGGACGCCCCCCCCGAGGCGGGGCGCAAGGTCGTCCGGGCGCGCGTCGTGATGCTGGTCGAGCACAAGCGGCCCTTCGCGCTCGAGACCCCGCGCGCCATGGCGCCGATGAAGAACCCGAACCCGCAGCGCTTCGTGCGGGCGTACCGCTTCGAGGCGCTGTCGCAGGTGGCCGACTACCCGACGCTCGTCGGCAAGAAGAGCGGCAACCCCGAGTGGTCGCCCGAGGTGCGGGACTACTACCTGCGCCCGCCCGAGGACCCGCGCTTCGCCGAGCTCGCCAAGAAGATCGTGAGCGGGCTGCCCGAGCCGAAGCGCAAGGACCCGTTCATCGCCGCGGTCGCCGTCAAGAAGTGGATGGACAAGAACCTCATCTACTCGACCAAGCACCGCCACGCGGGCGTCAACGATCCGACCGCCGATTTTCTGTTCGGCGACAAGACCGGCTACTGCGTGCACTTCGCGCACTCGGCCGTGTTCCTGTGGCGCTCGCTCGGCATCCCGGCGCGCATCGGCACGGGCTACATGGTCAACGCCGAGGCGCGCGAGGGCTCGACCGTGCTCGTGCGCGCGGGCGACGCCCACGCCTGGCCCGAGCTCTACCTCGAAGGCCTCGGCTGGGTCGTGCTCGACATCGCGGCCGAGCGCAACATCGACCCGCCGCCGAAGCCGGTGAACAAGGAAGAGGAGAAGAAGCTCGGGCAGATGGCGCGCGAGGAGCCGACCGATCCGCTCGAGAACCCCTCGGGCGACCAGATCCTGCAGAAGCGGCGCGATCCGTCGCGCGTGCTCCTGTACGCGCTCGTCGCGCTCGGCGCCCTGCTCGGCGCCTTCTACCTCGTCAAGGGCTGGCGGCGCCTGGCCCCGCGCTTCGCGAGTCGGCGCGCGATGCCGCGCGTCGGCTACCGGGCGGCGCTCGACGTGCTTTCCGAGGCGGGCTTCACGCGCGAGACGGGCGAGACGCGCGAGCGCTTCGCACGCCGCGTCGCGCGCGTGGCGCCGGCCTTCGAGGAGCTGACCGCCATGCACATGGCGGCCTACCTCGGCGATCCGTCCGTGCCCATCGCCGAGCGCGGCGAGTTCGCGCGCGCCGCCTGGAAGAAGGGCCTCGGCGATCTCAAGAAGCAGGTCGGGCGCGCCCCGAAGAGCCTGCCCCTGTTCCTCTGCTGGCTGAACCCAGTGTCGTTCATCACCTCGCGCTGAGCCGAGGGAGAAGCACCGTCCATGAGCAACGTCAATCGCACCGTCCCCGCCGAGCCCGCCCGTCCCGTCGACATCACCGGCGGCGGGGAGGAAGAGGCCGTCTCCACGAAGCCCGTGTCCGGCGAGGACGGCCGGCCGCTGCAGAGCAAATACGTCACCGACAAGCTCGCGCCGCCGATCACCGACCTCGAGGGCGCCTTCGGCGTGTTCCACCGCATCCGCCAGCGCCTGCGCGCCGCGGTTCACGGTCGCGACGACGTCATCGACCTCATCATCATCGCCGTCCTCGCGGACGGGCACGTGCTGCTCGAGGACTTCCCCGGCTCCGGCAAGACGACCCTCGCCAAGGCGCTCGGCGACTGCATCATCGACGACAAGCCCGACGACAACATCGTCACCATCCGGCGCATCCAGTTCACGCCGGACCTCCTGCCGTCGGACGTGACCGGGACGACGGTGTTCGACCCGAACACGAACCGCTTCTTCTTCCGCCCGGGGCCGATCTTCGCGCACGTCGTCCTGGCCGACGAGATCAACCGCACCTCGCCGAAGGTGCAGTCCGCCCTGCTCGAGGCCATGGCCGAGAAGCAGGTCACGGTCGACAACCGCACGCGCCAGCTCGACCCCTTTTTCCTCGTCATCGCGACCCAGAACCCGCTCGATCTGGCCGGCACCTTCCCCTTGCCGAACGCGCAGCTCGACCGCTTCCTCTTCAAGATCCGCATGACGCACATCGCGCCCCAGGCCGAGTACGAGATCTTGAAGAACTTCCGCACGCTGAAGGCCAGCGCCGACCGCGACGATCTGCCGCGCGTCACGCGCACCGAGATCCTCGACGCCCGCACGGTCGTCGCGAACCAGATCTTCGTCGACGACAAGGTGCACCAGGCGCTCGTCAGCATCGGGCAGCGCACGCGCAACGACGAGCGCATCCTGCAGGGCGCCTCCACGCGCGCGCTCGTGCTGTCGGTGCCCGCCCTGCAGGCCCGCGCCATGACCCAGCGGCGCAACTACGTGTCGAGCGACGACATCGACGCCCTGTGCGACAAGATCTTCAGCCACAGGCTCGAGTTCGCGCCGGGCGCCGACGAGCCCGCGAAGGTCGTCAAGGAGCTCTGCGGCCAGGAGCTCGAGCGCCTGGCGAAGGGCAGTCTGCAACGGGGATGAAGCTATTAGCTATTAGCTATTAGCTATTAGCTATTAGCTATTGGCTGCCAGCCACTACCACCAGCGGGTATCGAGGGGTCGCGGGACGGAATACCGCCTCACATCGCACGAACGGATGAACAGCACACGGGACCGGATGATCAGCACGCAGGAACGGATGATCGACCTGCAGGAACGGATGATCGGCACACAGCCAATAGCTAATAGCTAATAGCTAATAGCTAATAGCTAACGGGAGAGGGACCATGCACGAGCACACGAAGAGCGGAGGAGCGAAGGGCGTGGCGACGCGTCGGCGGCGACCGCTCGTGGTGCTCGGGCTGTGCATCGGCGCGCTCTTCGCGGGCCTCGGCATGTGGGACGCGATGGCCCAGCCGCAGCCCCCGGCGCAGAACGAGCGCCCGCCGCTCGCGCCCAACGCCAACCCGCAGGAGAAGGAGGCGCTCGACCTCTACGACAAGAACGAGCCCCTGACGGCCCGCACGAAGGCCGAGGAGATCCTGAAGCAGAACCCGGACTCGATCTACGCGCTCTACGTGCTCGGCCGGGTGATGCACGAGGCCGAGGGCACGCTGCCGATGGCCATGGCCAAGCTCGGGCGTGCGCGCGAGCTCTACGAGAAGCAGTACCCGGTGACGGCGCGCCCGGCGAACGCCCCCTGGCGCTTCCACCAGGAGCTGCTCTACGCCATCGCGGGCCTGGCGCAGGAGATGGAGGAGTTCGACTACCAGCTGCAGGTGCTCGATTTCCACGACTCGCTCTACTCGCCCATGGCCGTCGGCGAGCACGCCTGGCCGCTCATGCGCCTCGGCCGGCTCGACGAGGCGCGCAGCTACGCGCGCAAGGCGGCCGACGGGCGCAACGCCTGGCAGCGCTCGCTCGGCCTCAACTCGCTCTGCGCCATCGAGGAAAAGGCGCAGACGCGCGACCCCTACTTCAAGGCCTGCCTCGCGGCGCTCGAGAACATCCGCAAGGAAGAGGCGAGCCTGCCGGCGATCGACCAGTCGCACCAGTCGCACCTCGCCGTCCACGCCTACAACGCGACCCTCGGCGCGCTCGCGGCGCTCTCGCCCGACGAGGCCGAGAAGATCGCGCTCGAGGGCACGAAGAAGCTGTCCTTCACGCCCGCCAACCCGTGGCGCCTGCTGGTGCAGCTCTACGCGAACCAGGGTCGAGTGTCGGACGCCATCGGCGCGCTCCGCGAGATGCAGAGCTGGCGCCGGCGGCAGCCGCCGAACGTGCGCGCCCAGGACAGCGCCGAGAACGACGCGGCGGTCGCGACGGTGTTCCTGCTCGCGGCCGAGGCCGAGCGCGGCCTGCGCCTCATCGACCGCGCCATCGAGCAGCCCGATCGCCGCGGCCTGTCCTCCTCGACGAGCGAGCAGGCCATCGGCGGGCAGGCCCTGTTGCGCCGCGCCCTGCGCCGCACGTGGCGCGAGCTACAGGCCGAGCGCGCGGTCTACGCCGGCTCGACCACGCCGGGCATCTTCGGTCGGCTCGGTTCCGGCCTCGAGCGCTGGGCCAACGACTTCGCCGACGAGGAGCGCATCATCAGCGTGATGACCGACTCGGACATCCTGCTCTCGACCTTCCGCCCCTACCTGTCGGGCGGCCTCGACGGCGTGCCCATCTGGCTCGTCGGCGATCTCGTCGACGTGCTCGGCGCGGGGGTCGTGGCGGTGGTCCTGCGGGACGTGCGCAAAGAGGACGCGCAGCCGACGCTCGCGCCCTACTTCGACGCCCTGGAGTGCGAGGTGGCGATGGCGCAGGGCGACGAGACGCGCGCCCTCGGGCTCGCGCAGTAGGCCCTCGACCGGCTGCCGAAGAGCGAGGCCCTGTTGAAGGCCCGCATTGCCGCGCACGGCTTTCGGGCCGCGCAGTCCGAGGGCAAGACGCAGCTCGCGCAGGCGCTGCTCGAGCAGGCCATGCAGCTCGATCCGTCCGTGTTCCGGCGCCTGGGGCTCAAGATCCCGGCGCGCCTCGGCACCATGCCGGCGGGCGACGTGGGCCAGCGGGTGGGCGACATGCTGTCGAGCTCGCCGCGGCTCGACATCGCGAGCGGCGGCATCACCATCCAGGCCGAGAGCGACCGCGCCGGTGTGGCGCTCTGCACCTACGGCCCCTCGGGCACGCGCCTGTCGTGCGTGCGCCCCGATCCTCCGCGCGAGGGCGACAAACCCCCGACCGCCGAGGAGCAGGCCCAGAAGCTCGTCGAGGCCTTCCACCGGCGGGCGCTCGCGGTGCCGCTCGGGCTCTCCGGTACGGATCTGTCGTCCCTCGACGGCACGACGACCGTGGGGCAGCAGGCCGTGAACAAGGAGCTCGACGGCGTGCTCGAGTAGCCGCCGCGCCCCGGGGTGACGCGCCGCACTTGCGCGGCGGCGCGTTCCCGGTGAGGCTTCGGGCATGGATGTCGTCGCCCTCGCGGTCGCGGCGGTGGCCGCGCTGCTCGCGGTCGTCGCACTCGGCAAGGCGTTCGGCGCCGAGCGGCGCGCGGCCAGCCTGGAAGAGCGCCTCGCGCGCCTGGAGAAGGCGCGGGCGCGGCTCGAGGAGGCGCCCGCCAAGAAGCCCGCGAGCGACAAGCCCGCGGCCGACAAGGCGCTCGCCCAGCCGAAGGCCGAGCCCCCGCCCGCGAAGGCCGAGCCCGCGCTGACCAAGCCCGAGCCCGCCGCGGCGAAGGCGGCGCAACCCGACCCCGAGGCGCGCAGGCGCGTGCGGGACGAGCTCAAGTCGACCCGACCCGAGACGCCGGCTGCCACGAAACAGAAGGCGCCCGAGCCGGCCGCGGACGATCCGGCCGTCGTGGCGCGCGCCCAGGCCATGTTCGAGGCGGCGCGCGCCATCGCGGTGCACGCGGGCTTCGACTTTCAGGTCACGGTCGGCAGCGAGGAGGGGGGCCGCGTGTCGGTCGAGGTGAAGGACGAGCTCGATCGCAAGGCGGTCCTGCACCTGCAGAAGCACGAGAAGCGCTTGCTCGCCGTCGAGCAGAAGGCGGGCGGGACCTACTTCGTCGTCAAGCTGCGGTCCTAGGGTCAGCGCCGTCAGTCCGCCCGCAGGTAGACCGCTCCCTTGCCGTCACCGAGGACCACGAGCGCGCGCTCGTCGGCGCGCCCCGAGCCGAGCGCGAGCGCGGCTTGCTCGCTCACGAGGCGCACGACGGCGTGCTGCGCCGGGCGGACGTCGAGACTGAGCGTGTGGCCTGGCGGCTCGCCGCGCAGGTAGAGGCTCAGGCACGCGCCCGCCTCGAGCACGGCGCCGCCGTCCTTGGGCCGCAGGATCTGGGCGACGAGGTCCCCGAGCCGCGCGGGCCGGTCGCGGAAGTGGAGCTTCTCGGTGCCCCGGTTCTCGACCGCTAGCTCGACCGCGCACTCCGGCGTCGGGAGATCGCCCGCGTGCACGCGATCGACGCTCGCGCGCACCGGGTCGCCGCAGACGACGGAGCGAAGCTCCACGCGCAGGCCGTTGTCGAGATCCGAGGTGGTGCCCCGCGGGGCGGCGACGGCCCACACCTGCTCGTGGAGCTCGCCGAGCCGGCGCCGCCAGTCGCTCTGCGCGGTCTCGACGAGCGCGACGCGCGGGGCGAGCTCCGCGTGGGACC
>JACRDA010000439.1 GCA_016212965.1 Myxococcales bacterium
ATCTGCTGCTCGCGCTCGGCGACGCGCGCTTCGCGCTCGCGGCCGGCGCGGAGGCCGACGACGGGCTCGGCGCGCTCTTCGCGCCGCAGGGCACGCTCGCCGACGTGTCGACGAGCGCTCCGGCGCTCGGCGCGCTCCCGGGCCCCGCGCGATGGCTCGTCTGGGTCGACGCCGCCGGGGTCGCGGGCTGTCTCGCCGGCAAGCCCGGCTCGCGCGCGCCCGTGCAGGCCCTGTTGGCGCTCGGCAGGCGCAGCGGCGGCGACGGCGGCGGCTGGGTCGCCTTCGACGCGCCCGTGGAGCTGCTCGCCGCGGCGCTCGCGCTCACGAGCGACGCCGAGCCGTGACGCGCGCGGCCGCGCCCGCTATTTGATGAAGAACGACTTGCTCACCTGCATGGCGCTGCCCGAGAAGGGCGGGACGGCGCAGCCGCGGAAGAGCGCGGAGAGGCAGCCGCCGACGGGCGTGCCCGCGAAGGGCGCCGAGATCGTGACGGCGCTCGCGCGCCCACTCGTCGCGAAGGTCACCGAGGCCTGGCCCCTGCCCGTCGGGCCACCCGGCTGAGCGCAGCCCTGCGCACCGCCTGCCTTCGCGCTAAGCTGCGCGCGCGCGGCCGACACGTCGAACTCGCCGCCACCCGAGGGCGGCGGCTCCGCGGTCGCCGCCGCGGTGGTCGTCGCCGCGGCGGTCTGCGTCGGGGTCGCCGTCTTGTCGGGCTTCGGGTCCTTGCCGCCCGTCGCCTTCGCGCTCGCGGTCGTGCCCGCGCTCGCGGTCGTGCCCGCGCTCGCGGTCGCGCTCGGGTCGGCGCCCGGCTCCTCCGCCGAGGCCGTGGTGTCCGGCTCGTTCATGGCGACCTTCTCGCCCGTCGTCGTCGCCGTGGTGGTCTCCGTCGGCTCCGTGGTCGCAGTCGCACCCTGGGTGCTCGGGGCGGCCGTGTTCGCGGCCACCTCCGCTCCGCCCCCACGCATCGCGAAGAAGATGCCGAACGCCGCGCCCACCAGCACGACCGCGCCGATGCCGATGAACAGGGGAGCCTTGCTCTTCGGCGGTGCGACGAGGGTGGCCGCCGCGATGGCGCCCGGCTGCAGGGACATGGCTGCGACCGGCTGCGGAGGGGGCGGCGGCGGCGGAGCCACCGGCGCCGTGACGTCGGGCCCGGCGAACGCGCCGAGCCCGCCCATCGGGGCGCCCCCGAGCGCGCCGCCGATACCGAGATCGCCCGAGCCGATGCCCTTGAACTCCTCGGTCCTCTTCTTGCGCGCCGGCGGCGCGAGCTGGCCGCGGTCGATCGAGGGCACGGCGGCCTTGGGCGGAGCGCTCCGGGCGGCGGCGGCCGCGTTCAGGTCCGAGATGTTGAAGAGCGAGGACTCCTCGTTGCGGGCGCCGGTCGCCTTGCCCGGATAGTCCGAGGGGGCGCCGGGACCCCGGCTCGCATCCCCGCGCGCCTGAAAGACGTCGACCGAGGGGCTGGCGGCGCGGCGGGCTGCGACCGGCGCCGCGGCCGCGGGTGCCGGTGCCTGTGCCGGTGCCGGTGCGCCGTAGGCGTACGGCTGCGCCGCCACCGGCCCGTCCATCATCATCGTGCCGGCGAGTCCCTCGTCGCCGGCGGGAGCAGGCGCGGCGTGCGCTTGGGGCTGCGATGCGTACGCCTGGGGCTGCGGCGCGTACGCCTGGGGTTGCGGGGCGTAGGCCTGAGGTTGCGGCGCGGCCGCAGGCGCCTTGTTGCCCAGCAGCTCGGTCAGCTCGGCCACCTGTCCGAGCGGCAACCAGTCGGTCATGCCCTCCTTCCACACGAAGGTGTCGGTGAGGCTGAGGTTCCCGCGGGCGAGCTCGATCGCGATGTCGGTGCTCGACATCGTCCTCTGGTCGTCGTCCGTCACGCTGACCGACCACTCGGCGCCGGTGCCCTGCGTGTAGATCTGCGTGGCGTCGTTGCCTTCTTCTTCGTAGCTCATAGGCGTCCCGCTGCCGGGATGGTCAGAATAGCGACAAGTAGCGAGCCCGATCAAGCGAGCGACCGGTCGAGGGCGCGTGGCAGGGCCGGACGGGCAGGCCGGTGCGTCAGTTGAGCGCGCTCAGTCGCTCGCCGTCGCGGCCACAAATCGCGTCGTCGTCGCCGTAGCGTCGGCCGCAGCTCGGGCAGATCTTGGAGCCGCCGGCGCGGGGCAGGCGCAGCTCGGGCGCGCTCCCCGGCGGGGCGGCTCCCGCGGGCTCGTCGGACGCGGCGCTCCGGCGCAGCGGTCGCGTGGTGCCGGCCATGGGCTCGTCGAGCGGTGCGACCCACGCGCCCTCGGCGCTGCGCGCCTTGCGCGCGGCGTCCGGCTCGGCGCGCCCCCGGCTGCGCGACTCGGCGATGAACGAGAGCGGCATCCGCTCCACCGGGGCGAGGCGCCCGAGCGCGAGCCGTCGGCCGCTCGCGGTCACGACGGCGACGGCCGGCTCCTCGCCCGCATCGTGCGCCGGGTCCGCTGCGGTCACGGCTGCGACGTCGGGGGCGGGCACGCGGCCCATCGTCGGTGTCGTGCGGCCCGCGAGCGCCTCGTGCCACGCGCGCTCCCGGGCGCGTGCGGCGCGCTGGCGCTGCCACAGGAGCAGAGCACCTGCCGCGCACACGCCGAAGGCCGCCACCATGACCGCGATGAACGTGTCGCGCCGAGCGTCGCTCGCGTCGTCGTCGGTGGCGGCTCGCACCGGGCTGGCGGTGATCGCGACCGCGAGCGCGAGCGGAGCGAACCTCGCCGAACGCAGACTTCCCAGCATCGCCCCACGAATGTAGCAGAGGCCGCTCGGCCCGGCCCGACGACTTCGTGTTCTCCCTCGGCGCTGCGCGCCTCGGTCGAGCCGGACTGTCGGTCGGGTCGCCCGCCTGCGGCGGCCGACCCGCTCTCCGTAGTTCGTGTTCTCCCTCGGCGCTGCGCGCCTCGGTCGAGCCGGGTTGTCGGCCAATTGACACCACTCCGAGCCGGGTGTTACCCCGGAGGAGATGGACGCACACCGCGGGGGCAGAGACGGTGACTCCGGCCGGCCGGCGCGGGCGCGGGCGGGCCGGAGCTCGGTGGGGACGGCGGCGGGGGTTGCGCTCGCCGCGGCGCTGTCGTGCGCCGCGCTCGAGGCGCGGGCGCAGCAGGAGGTGCCCTCGCCCGAGGACCTCAACGGGCTCGGCGCCGATCTGCACCTCTTCCGCCCGCCGGTGGACTCGAAGGGCATCGGGTCGGTGAACGGCTCCGACGTGCTCGGCCACCTCGGCTGGCAGCTCGGGCTGTGGATCGACTACGGCCACAGCTTCATGAACCTCGCGGACGGCCACGACAAGAGCAGGCTCGTGGACCACTCCTTCGAGGGCCAGTTCATGTTCAGCCTGGGCCTGTTCGACCGCTGGATGTTCGGCCTCACCGGCCCGGTGACCCTGAGCGCCGGTCCCGGCGCCAAGGACGTCGGACCTACCGGGGCCACCTACGACCTCAAGCCGTTCAACCGGCAGTCCCTCGGCTACCTGGCGCTGCACAACAAGGTGATGATCCTGCCGGCCGAGGGCCCGCTCGGCCTCGCCGCCATCGTGCAGATCGGCGTCAACACCGGCTCGGCCGGCCCGCGCAGCCTCGCCTCCGAGCCGGGCGTCTGGTTCTGGCCGCAGATCGCGCTCGAGCGCCGCTTCACCTGGGACGACCCGTACATGCTGCGCATGGCGCTCAACGCGGGCTTCCGCGGCCACACCGGGGACAACGCGAAGTTCGGCCTCGGCGCCGACGGGCTGCCGCAGCTCAGCGACGGGGTCTTCGAGTACGGCCAGCTCGTGACGGCGGGCTACGGCATGAGCTTCCGGGCGCACAAGGCGGTCGAGCTCTTCGCCGAGACGTACATGACCGCGCTCGTCACCGGCGACAGCGCCACGGCCCAGCGCGTCAGCGCCGAGGCGATCGGCGGGCTCAAGATCTACGTCGAGGAGCGGAGCTTCCTCGTGTTCGCCGCGGGCGCCGGCTACACGCCGGGCTTCCAGTCGCCGGGTCAGCGCGGCGTCATCGGCTTCGTGTTCGAGCCCTCGATCCAGGACAAGGATCACGACGGGGTGCCCGACCGCATCGACAAGTGCCCCGACGAGCCCGGACCGAAGGACAACGAGGGCTGCCCCGACCCCGACACCGATGGCGACGGCGTGCCGGATCGTCTCGACCAGTGCCCGGAGAAGCCCGGGCCCGAGGAGACCGCCGGCTGTCCGGTCGTGAAGCTCAAGGACACCGATGGCGACGGGCTCATCGATCAGCTCGACAAGTGCCCGGACAAGCCGGGGCCCAAGGCGAACGACGGCTGCCCGGTCGACAACCCGGATCGCGACGGCGACGGCATCCTGAACGACGCCGACCGCTGCCCCGACAAGCCCGAGATCTTCAACGGCGTCGACGACGAGGACGGCTGCCCGGACGAGGGCGACATCGAGCTCAAGGGCAACGAGATCATCATCCTCGAGAAGATCCAGTTCGCCACCGGCAGCGCGCGCATCCTGCCGCAGTCGCTCAAGGTGGTCGACGCGGTGGCGGCGGTGATGAAGAAGCGCAAGCAGATCGAGCTGCTCGAGGTCGGCGGTCACGCCGACGAGCGCGGCGACGACCGGGGCAACCTCTTGCTCACGCAGATGCGCGTCGACGCGGTCGTGGCGGCGCTGCAGTCGCGCGGCATCGCACGCACGCGCCTCGTGCCGCAGGGCTACGGCGAGTACTGCCCGCTCGATACGGCGAGCACCGATGCGGCCTGGGAGAAGAATCGCCGCGTGGAGTTCAAGGTCGTGCGTACCGACAAGGGGCCCACGCAGGAGAAGCTCGGCTGCGAGGCCGCCGAGCAGAAGGGCATCAAGCCGAAGGCGGGGCAGCCATGACAGGCGCGGGCTCCGGGCGGGCGGCCGCGCTCGTGCTCGGTGCGGCGGCGCTCGGGCTCGCGGGCTGCGTCGACACGGACGCCACGATCTTCGTGGAGGTCACGATCGTCGACCCGACCGGCATCGTCGCGGATCAGGTGCTCGGCACGAGCCTCGACGGCAGCTTCGGCATCGAGCTGCACCTCGGCCCGCGGGCCGCCGGCGACAGCACGGTGACGCTCGGCGGGTTCTCGGTCCAGAACGCCGATCGCACCCAGACCCTCGTCGCGTCGCTGCCGCTCGCGACGAGCCCGGGCTTCCCCGTCACCGTGCCCGTCGACAGCACGGTGAGTGCGAGCGCGACCTTCGGCATGGGGGCGAGCCTGCTGCCGAAGGCCGCCTACGGCGAGCTGTGCGCCGGGGCCGTCGTGCTCTCCGGCACCTTCGACGACAGCCTCCTCGCCGCCACGGCGATCGTCGCGAGCGATCCGTTCCTGCTCGGCGGCTGCCCCTGAGTGCGCCCGCCTCGCGCCCGCGGCGGGTGCGCCGCGGAGCCGGCGGCGCGTCCAGCCGCGCGCACTGCGGCGCGCCCGCCGCACGTTTCCGACGTGTCAAGTGTGCGAAAGAACGTGCGCACCGCGCCTGCGCAGCCTGGCACGCACCGTGCGAAGTCCACCTCATCCCGTCGCGCTTCGGGGGCGCGGCCGAACGGAGGATGGTGGCGATGAAACACGCGGCAAACACCTGGCTCGTGGTCGTGGGGGCGCTCGGGCTCGTGACCCTGACGGGCGCGCTCGGTTGCAGCAAGGACACGGCGTCGGCGGCGGCGGAGGAGCCGGCGAGCGGTGCGGTGTCGGCGCTCCCGCCGGCGGCCATGGACGAGAGCGCCGCCCTCGTCGAGCAGCAGGGCGACGTGCGTCTGAGCTGGGTCGTCGATCCGGAGGGCCACGTGTGGCTCGCGGCGCGCGGCGCGGATGGCACACGGATCGAGCCCGCGAAGGGCACGCTCGCGGTGCAGCCGCTCGGCGCTGCGACGCCTGCGGCGCCCGCGGCGGAGGTCGCGCTCGCGCCGAGCCCGGGCGCGATGCGCGCCGAGGTCGGCCCGCTGCGGGCGGAGCTCACCGAGATTCGCTACACGGTGGAGGTGCAGGGCAAGCCCTTGACCGGCGTCCTGCACGTGCCCGCGACGGGCACGCGCGGGCTCGTCGCGTCGGCGCCGGCGCAGGTCGACGGGGGCGTGGCCCGCGACGCCAAGGGGCCGCACGGCGGCGTCGTGCAGGTGGTCGGCGGCGACGTCGTCGAGATCGTCGCCCACAAGACGAGCGGCGAGGTGCGCGTCTACGTGCTCGACGCCGAGCTCGAGCCCGTCGCCGTGGGCGATCGCAAGGTGAAGCTCGCCTTCGCGGGCGAGAAGTCGCAGTACCTCGAGCTCGCTCCCGCGCCGGACCAGACCTACCTCACGGCCAAGCTGGCGGTGAAGATCGAGCCCGTCCACCTCACGGTGGTCGTCGTCCGGCCCGGCGCGGTCCACGTCGCGCTCTGCGGTCACTGGCGCGGCGACGTCATCGTCGTCGACCACCACCGCCCGCACTACGCCCTCTACGTGGTCGACGACTGGGACATCTTCGTCCACGGCCACGGCCACGGTCATGGCCACGGCAAGTGGAAGGGCAAGGGCAAGGGCAAGGGCAAGTGGGGCAAGGGCGACGGCGCCCACGTCGACATCCACATCCACTGACGCACGCGCCGGGACGGGCCGGCGCTCAGCCGGCCCAGAGATCGACGAAGCGCTGCGCCTCGACGTCGACGAGACCGCGGTCCGTCAGGCGCAGCGCGGGGACGACGGCGAGCTGCACGAAGGACAGGGTCATGAACACCTCGCGCTCCGTCCCGCAGGCGCGGAGCGCGGCGCGGAGCGCGCGGAGCCTCGGCACGACCTCGCCGAGCTCGAGGTTCGACATCAGGCCCGCCACGGGCAGCTCGAGCCCTTCTCGCGCGCCTCGCTCGCGGTCGTGCACTCGTGGTCCGAACGGATGAAGGCGCACAGGTAGGCGTTGAGCCGCTTGCCCGTGAGCCCGGGCGCGTGGCCGTCGATCTTCTTGTGCCGCGAGCGCAGGATCTCGATCTTGGTCAAGAGCTCGCGGTCGCGTGCGAGGACGGACGGGTAGTTCATCACCTCGCCGAGGGCGATGACGCGGCGCGCATGCCGATCGAGCAGCTCCACCATGTCCTCGGTCCCGAGGTAGGCCCCCGCGGTCTCGAGGCGCGTGGCCGGCACCGCGGACGGCAGGGCGAAGTACACCTCGAGCGGCACGCCCTCGGTCGCGCGGATCATGTAGTCGATGCCCGCGGTCCCGAGCACGTTGGCGATCTCGTGCGGGTCCGCGATGACGGTGGTCGTGCCGCGCCGCAGCACCGCGCGCGCGAACTGCCGCGGCACGAGCAGCGAGCTCTCGATGTGCACGTGCGCGTCGATGAAGCCCGGCAAGACGATGCTTCCCGCGGCGTCGATCGTCCGCTCGGCGTCGCCGTAGGCGCCGATGCCGGCGATGCGCTTGCCGCAGATGGCGATGTCGGCCGTCTCGAGCTCGCCCGAGAAGACGTCGAGGATGCGGCCGTTGCGCACGAGCACGTCGGGGGGCACGTCGCCGAGCGCCACCGGGATGAGATCGCGGATCTTCACGGTGCCTCCGCGTCGATCGTAGCCCCGGGCGTGCCCGGCGCCCGCGACATTCGAGCCCGCGCGCCCCTCAGGGTGCGTCGCGATCCGGCAGGCGGCACACGTCGAAGTCGCCCACGATGGGGACGAGCCGGCCGTCGAGCTCGACCTTGGCGCGGAACGAGCCGCGGCCGTGACCGCCGGGCGGGCCGAGCTCGGCAAGCTCTACCCGGACGTCCTTGCCTTCGATCTCCTCGACGCCGCCGTTCGGCCCGGTGACGTGCTTGGCGGGGACGCTCAGCCTGAGGCGCGACGCGCGGTCGAGGCGCTCGTCCCCGCCGAGGTACACGCTCACGATCCGCGCCTGCGGGCGGGTGTCGTCGGCGTCGAGGTGCATGCGCCGCGCTACGCCCGCGACGCGCGGATCGACGACCTCGAGCCGCTGTCGCTCGTGCAGCCGCACCGGCGCCTCCTGGCCGAGCCGCACCTCGATGTAACCGCAGCGGGCGGCGGCGTAGGGGTCGGGCGGCGCCGCGGGCGGAGGCTCGGGGGCCGCGACCCCGCGGGGCGGCGGGTCGGCGGGCGGCAGCCGGGTGGAGGCGGGCGTGTCCGCCGCCGCGTCGGGCGCCGTGATCGTGAGGGCCGGCGAGGCGAGCAGGGGGGTCCGAGACGGGGCCTCGCTGCGGCAGGCGAGGCTCGAGAGGACGAGGGCGGCGACGGCGATTCGATGCATGGTGGTGATCCTCAGGAGGGCTGGAACGCCGCTGGTGACCTCGATCTTTCACCGCCACGTACGCACTTCCGGCCCGACGTACTACCCTACGCAGGTGCCGACCGGTGCCGCGACCCCGGAGCCCCTGCGCGACCGTGCGCGGGCGTGCCTCGCCGCCCTGCTCGCGCTCGGGCTCGGCTGCGCGGCGGGTCGCGAGGCCCCCGGCTCGACGCGCGAGCCCGTCCCGGCGAGCGGGCCCACCGCCGCGGCGCCCGCTCCGACCGCGTCCGCGCGCGCGCCGCTCGCCCGTGCGGCGGCGCCGGCCGGCTCGTCCTGCGCCGCCCTCGGCTCCGCGCTTGCCGCGGCGGAGGCTCGCTGGGCGGACCGGGACGCGCGCTGCGGTCGCGACGCCGACTGCGTGTGCTACGGGGGGCCCGTGTGTCCGAACGCCCTCGTGCGGAGCTGTCCCGGGGCCGTCGCCGCGGCGAGTCAGGCGGAGCTCGCACCGCTCGAGGCGGCGTGGCAGGCGGCCGGGTGCGAGGGCTACCTGTGGTCGCCCTATGGCTGTGAGGCCGCCTGCCTCGACGGGCGCTGCCGCTCGAGAGAGCGATGACGAGCGTCCTTCGCGCCCGTTCGCTCGACGCCCGTTGCGCCCCACGCGGCGGCGCGTTGCTGCTCCTCGCGGCCCTGTCCGCCTGCGCGGTCGCGCCGCCGCTCGTGGGCGAGCCCGTTTGCCCGGCGCCGCCCCGCGAGGCGACGGCGAAGCTCGCGCTTCCGATCGCGCCCGTCGTGCCGAGCCCGGTGCCCGCGCTCGCAACGCCGCTCGGCGAGGCGATCGACGGCGTGCTGCGCGACGGCGTGCTGCCGCGCACCACGGCCGGCATCCGCGTCCTGTCGCTCGCGACCGGCGCGACGCTGTACGAGCACGACGCCGAGCGGCTGCTCGCGCCCGCCTCGAACCTGAAGCTCCTGACGGCAGCCGGGGCCCTCGGCATCCTCGGGGCCGAGCACGAGCTCGAGACCACGCTGTCGGTCGCCGACGACGGCCGGACGCTCTTCCTCAAGGGTTGCGGCGACAGCCTGCTCCGCGCGGACGAGCTCGCCGCGCTCGCCGTCGAGGCGGCGTCCCGGCTCGACGCCGAGCGGAGCTACGTGCTCAAGGCCGACCTGTCGTGCTTCGACGACGTCTACTGGGGCAAGGGCTGGATGTGGGACGACGAGCCCGACCCCGACGCCATGTACCTGTCGCCCCTGTCGGTGAACGGCAACACCGTCGTCGTGAAGGTCGAGCCCGCCGACGAGGTCGGCGACAAGCCCAAGGTGTCGCTCATCCCGCGGACGCGTGCGGTGCACATCGACAACCGGGCCAAGACCGTGGCCGAGAAGAAGAAGGAGCCGCTCGAGGTCGAGCGCCGGCCCGGCGATCGCGACAACCTCGTGCTCGTCTCGGGCCCGATCGAGCGCGGCGCCGACCCCGTCGAGCGGCGCATCTCCGTGTGGGCTCCGCAGGCCATCGCGCTCGAGATCGTCAAGCGCGGGCTCGAGGCAGGGAACGTGAAGCTCGAGCCGAAGGGCTACGGGCGCTCGCCCGCGCGCGTGACGACGCTCGCGCGGCGCGCCCGCAAGGTGGGCGAGCTCGTGCGCCACATGCTGAAGACGAGTCACAATCTCACGGCCGAGTGCCTGCTCAAGTACCTCGCGCACCACGAGACCGGACGCGCCGGCACCGCGGAGGACGGCATCGCGGCCATCCGTACCTGGCTCGCCGGCCGCGGCGTGCCGCTCGACGAGCTCGTGTGGGTCGATGGCTCCGGCCTGTCCCGCTACAATCTCGTCACGGCCACCGCGCTGGCGCGGCTCCTTGCGCTCGCCCGCACCGAGCCCGCGCTCGCGGCGCTCGAGGAGGCCCTGCCCGTCGCCGGCGTCGACGGCACGCTGGGCCAGCGCATGAGGGGCACGGCCGCGGAGACGAAGGTGCGCGCGAAGACCGGCTCGATGAGCGGCCTGTCGTCGCTGGCGGGCTACGCGACGACGGCGCGCGGTGAGCCGGTCGCGTTCGCCATGATCTTCGCGGGGTTTGCGGCGCCGGTGCAGAGCCTCCAGAAGGTCGAGGACCGGATCGTCGCCGCCATCCTCGCGAGCGGCGGCTGAAGGCGCCCGCCCGTGTTAGGACGGGCCATGCCGGACCCCGACGATCAGGACTTCGCCGCCATGATCCGCGCGGCCGACGCGCGCGGCGGCTGGAACCACGCGATGGGCCTCACCGTTCTCCGCGCCACGCGTGCCGAGGTCGTGGCCGAGGTCGAGGTCGGCGACGTGCACCGCCAGCCGTACGGACTCGTGCACGGCGGCGTGTACGCGGGCGTCATCGAGGCCGTCGCCTCGATGGGCGCGGCGCTCCACGCCATGTCCGCCGGGCGCGGGGTCGTGGGCCTCGAGAACCACACCTCGTTCCTGCGCGCCGTGCGCGCGGGCAAGCTCTCGGTCGTCGCGCGGCCGCTCGCCTGCGGCCGGACGAGTCACGTGTGGGAGGGCACGGTGCACGATGCCGAGGGACGGCTCGCGGCCACCGGTCGCGTGCGCTTGCTCGTGCTCGAGGCAGGGGCCCAGGTGGCCGGCGCGCCCGCCGCCGTCCCGGGCTCCGGCTGAGCGCCGCGCCATGGCGACGACCCGCGCTGCCGCGGCCCTCGGCTACCCCGCGTTCCGGCGGTACCAGCTCGGGCGACTCGTCGCGACGCTCGGCGCGCAGATGCAGGGCGTGGCCGTCGGCTGGCAGGTGTACGCCATCACCGGCGAGCCCCTGCACCTCGGGTACGTCGGGCTCGCGCAGTTCCTGCCGGCGCTCCTGCTCACGTTGCCGGCCGGCGACCTCGCGGACCGGCTCGATCGGCGGCGCGTGCTGGTCGTCTCCTACCTCGTGCAGGCGGGCTGCTCGGCGGCGCTCTGCGCCATGTCCTTCGGCCGGACGCCGAGCGTGGTCGCCATCTACGCCGTGCTCGCGGCCATCGGCACGGCGCGTGCTTTCGCGGGGCCGGCCGGGCAGGCGCTCGTCCCGAACCTGGTCGCGCCCGAGCACTTCCCGAACGCCGTCGCGTGGGGCTCGTCCATCTGGCACGCCGCCACCGTCGCGGGTCCGGCGCTCGGCGGCGTCGCGTACGCCTGGGCCGGCGGCGCCGCCGAGGTGTACGGCGCGGCGTTCGGGCTCGAGCTCGTCGCGGCGCTCGCGCTCGTGGGGGTGCCGGTCCCGCTGCGCGTCGTGCCGCGGGAGGCGGGCTCCTGGCGACGCCTCGCGGCGGGCCTGCGCTACGTGTGGCGCCGCAAGATGATCCTCGGCGCGCTCGGGCTCGACATGTTCGCCGTGCTGCTCGGGGGCGCCGTCGCGCTCGTGCCCGTGTTCGCAAGCGACCTGCTCGACGCGGGCCCGATCGGGCTCGGCATGCTGCGGAGCGCGCCGGCCGCGGGCGCGACCGTCATGGCGCTGTGGCTCGCGGTGCGCCCCGTCGAGCGGCGGGCGGGTGCGAAGCTCCTCGTCGCGGTCGGCGTGTTCGGCCTCGCGACCGTCGGGTTCGGCCTGTCGCGCTCGCTCCCGCTGTCGCTCGCCTTCTTGGTCGTCGCGGGCGCCGCCGACATGGTGAGCGTGTTCGTGCGTCACGCGGTCGTGCAGCTGGCGACGCCCGACGCCATGCGCGGCCGCGTCAGCGCCGTCAACCTCGTCTTCATCGGCGCCTCCAACGAGCTCGGCGAGTTCGAGTCGGGCGTCACGGCGGCGTGGCTCGGGACGGTGCCGGCGGTGGTCGTGGGCGGCGCGGGCACCTGTCTCGTCGTCGCGCTCTTCGCGTGGCTCTTCCCC
The DNA here is from genome assembly GCA_016212965.1 of Myxococcales bacterium. Classification (GTDB taxonomy): domain Bacteria; phylum Myxococcota_A; class Polyangia; order Polyangiales; family Polyangiaceae; genus JACRDA01. The sequence goes on from JACRDA010000439.1 coordinate 12,068, forward strand.
GCGCTCCGCCGCGTCGACGGGCTGACCGCCCGCGCGCTCGCCGACCCGGCGGACGCGCCGCCGCCCGCGTAGTCGCGGGCCCCGCCCCGCTCAGCAGTTGCTGCCGAGGCAGAACCCGAGCTGGCAGCACTTGGTGCTGCTGCAATCGTCGTTGGGATCGGTGTCGAAGGTGATGAGCGCACACGTCCCGTCGGCGGCGCCGGTCTTCGCCTGGCTGCACGCCCAGCACGCCGTACCGCAGGCCGTGTTGCAGCACACGCCGTCCACGCACTCGTTGCTCACGCACTCGGCCTTGCCCGCGCAGGCCTGGCCGTTGACCTTCTTGCAGGCGCCGCTCTTGCAGCTCTCGCCCTGGTTCGGGCACTCGGCGTCGGGCGTCTGATCGGTCGGGACGTTCGCGCAGGTCCCGAGCGACAGCACGTAGTCGCACTGCTTGCAGAGCGCCGTGCAGGCGTTGTTGCAGCACAGGCCGTCGGCGCAGAAGCCCGACTCGCACTCGAGGTCCCCGGAGCACGGCCAGGCATCCAGGGTCTTGCACTCGTGGCTGCCGGTGCACACTTGCCCGAGGGCGCAGTTGGCGACGCTGAGGCACCCGTAGCAGTGCTTCGCGCCGTCGCACACCTTGCCGCCGTTCTCGTTGCAGGCCGAGCCGGCCGGGGCCGCGGGGTTGCTCGGGGTCCCGTTCGCGGCGCACTGGTCGAGCGTGCATTGCTGGTTGTCGACCGGGACGTCCTGCTGGTTCACGACGACGGTCGTGCCGCCGCTGCCGTCGCACTGGTTGCTCTCGCAGTCGCCGGCGACCTGGCAGGCCGCGACCGTGCCGGAGGCGGCGGCGACGCAGGCGTTCGCCGTGCACTGGCTGCAGCCGCAGCCGCTCGGGTCGCACTGGGTGCTCGCGTTGCACGCCACGCAGCTGCCGGCCCCGTCGCAGAAGCGGGTCGTCTCGCAGGTGGTGTCGAGCGGGGCGTTCGACACCGTGGGGGCGCCGTTCGCGCAGAGCTCGAGCGTGCAGACGTTGTTGTCGTCGGCCGGCGGGTCGTCGACCACCACCGACACGACGTCGCCCGCGGCGTCGCAGCGCAGCTCCTGGCAGTCGTGGGCCGTCTGCCCGGCCGAGAGCGCGACGCCGACGTTCGTCGCCACGAACGCGCAGCTTCCCGCCGTGCACGAGTAATTGCGGCAGAACGTGTCGGTCGGGCACTGCGCCTCCGTCGTGCAGCCGCAGACACCGTTGGCGCAGGTGCCGCCGTTCCCGCACGGGCCGCTGCCGTTCGGGGGGTTGCTCGCGACGCCCTGCGCGCTGCAGACGTCCGACGTGCACTCGTTGCCGTCCACGGGCAGATCCGCCGTGTCCACGTTCTCCTTCGTGCCGCCGGCGCCGTCGCACACGAGCCGCTTGCAGTCGCCGGCGACCTGGAGTGCGAGGGCCGTGTCGACCGGGGTGTAGCTCACGCCGCAGACGTGGCTCGTGCAGGTCAGCGTCCGGCACTCGTCGTCCGGCAGCTGCGACGGGCAGTCGGAGGGCAGGTTGCACTCGCTGCAGGCGGGCGTGACGGGATCGCCGTTGCAGACCTGGCCCTGTCCGCAGGGCGTGCCGGGGTCGTCCGGCACCACGGACGGCGTGCCCTCGTTGCAGGTCGTGGTCGCGCACTCGTTCGGCGGGGCCGGGGCGTCGGAGTTGTCGACGACCTGCGTGGCCGCTCCGTTCACGCACATCGAGAGCTGACAGTCCCCCGCCGTCTGCCCGGGCGCGGGGACGTCGTTCTGCGGCGCGTTGATGCACACGCCCCCGGACAGATCGCAGCTGTCGAGCGTGCAGTCGTTCTGGTCGTCGCAGGCCGTCTGGGCGGTCGCAGCCGTGCACAGGGCCTGGCAGCTCACCCCCGCGGGATCGCTCGGCACGGCGGTGCACAGGCCGGGATCGCCCTGCGCGTCGGTGCACGGCTCGCTGACGCCCTTCGGCGTGTGGACCGGGCCGGCCGCGGTGCAGGCGTCGACCGTGCAGTCGTTGGCGTCGTCCGAGAGGTCGAGCGGATCGTCGGTCGCGACGAGCTCGCCGGCGCTGCACTCGAGCCGCTTGCAGTCGGCCGGCACCTGCTCGGCGTCCGGCAGCACGTGGTCCGGAAGGACCGTGCGGTCGCAGGTGCCCGCGGCGCTGCAGCTCTCCTCGGTGCAGGGGCTCGCGTCGTCGCACTCGGCGGTCGTCCGGCACTCCTGGCTCAGGGTGCCCTCGCGCGCGAGCGTGCAGCCGCCGAACGCCGCGGCGAGCGCCGTGCCCGCGCCGAGCGCGACGCCGATCAAGCCGTGACGAAGCCTGCCCATGGGACCTCCGAAGCGCGCGAAACGCCTCGATCATCGCACGTCGCCAGCGCGAGTGCGACCGCGAGCTGCGGGCCCTCCGGGGTGCGGGAGCGGCGCGCGCGGCCGCGCGCTGGCGTCCGCGGTCGCCGAGCGCCTACGATTGCGTCGCCGTGCTGCTTCGCGCTTTGCTGGCCTTCTTGCTCCTGCCCGGGCTGGCGGCGTTCGTCGTGCCGGCGGCGCTCGCGTACCTCGACCCGTGGCGCTCCGTGTTCCTTCCGGGCGCGCCCGTGATGGCGCTCGGTCTGGTCTTGCTCGTGTGGTGCGTCCGGGACTTCTTCGTGTCGGGCAAGGGCACGCTGGCACCCTGGGATCCGCCGCAGAAGCTCGTCACGGTGGGGCTGTACCGGCACGTGAGGAACCCGATGTACGTGGGGGTCCTCACCCTCGTGTCGGGCTGGGCGGTGCTGTTCGTCTCACCTGTCCTGGCTGGGTACGTGGCGGCGTTGGCCGCCGGCTTCCACCATCGCGTCGTGAGGCGCGAGGAGCCGTGGCTCGCGTCGCGCTTCGGCGGCGACTGGGCGCGGTACCGCGCGCGGGTGCGTCGCTGGCTCCCGCGGCTGCGGCCGTGGACCGGTGCAGGCTAGCAGGAGGTCGCGGGGGTGGTCGTCGCCTGGCGGGCGCCGCGCGCGAGCGCACGCCGCTCGACCAGTCTGCGCACCGGCACGGTCACGTAGAAGGCCGCGATGGCGAGCGCGAAGCCCGCCGGCAGGTCGATGACGTAGTGCTGCTTGATGAGCACCGTCGAGGCGCAGATGAGCGCCGTGCCGGCCGCGATGAGCGGGTACCAGCGCCGGTGATAGGAGCGGTAGAGGAGCGCCACGAGGGTCGAGTGCCCGACGTGCAGGCTCGGCATCACGTTGAAGCCCGGATCGATCTGGTAAATCTTGCGGACGAGGTCCGTGCCGAGGCCGTCCCCGACGACCTCCGGTCTCTGCATGAACGAGGGGAACGCCGCGTAGGTCACCATCGCCACGATCTGCACGAGCGAGATGGCCGCGACCGCGTGATAGAACTCGCCGCGCTGCCGCACCGCGGGCACCGAGAGCAGCACCCAGAGGTAGTAGAGGTAGTACGGGTACGCGAAGATCGGGACGAACGGGATGTACTTGTCGAGCCAGGTCTCGAGCTGCACGTACGAGCCGCCCGCGGCCGTGTACGCGACGATCCGGTGCTCGACGAGCAGGAAGCCCACGACGCAGGGCGTGGCCACGAGCGTCGTGACGACGAGCTTCTCGAGCTGAAACCAGAGGCGGGCCTTGTCCATGGCGCAGTGGAGGGCATGAAGCACGAAGTGTGCCGTGTCGCTGCGTGCCGAATCGCGCGCAACCCGGTCGCGGGCGTCGGAATCTCGACTCCAGGTGCGTAGCGCCGTCGTGCCCGATGCGTAGCGGGGGTCGCGCCAGGCTTGGGCCGGGCCGTGTGGGGCCGCCCGAGGGGGGCTCAGCCGTCCTTCGGCCGCTTGGCGATGGCCTCGCTCGTCGCCTCGGCCTCGCGCGCGCGCTCGCTCGCCTCGCGCTGGTCGGCGGGGTCGGTCAACCGACCGGCGGCGGCGCGGTAGCGGGCCGCGAGCTCCTTCCAGTAGCCGGCGTCCGCCTGGGCCGGTGCCGCCACTTGGCGCACGATCGCGGCATCGAAGGCCGCGAGGCCGGCGTAGGGCCCGCCGGCGGCCGCGAGGGCGTCGAGCGCCTCGACGCGCCCGATGCCGAGCTCGTCGAGCGGCGCCCGGAGCATCATGTCGCCCGCGTTCCGGGGCCCGCCCCGGAGCGCGAGGCCGACCGCGAGCAGCAGGTTGGCCTCTTCGACGCGCGTCGTCCCGGTGGGCCACTCGGCGAGCAGGCGCACCGCCTCGTCGACGTCCACCGCGCGCCAGTAGTTGAGCCCGAGGCGCAGGCGCCCGGCGGCGTAGAGCAGACGCGCGGTCGGGTCGAGGCTCGCGCCCGCGAGCGCCGTCCGGGCGCGCGGCGCGATGCCGCGGGACAAGAGCGTGCGCAGGATGCCCGCGTCGCTGGCGCTCTCGGGCGCCAGCAAGAGCTCGGCGTAGAAGGTCGGCAGCTTGCCGGCGAGGCGGCCCTCGAGCGAGCCGTTCGCAGGGGCGGCCGGCAGCGGCGGCAGGCGTAGGGCGTCGAGCGCGTCGACCGGTCGGCCGCCGTACATGCGCGACAGCATGTCGCGCGTGCGCGTGACGCGCGCGTCGGCGATGTAGCCGATGGCCGCGAGCGCCCCGAGGCCGACGAGAGCAGCGTCGCGACCGCGGACCTTGCGCTGATCGAGCGCCTGCTCGAGCCCGCCGAGGTAGCTCGCCTCGAGGTCCGCGTCCTTCTTGAACTCGTCCGGGATCGGCAGCTCGCGCACGGCGTCGATGAAGCGCAGATCCGCCATGCCCGCCTCGACCGCGGCGATGGCGCGCGCGTAGTAGCGAAGCTTCGAGCCCGCCTCGGCGAGCGACTGGATCGCCGCGGCCTGCTCGTTGGTCCACGCCTTGAAGGGGCCGTTGTGGAGCGCGAGCACGGCCTCCTTCGTGTGCGGGGGCGGGATGGTGGGCGGTCCCTTGACCGCGCGGCTCAGCATGCCCGCGAGCCCGAGCGCCGCGAGCGTGTCGTGGACGGCGCCGTCCATGCCGTCGACCTTGCCGTCGAGCACCGGCCGCACGAGCGCGTCGGCGCACTCCACCGGTCCGAGGTCGGCCCGGAGCGCGCGCACCATCCCGGCAGGCAGCTCGGGACAGGCCTCGAGGGCGGCGAGCGCGAGGTCGCGCAGGGCGGAGTCGGTCTGGCCGAGGGCGTCGTCGAGCGCTGCGAGCGTCGCCGGCCGGTCGGTGCACGCGGCCGGCTTCGGCTGCGCCTTGACGAGCGGGTCACAGCTCGCGGGCGGCTTCGGCAGGCCTTTGGGCAGCGCCGGCAGGGCGGTCTTCACGAGCGGCAGCGACGGCGGGCGCGCCGGGATCTCCTCGCGCGCGAGCTCGCCCGCGATCGCCCACGGGTCGGTCTTGGGGCCGGCGGGCCCCGCCTTGCCACCGTCGGGCCCTGGCGTCGCCGTCGAGCTCGAGCCCGGGACGGGGTCGACCGCGGGCTGTGGCGCCGGACAGCCGGTGGTCGCGAGGAGGAGCGTGCTCGTGAGACCGAGAGCGAGGAGCGAGCGCATGCCGCTCGTTAGAACGAGCGCCGTGGCGCGGCAACGGGGGGGCAGCGACCGGGCGCGGCGCCGCTCAGCGGGGCAGCGGCGACGGAGCGGGGCCGGCGAGCCCCGCGAGCACACGCGCGCGCGCCTCGTCGCGCACGCGCGCGCGCTCGGCCGGCGAGCGTGCGGGCAGGAGCGCGATCTCGAAGCGCCCGTGGTCGAACGGCACGCCCGCGGGCGCTTCGGCGAGCGTGAGCTCCTCGCGCAGGCCCTGCCGGTCGTGCTCGAGTGCGCGGTGGTGGCAGTAGGGGTCGTTGCCCGGCCGCGCGAAGAAGGTGTGCGCGGTGAAGATGCAGCCAGCGCGGCACACGTCCGCGTAGTAGCAGCCCGCGCAGTAGCCCCAGAGCTCGACGGCCTCGTCGCGGGCCAGCCGGAGCTCGGGCGCCTGCTCCCAGATCTCGCGGATCGGGCGCGCGCGGACGTTGCCGCCCGCGTACGAGGCGGTCGGCAGCGCCGAGCAGCCCTTGACGGTGCCGTCCGCCTCGAGGCCGAGCGTGTAGCGGCCGCCGGTGCAGCCCGAGAAGTAGCTGCCGGCGACGAGGCGCCCGCGCAGCATGTCCTCGTGGGGGCCGAAGTAGCCCAGGTTGTTGCCCGGCCACAGCCGCACGCCGCGCGCGAGCCCGCGCTCCGCGAGCTCCGCGGCCTTGGGGATCACGTCGAGCAGATCGTCGGGCGACAGGAGCCAGGTGGCGTGGTCGGCGGCGCGTCCCATGGGCACGGTCAGCTGCAGCTGCCAGCTGTGAAAGCCACCGGTCGCGAGGATCTCGAACAGCTCGTCGAGCTCCGGGAAGGTGAGGCGGTTGATCTGCGTGTTGACGGAGATCTCGACGCCCGCGGCTCGCAGGTTCCGCGCGGCCGCGAGCCCCGACGCGAACGCGCCCGCGACGCCCCGCTGCGCGTCGTGAGTGCTGCCGACGCCGTCGAGCGACACCGACACGCTGCGGATCCCGGCGGCCGCCGCGCGCGCCGCGCGTTCGGGCGTCATGCCGCGCCCGGCGGTGACCATGGTGCACGTCATGCCCGCCTCGGTGACGGCGCGGGCGACGACGTCCCAGTCCTCGCGCAGGTACGCCTCTCCGCCGATGAGGGAGACCTCGCTCGCTCCCATCTCGGCCACCTGGCGCACCACGTCGAGCGCCTCGTCCGTGGTGAGCTCGCTCGCGCGGGAACGACCGGCGCGCGAGCCACAGTGCTGGCACGCGAGGTCGCAGCGCAGCGTGTACTCCCAGACCACGTGGACGAGCCTGGTGGGTGGCGGGCGCGGCGCGGGGCTCACGGACGCAACTGCTGGATCTTGCATGCTTCCTCCGGACGGAGTGGCCGAGCGTGTCGAAGTTAGCACGCACCCCCCGCGGGCGGAGGTACACTGTTCGGATGAGGGTGGGGCGGTCCAACGTGAGGACGGGCTTGCGCAGTCGCCGCGGGTGGCGCGCACGTCCTCGCTGGCCCACCCGGTTGGCAAGGCCGCGACGGGCGGCGGAGGTGAAGTAGCGATGTGTGCAACGGGGGGGAAAAAAATGGTGGCCACGAGCACGGCGGAGGCGGGGGTACGGGCAGGCCCGCGGCCGCGAACGCTCGCGGCGCTCATCACGGTGGACCAGATCCATCACTGGCCTGCGCCCTATGCGAGCGCGCTCCTGTCGGTGGCGGCGGCACGCCGGCTGGCAGAACGCGAGCGGCTCCCGTACCTCGCCGTCATGGCGCAGGGAGAGTGCGTCGGCGTCGTGTCGGGCTCGGCGCTCGAGGCGGCGGGGCGGGACGATCTCTTGCTCGACTGCATCGACGTCATGCCCGCGTGGATCGACCCATCCGCCACGGTGGAGCAGGCGCTCGGGGCGATGCGGCGGCTGCACTTGCCGTGCCTCCTGTGCCGGCACGACGGGCAGCTCGGCCTGCTGAGTCTCGAGGACGTCGGCGAGGCCCGGGATGCGGCGAGCGCCGGCGACGATCTGCCGTTCCCGGGGCAGCTGCCTCGCACGTCGTGACCACCTGCGCGCGCCCCGTCCGCGTGTCATGCTGATGCCATGACTCGCGGCGCCGTCTCGCTGTGGGCTGCCGGGCTCGCGCTCGCGCTCGCCGGTTGTGGCCCCTACCTCGTGGGAGCCTCGCGCTACCGGATGACGACGTACCCCGCTCCGCCGGCGCCCTCGGGGCCGGCGGAGCTCGGGCTCGAGGCGTTCGTGGTCGAGCGCGACGGCCAGGCCGAGCGCGTCTCGCTCGACGCGCCGCTCTACACGGGCGAGCGCGTCTCCTTCGTCGTCTCGGCGAGCGAGTGCCTCTACGTGTACGTCGTCAACCTCGGCCCCGACGGCTCGGCGCGCGTCATCTGGCCCGAGGCGCCGACGTGCATCGGCGCGACGCCGGCGCGCATCCCGCAGGGCAGCTGGTTCGAGCTGCTCGCGCCGGCCGGTCACGAGGTCATCGCGCTCGTCGCCACGCGCGACGAGGTGTCCCTCGACGCCGCGGGCGAGCGCCAGCTCGCGGGGCTCGTGGCGGCGGAGACCGCGCGGCGCGACCTCGCGGCCGTGCAGGGTGAGCGCCCACCCGGCTTCCTGCACGGGCACGCCTCGGTCGGGTTCCGCGCCGAGGGCCTGCAGCTCGAAGGCACGAAAGTGCGCGTCCCGACCCGCGACGACACGGCCGTCCTGCTCGTCGACGTCGACCACCGCCCGCCACCCTGAACGCGGGCTCGGCTCGGGCGGTCAACCCGCGGCCGCCCACACGCGCTCGACGAGCCACATGCTCGCGACGCCGCCGATGGCGTACGCCGGCAGCGTGCGCGTGACGAAGCCGTGGGTCGGCAAGAGCGGGCGGCACAGGCGCGCGACGCCGAGGACGGCGAGGACGACCGCGAGTTGCGCGAGCTCGAGCCCGACGTGGAAGCTCGCGAGCGCGAGCGGCGCCTCGTGGGCCGGCATGCCCGCGTCCGCGAGCGCGCCGGCGAAGCCGAGGCCGTGCACGAGGCCGAAGCCGAGCGCCGTCAGCCACGCCAGGCGCACCGGCCGGGCTGGACGCCCGTGCCGGATCTCGAGCCCGACGAACACGATGCTCGCCGCAATCGCGATCTCGACCGGCGCGCGCGGCATGGAGGCGCGGAGCGCGAAGGCGAGGCCGAGCGTGACGGCGTGCCCGGCGGTGAACGCCGTCAGGACCGCGAGGAGCCGCCGGCGCGCGCTCCGCACGAACAAGAGGCCCAGCAGGAACACGAGGTGGTCGGCGCCCGTGAGCAGGTGCTCGACGCCGAGCCCGAGGTAGCTCGCGGCGAGCTCGAGCGGATGCGGCTCGGTCGGCACGCGCCAGCGCGGACGGGCTGCCGTGACGAGCGCGCGCTCGACCCGACCGCCGGGCAAGGTGACGCGCACGACGGCGTCGAGCCCCGTCTCGCCGAGGCCGTCGACGCCGAGCTCGGCGCCCGCGAGCCCGAGCGCGCCGCAGTCGAAGGTCGTCGTCTCGATGACGGCGTCGTCGGTGGTCTCGATGCTCGGCGGTCCCGCGGCGCGGCAGGCGTCCGGAAGTCGCGGCGCGAACGCTGCCCCGCGCGGCTGCACGAGCGGGCGCTTGAGTCGTACCTGCCAGCCGCCCGCGAGCTCGCTCACCTCGAGGCCGAGGGGCGCGAGCGGGTGGGCGAGCGCCGGGCGCGCGCCGCACACGAGCGCGGCCGCGAGCAGCAGCCCCGCGAGTGCGAGCACCGCGTGCCGCCTCATGGCCGCGCGAGCTCCACCGCGTAGGCCGCTCGCAACCGCCCGAGCGCCTGGCGCACGCGCGCCTCGCGCGCGTCGTGGTCGTGGGCGGCGCGCACCTCGGTGCGCACCTCCGCGAGAGCGGGCAGCACCCCCGCCGCGCGCTCGCGCAGCCACACGAAGTGCAGGCCGTACGACGAGCGCAGCGGCCCCACCCAGCGGCCCTCGGGGGCGGCGAGCACGGCTGCGCCGAAGCCCTGGCCGAAGACGGCGTCGATGCGGCGCTCCGACGCGAGGGCGACCTCGGCGGGCAGGAGCGAGGGGTCCGAGAGGGCGCGCCCCTCGTCCGGCCCGAGCGTGGCGAGTCGTGCGCCGAGCGCCGCCGCGTCGTCCGCGAGCGCCGCGCCGTGGCGCTCGGCCCCGACGAGCACCTGCGCGAAGCGCACCGCGGCGGGCCGGAGGAAGCGCTCGGGGTGCGCCGCGAGGTAGGCGGCGAGCGCGTCTTCGCTCGGCTGCTCGGCCGCGAGGCGCGCCAGTACCTCGCGCCCGAGCCACACGAGCCGCGAGCGCACGACCGGGTCGCTCGCGTCCATCCCGAGCGCGAGGGCGCGCGCGACGCAGCCGTCGTCGTCGATCCCGGCGCCCGCGTCGGGCTCCACGAAGCGCACGTTGCGCACCAGCCGGTCGCGCACGACCGGATCGTGCCGCGCCCAGCCGGCGCGGGCCGCGAAGGCCGCGAGCACGGCGTCGTCGATGGCGCGCTCCACCTCCGCTGCGGACGCGTCCGGCGCGACGCGCACTACCAGGCGCGCGGGTCCGGGCGGCTCCTCCGCACGCCACGCGCGGCGCACGCCGAGGAGCACGAGGCCGATGAGGAGAAAGCCGGCGAGCGTGCGCCACATGAGCGGGCGCCCTAGGGCGCGAACCACACGGGCGAGCTCCACGCCCGCTCCTGCTGCGTCGGCGCCTCCGTGCAGCAGCCCTCGAAGCCCTCGGTGACGGTCGCCGGCTGCGCGCAGTCGACGCCGCCGGCGTTGCACAGGTACTGCTGCCAGCGGCAGCTCGGGTTCTCGACGACGCGCGCGTAGTAGAAGGCCGGTGCGCTCGGGTCGAAGTCCGGATCCTCCCAGACCTCGCACAGGGCGTCGGCGCCTGCACCCTGGGGCGCGCAGGTCGCGAGATCGACCGAGGCGCCGTTCGCCGGATCGCCGGCGACCTCGTAGATCTGGTACTGCGCGGCGCCGGCCTCGAGCCAGCCCTTGACGATCTGCACGCGCTGCAAGGCGGTGCCCGGCCGATCGACCGTGCCGGGGTCCTTCAGCGCCGAGACGACGATGCGCGGACCGCCGGCGCCGCCCGGCCGCGGGGGAAGGACTCCGCCCATGGGGACGCCGCCGTCGTAGCCGGCCGCCACGAGATCCGGGCTCGAGCAGAGCGCCCCGTCGTAGCTCCAGCCCGCGAAGAGGCGCAGCACGATGCGGGGTCCGCTCGTGCCGTAGGCCTCGCGCCGCCGCATCGCGGCGAACAGCGCCTCGCGCGAGTTCTCCTCGGCCCAGAGGACGGCGAGCCCGCCCGGGTTGAACCAGGAGCGGTCGGGCAGGCCCGGCGGCAGCGCGTCGCGCACCGTGAGGCCGGCGCCGCCGTGGCCCGGGAAGTCCTTCTCGTCGACCGCGCCCGGCGTGCCGAGGTGGGTGTCGGTGCTCGCGATGATCCCGTACGCGAAGGGGTTCGTGCCGAGCGTGGCGGCGAGCTCGAGCCCGCGGCCGAGCGCGCTGCGGATGAAGTCGCTCTCGTAGAGCGTCTGCGGTGGGCCGCCGAGGTTCGCCTGCGCCAGCGTCGTGTACGGCACCTTCTCGAAGTCGCAGAGCTCGTCGCCCGCGAGGCTGCCGGGCAGGCACTCCGAGTCGCCCTTGTGCTGGAACACCTCGACGAGCGGCTCGAGGGCCGCGCGCGTGGCCGCATAGCTCGCGTCGAAGGGCGTGCCGTCGGCCTTCACCGTCTCGAACATCAGGGTCGAGCTCAGGTTCGAGTTGTGCGGGATGGTGAGCACGTCGCAGCCGTCGCCGCGGTCGAGGCAGCCGTCGTGGAGGCGCGCCCACAGGCCCTCGGCCTCGTTCTCTTCGAAGTAGCTGACGGGCAGGGCGGGAGCGAGGTGGCTGCGGAAGATCACGTTGCGGTGCAGGTTCAACGCGCCGGGCGAGCCGCTCCACTCGTAGGCGACGAACGACGTGAAGTCGCAGCTCGAGCTGCGGTCGTAGCTCGCCTCGGCCGCGGCCTGCACCTCGGTCCACGCCGCGAGGGTGTCGTCGGGGCATCCGCCCTCGGCCTCGGAGCAGGGCGCCGGCGTCGTGGCGCTGCCCTGAGGTGTGGCGAGAGCGATGTTGAGCTGGAAGAAGGCGTTGTCGGGGTCGTCGCGGTACGCCTGGCAGCGCGAGCTGTCGTAGCCCTTGCTGCCGGGCGTGAGGCAGGTGTGGACGACGCCGAGGAACTCGGCGTGGTCGGTGAGGGCGACGAAATCGAGCGGGCGGGCGAGGCGCAGGGTGCGCAGCGGCGTGCCGTCGGGCGCGTGGGGCTGGATGCCCACCTGCTCGCCGCGCGCGAAGCGATAGGCGTCGGTGGGCGCGAGGCGATTGCCCTGCAAGTTGGCGTCGAGCGACAGCGCCGTGTGGACGTGGGTGTCGCCGAAGTAGGGCGTGCGCAGCGGCTCGAAGCTCTGGCAGCGCCCGAGCGTCTCGAGGCGCGGATCGGGCCCGGGGGCGGGCTCGGTCTCCGCCGCCCCGCAGCCCGCCCCGAGCCCGGAAGCGAGCACCGCCGCGAACAGGTGACTCGCCGGCGTGCGCATCAGGCCGGGCAGATGACGCTGCCCAGCTGGCAGCTCGCGCGGTCGGCCCCCGGCTCGCAGTAGCCGCCGGGGCAGTCCGCGTCCGTGCGGCACCCGTCGCTCGGGTACACGCAGTAGAGGCCGCTCACGGTGCCGCAGCACGGCTCCTCGACGGGCGCGCACGCCCCGCCGGGCTCGGCCGTGCAGTCCCCGTCGTCCCGGCACTGCGCGTACATGCAGGCGCGCACCTTGCGGCCGAGCATCGGCGCCGGCAGGCAGATGCCGCCCCCGCAGCTCGCATCGCTCTCACACTCGTCGCCGGCGCAGACGTTGTACTCGGCCGGCTGCACGCCGCCGCAGTACGGCACGACCGGCGTCGTGAGGCACTCACCCTGCGCGCACTCGGCCGAGGTGCAGCACTCGTCCATCATGGGCATCGCGCAGCTCGTGGCCGGGACGACGACGTCGGTACACGCCTTCCAGCCCCCGGGCGTGACGGGCAGGCACTCGGTGCCCGGGCAGTCGGCGTTGCTCTGGCAGTCGCCGGAGCTCTGGCTGCCGCCGGTGCCCGTGCCTCCCGTGCCGGTGCTGCTGGTGCTCGTCGAGCTGGCGCCCGTGCCGCCGGTGCCGTCGCCGCCCGTCACCTCGCTCTTGCAGCTCGCCCCGGCGACACTGCCTGCCACCACGATGCCCATCACGATCGCCCACCGCATGAGAACCTCCGAGCCGCCCCGCGCCCCGCGCCAGTATAGCCGCGCTCAGCGCGGTCGTGGGACCTTCACGATGGCGCCGCGTCGCGCCCAGTAGACGGAGGTCGCGTCGAGCACGACACCGGTCGGGGCCGCGTCGGCCTCCGACCCCAGCTCGAGCGCCGGCCCGGCCCCGTCGACGGCGACGCGCAGGACCGGTCCGCGCCCGAGCGCGAGGTAGGCGTGGCTCGCGTCCACGGCGAGCCCGCCAAGGCCGTCCGCGGGCGAGCCCGCGAAGAGCACGCGCGCCGCGCCGCCCGTCTTCGGGACCCGCAAGAAGCGCCCGGAGCCGCGGGTCGTGAAGTAGAGGTCGCCGCCCCGCAGCGCGAGGGCGGCGGGTGCGTCCTCGGCCGACTCGAAGACGGTGCGCGTGGGCCCGCCCGCGGTCGGCACCTGGAAGAGGCCCGGGCCTCGCGGGGAGCTGCCCGTGAAGTAGAGGTCGCGGCCCGCGAGCACGATCTGCGTGCGCTCGCCGCAGCCCTCGGCCAGGCGCCGCGGCGTGCCACCGGCCTTCGGCGCGAGGTAGAGCGCGTGGGCCCCCTCGGCGCAGAAGTAGACGTGGGTCGCGTCGACCACGACCGCGCGCACCGGCCCGTGCGGGCTCCTGCTCACCTGCTCGACCGAGCCACCCGCCTTCGGCAGGCGCAGCACGCGCTCGTCGCCGGCGGACTCGCCCACGTAGACGTAGGCGTCGTCGACCGCGAGCGCGCTCGGCGCGCCAATGCCCGCGGCGAGGCGCGTCGCCGCGCCGCCCTCGCGCGGGCAGGTCGCGATCTCGCCCGCGGCAGCCTCGAGCCAGTAGAGGATCCGGCCGTCGAGCACGAGCCCGGTCGGCTCCTTGGCCGTCGCGAGCACGGCCGGCGGTGCGCCCGCGGGCGCGGAGGCGCTCGCCGAGGGCGTCGTGGCGGGGGCGCTCCCGGTCGCCGCGGCGTCCGTCGGCGGTGTCGGCGCCGTGCCGCTCTCCGTGCCGGGTCCGGGCGCGGCGCCGTCGCAGGCTCCGAGGCTCGCCACGAGGCACGCACCGAGCAAGCCCATCCGTCGCATCGTGGCTCCTTGCGCGCCGAGCAGCGCTCAGCCGTCGGCGACCTCGAGCAGGCCACCGAGCAAGGCCTGCTCGATGGCCGGGGTCGCCGCGGCCGTCGCCTCGACCAGCGGTTGGTCGCAGAGCTCGGCGTAGGTGGCCATGCCGGCGGCGACGCTCTCGGCCTCGTGCACCGCCGTCAGGAGGCCGAGCAGATCGAGGGTGAGCTCGACCGGCCCGATGAGCGCATCCGGGGCGAAGCGCGCGTACAGCGTGGCGGACACCTCGGCGCCGGGCCCGAGCTGCTCCTGGGCGAGCACGGTGCCGGCCGGCATGCGGAGCTTCGCGGCGAGCAGGCGCTCGCGCCGGCCCGCGACGGCGCGCGCCTCGAGCAGCTTGTCGATGCGCTCGGCGTCGAGGCGCGCCTCGTCGAAGGAGAGCGAGCGCACGACCGAGGTCCAGCCTGGCGCCTCGCCGGCGCGCTCGACCACGATCACGGTCGGCACGACGGCGCGGATCCCCTGGCGCTCGAAGTGGGTGCAGCGCGCGAGCGCGTCCGCGACGTAGTCCGCCCCGAGCCCCGGGTGCAGCCCGGCCGCGTAGAGCGCGGCCTGGGTGTCCACGCGGTGGTCGGGCGCGCGCACGACGAGCAGATTCGGGCCCGGCCCGAGCGCGCGGCGCAAGCGCGCCTCGAGGGGCTCGTCGCCGTGCTCGGGCCACTCCACGAACAGCACGGCGCGCCCGCGCGGGGCGAGGTGGGCCTCGACGGAGCCGAGCAGCGCGAGCGACAGCTCGTCGCCGCGCGCGCCGCCGTAGAGGAAGTCCGTCGCGCCCACACCTTCGGGCCGCGGCACGAAGGGCGGCTGCGACACCACGAGGTCGAAGCGCTCGCCGGCGACCGGCGCGAAGAGATCGCCCACGCGCACGTCCACGTCGGCGATGCCGTTGAGGGCGGCGTTGGCGCGGGTCAGGGCGGCCGCGCGCGGGCTGACGTCCGTGGCCACCACGCGGGGCGCGCGCCGCCGCAGGAACAGCGCCGCCGTGCCCGCACCGCAGCCGAGGTCGAGCACCCGCTCCGCCGGCGCGCCGCCGAACGCCGCGCGGCACAGGAGCGCCGTGGTCTCGCCGAAGCCCATCACCGCCTCGCGCCCGCCCGCGAGGTCGTCGGAGAGGATGTAGAGATCGTCGAGCACCCCGAGCACGAAGGGCGACACGAGGCCCTCGGGGCGAGCCGTCACGAGGCCGACCTCGAGCAGCGCCGGCAGGAGCGCGCCGAGCGCCGTCCGCGCCTCGTCGGCGGTGACCGCGTCGCCGAACATGAACATGCGCAGCGCCACGGCGCTCGGCGCGGCGCTGCGCCGCAGGTGGTAGGCCTGGACGGGGCGTCGCAGCGCGGGCGGCAGCTGCGCGGCGGCCTGCACCACGGGAGCGGCTGCCTGGAGCGACACGCCGAGCGCGCGCAGCGCGCGGCCGAGCTCCCCGAGCAGTTGCGGCCGTGCACCGAGCAGGGACAGATCGGGCAGCGACATCGCGGCGCTCGACTCCGCCGCTCAGGAGCCGCCGACGAACACGGACGGAAAGCGCGCCAGGACCGCGATCGCGTGGCCGAGCTCGCGCACGTCCACGCACTCGCCGATCTTGTGGGTGTTCTGCTCGATGCCGGGGCCGATGCCGAACATCGCCGGGTGCTTGAAGGCCCCCGAGACGACCCAGCGCTTGGCCTCCGGGACCGCGATCGACGTGTCGTCCGTCGGGACCGGGAAGCCCACGCCGTCCGTCGAGAAGATCCAGCGGTCGACGCGCGGCTCGCGCCGCAGCGTGCCCGCCGTCTCGGCACCGTCGACGTGCGGCGTCACCACGCGCCGGTAGGTGTCCGCGGCCGCGCGCACGGCCGGGTGGTCCTCGGGCGTGACCCAGCCCATGTAGATCTGCGGGTTGCCGAGCACGAAGCCCTTCCAGGTCGGCTCGTCGTAGGTCGGCACGACGACCTCGACCGCGAGGCCCGCCTTGCGCGCCGTGGCGACGGCGTCGAGGGCGTCCACGTCCTTGACCGCCTGCTCGGGGGTCTCGCCCACCGTGAGCCGGCGGTCGAAGCGGAAGACGAAGCGCTCGGGCACGGCGCAGTCGCTCGGCGTGTCGAGCTGCGCCCAGGAGGCCGTCCGCGTGCCGTGGCCGAGGAAGTCGTGATCGAGGAAGCCGTCGCGCGCGTCGTAGCGGCGTGCCGCCTCCGCGAGGATCGCGCCGCCGAACTCGAGCGGGTTCTTGCCCTCCCAGGGCATGGAGCCGTGGCACGAGCGCCCGGTCACGCGCACCTCGATCTGCATCCGCCCGCGCTGTCCGCGGTAGATGCCGAGCGCTCCCTTCTTGGAGTCGCCCGTGCCTTCGGTGAGGATGACGACGTCGGGCACGAGCTCGGGCGGCGCCCCGGGCAGCACCTTGCGCATCACGAAGGCCGGTCCGCCACCGTCGTTGTCCTCCTCGGCCGCGGTCGCGTAGGCGCGCACGACGGCGCCCCGGAGGGCGCCCTCGGGCGCGAGCTCGAGCAGGATCTTCGTCGCCACGACCTCGGCCACGACGCCGCCGAGCTGGTCGGCCGAGCCGCGCCCGAAGAGCAGGTGCTCCCACTCGGAGTCGGGCGGCAGGTGCCCGAGCTCGCGCCGCAAGAAGCTCCGGTCGAGCTTCTCGGCCGCGACGAGGCCGTCGTAGGCGTCGAGACCGCCCGTCCGCTCGCGCCACGCCGGGCGCAGCGCGCGCACCGTGTCCGAGTGGCCGTCGAAGTAGATGACGCGCTTCTGGCCCGGCGCGACGCCGTCGCCCGGATCGTCCACCGTCCAGACGAGGTTGCCGTAGTCGTCGAACCAGACGTCCTCGGGGCGCCGCACCGCGCCGATCTCGACGATGGTGCGCTTCAGGTACTCGAGCCGCGGGCGCTCGTGGTTCGACAGGCCGCAGCGCGGGTCGCCGCCGGCGTCGACGGGCTTGTCGACGTAGTCGGCCGGGATGCGGACGCACTCCCGGAGAATCGAGGCGGCGAGCGGGCGATAGCAGAGAGCGAGCTCGGCGACGCGAGCGTCGAGTGTCGTCACGAGAGACCTCCAGGATGCAGAGCGAGGGGCGGCGGCGCCCATTTCTGTTCCGTCGCCGCGGCGGCGGCCGGGTGCCGGGACGGCCCAGGCCGATCAGAGCTTGGCGAGCCGGTCGGCGAGGTTCGGCACCTTGGCGACGGCGAGCATCGCCATCACCACGTACACCTTCCACTGCGCCTCCTTGGCCACGTCGAGCGTGTGGCGCGCCATCACGCCGGCCGAGACCTCGGCGCCGATGTCGGCCGGGAGGCAGTGCAGGTAGAGCGCGTTGCCGCCCGCCGTGAGGGCCATGCGGCGCTCGTCGCAGATCCAGTCCTTGAACTGCGCGTTGCGCTCGAGCGCCCGCTTGTCGATGGCGGCCATGGCCTGCTTGTCGGCGCTCTTGTTGGCGCCCACGCGCTCCAGCATGAGGTCGTAGGGGCCCCAGCTCTTCGGGTAGACGGCGTCGGCGCCGACGAACGCCTCGTCCATCGTGCCCACGGTGCGGAACGAGCCGCCCGACTCCGCGGCGTGCTTGCCCGCCGACGCGAGACAGCCGTCCATCAGCCGATAGCCCTCGGGGTGGGCCAGGGTGACGTGCGCGCCGAAGCGCGTGAGCAGCATGATGAGCCCCTGCGGCACGCTGAGCGGCTTCGCGTAGCTCGGCGAGTAGGCCCACGAGACGGCGATCTTCTTGCCGCGGATGTCACCGCCGAAGTTGTCGCGCAGCCACAAGAGGTCCGCGAGCGTCTGGGTCGGGTGGTCGATGTCGCACTGCAGGTTGACGATCGGCACCTTGCGCCCGTCGTCCGTGCCCGCGAGGTAGGCGTCGATGCCCTGCTTCACGTCGCGCATGAAGCGGTTGCCCTCGCCGAGGATGAGGTCGTGACGCACGCCGAGCGCGTGGGCGTTCATGCCCAGCATGGCGCCCGTCTCGGCGGCGGTCTCGCCGTGCGACACCTGGGTCGACGAGCCGTCGACGATGACGGGCTGCATGCCGAGGCGCGCCGCCGCGCCCGCCCACGCCGACTTCGTGCGCGTCGAGTTGTCGAAGAACATCGCGTAGGCGAGCTCGTTCGGCAGGAGCGCGGTCGAGCGCCCGGCGCGATCGGCCGCGTGGAAGCGCCGCGCCACCGCGCAGAGGGCGTCGAGCTCGGCCGGCGACCAGTCGTCCGTGAGGAGCAGGCTCTTGCCGTGCAGGCCGTGCAGCACCTTCGCGTCGAGCGCGGGTAGAGGAGTCGTCGTCATGGCAGTCAACCTTTCCGGATCCGGGTCCCGGCTTGCCCCGCCCAGGCCTGGACCAGCGCTTCGGGCCGGCACACTATCACCTCCTCGCCACCGCGTTCGAGGAAGTAGATCGCCGCTTCGACCTTCGGTCCCATGCTGCCGGGCGGGAACTGCTTGTCGGCGTGCAGGCGCGAAAGCTCGCTCACGGTGGTCTCGCGGAGCAGGGTGCGCCGGTCGGTGAGGAAGTCGCGGTAGATGGCGTCGACGCCGGTCGTGATGACGAGGCGCGGAACGCCGAGCGCCACCGCGAGCAAGGCGCTCGTGCGGTCCTTGTCGACCACCGCCTCGAGCCCCCGGAAGTGGCCGTCCGGGCCGCGCACCACGGGGATGCCGCCGCCACCGCAGGCGATCACCGTGACACCGCTCTCGACCAGGCGCTGGATGGTGGCGAGCTGCACGATGCTCACGGGCTCGGGCGAGGGCACCACGCGGCGGAAGCCGCGCTTCGAGTCCTCGACCATCTGCCAGCCGCGCTCGCGCCCGAAGCGCTCCGCCTCCTCGGCGGAGTAGAACTTGCCGACCGGCTTCGTCGGGGCCGCGAAGGCCGGGTCCGCGGGGTCGGCCAGGACCTCGGTCACGATGCTCGCGACCTCGTTCTGCACGCCCCGCGCCGCGAGCTCGCCGCGCAGCTCGCGCTGGATCATGTACCCGAGCGCGCCCTGCGAGTCGGCCACCAGGGAATCGAGCGGCACCTCGTGCAGCTCGCCGCGCGACAGCTCGGAGCGCAGCTGCATGAAGCCCACCTGGGGGCCGTTGCCGTGGGTGAGGACCAGGCGCTCGCCGCGCGCCACGAGCTCCGCGACGGGCGCCATGGCGCGTGCCGTCACCGCGAATTGATTCTCCACCGTGGGTGTCACGGAGGTATCGAGCAGCGAGTTGCCGCCCAGCGCCACGACGCTACCTTGCATTGCTGTCTCTCCCGCGTGCGATGCCCGAGGTCGGCCAGGTTACCGCACGGCCGCCGGCAGGTAAAGCGCGCCTCAGCCGCCCTCAGCCGCCCGTGCGCCGGCGCTCGAGGGAGCTCTGCACCGCCTCCTCGAGCTCCTCGAGCGTGAATGGCTTTCTCAGGACCTGCGGTTGCTCGCGCGCCAGGAACGCGGCGGCCGAGGCGGTGAACACGCCGCCGGTCACGAACACGAAACGGTCCCGGCATCGCGGGCGCGTCTCGCACGCGCTGCGCCACAGGTCGATGCCGGTGAGCTCGGGCATCATGAGGTCGCAGAGTATGACGTCGTAATCGCGCGCCCGGATCCGTTCCAATGCCTCGCGGCTGCGCACGCACACCTCGACGTCGTGTGCCGGCTCGAGCAGCTGACCGATGAGATTGGCAAGGGCCGGCTCGTCGTCGACCACGAGAATGGCGGCGCGCGTGCCCTGGGGCGCGCGCGCCGCGACGCTCGCCGCGGGCGCCGAGGGGCGCTCCTGCCAGGGTCGCAGGCGTACTTCGGCGCTGGTGCCGCCGCCGGCCCGCTGGTGGAGCGCGACGCTGCCGCCGAAGGCCTCGAGGATCGAGCGCGTGATCGCCAGCCCGAGCCCGGTGCCCGTCGGCTTGGTGGTGAAGAACGGGTCGAAGACGCGCGCCGCGTCCTCCGCGCGGATGCCGCGGCCGTTGTCGGCGATGCGCACGACGACGGCGTGCGCGTCGAGCGTCACGTCGATCGTGATCTCGTTGCGCTCGGTGGAATCGTCCGCGAAGGCCTCCGCGGCATTGATGAGCAGGTTGACGAGCGCCTGCACGAGCCGGCCGCGGGCGGCCTG
This sequence comes from Myxococcales bacterium, assembly GCA_016212965.1. Lineage (GTDB taxonomy): Bacteria > Myxococcota_A > Polyangia > Polyangiales > Polyangiaceae > JACRDA01. The sequence continues at coordinate 31,987 of JACRDA010000439.1, forward strand.
CACGCGCGGCACGAGCGTCCCGTCGGCGCGGGCACGCTCCACGCGCGCGCGGTGACGCAGCGCATGGGCCGCGAGCTTCAGGGCCGCGTCGAGCGCTTCGTCGACGTCCACCGGCTCGACGGTGTCGGAGGTGGGGCGCGAGAACGCGAGCAGATCGCTCACGACCAGGCGAATGCGCTCGCAGCCGTCGCGTACCTCGCCGAGGGCGTGCGCCGCCGTCGCGCTCGCGGGCGTGGTGTCCTGCGCGAGCTCGCTCGCGAGCCGCTCGAGGTGCAGGAGCACGTAGGCGAGGGGGTTGTTGATCTCGTGCGCCACGCCCGCGGCGAGCGTGCCGAGCGCGGCCAGCTGCTCGGCGCGCCGCAGCTCGGTCTGCAGGCGCTCGCGCTCGCTCACGTCGCGACCGACCGAGAGCACGGCGGGAGCCCCGTCGTGCTCCACGGCGAGCGACACGAGCTCGAGGCGCACCCGGATCCCGTCGGCGCGGCGGACCCGGTACTCGTAGGGACCGAGCTGCTCGCCCGCGAGGATGCGCGCCAGGCGCTCGGCCACGGTCGCGCGGTCCGCCTCTTCCACCCAGTCGAGCAGCGGTCGGGCCGCGAGCTCGGCGAGCGAGCCGACGCCGAGCACGCCGAGAGCCGCCGGGTTCGCGTACACGATGCGCCCGCGGGTCAGCACCGTGATGGGCTCGGACGCGGCGTCGGCGAAGCCGCGGAAGCGGGTCTCGAGGGCGCCGAGCGCGTCGCCGCCTCGCTGCTCCTCGCGCCGATCGCGGAGCAGCGCGACGCGGGTGCGCGCCGCGCCCTCACCGCCCTCACCGCCCTCACCGCGCGCACCGCGCGCGACGGCCGTCACGCTGACGGGCACCGGGTCGGCCCCGGCGCGCGGGACGGCGGCCTCGAAGTGCGCGACCCCGGTCGCGTCCGAGTCGGTCGCGTCGGCCCGGGCAGGGAGCGCGAGCGCGGCGAGCGCACCGGCACTCTCCGCGGGAGCGTGCCCCTCGAGACGTGCGGCCGCCTCGTTCACCCAGCAGCGCCGACCGCCGGGTCCGTCGGGCTCCTCCACGACGAGGCCGATGCCCGCGGCCTCGAGCGCCGCCAGCACGGCGCCGAGCAGGCCACGCTCCTCCGGCGAGCCGCCCCCGGTGCTTCCCACCGGCGCAGTATAGGCGAAGGGGCCCCCGTGCCAAGGCGCCTGGCTGGCTCGAGCTCTTCGCCGCCGACGAAGTGCCGCGGCGCACGCACCCTGGCGCGCGCCGCAAGCCGAGCGGCGTCCGCCGGAAGCGCGTCGGCGCGTCCGTTCGAGCGCGCAGGCTCCGCGTTCGGGCGATCGGGCTCGCCGTTCGGGCGATCAGGCTCCCCGTTCGGGCGATCAGGCTCCCCGTTCGGGCGATCAGGCTCGCCGTTCGGGCGATCAGGCTCGCCGTTTGGGCGATCAGGCTCGCCGTTCGGGCGCGCAGACTCGCCGTTCGGCGAAAAGGCTCCCCGTTCGGCGAAAAGGCTCGCCGTTCGGCGAGAAGGCTCCGCGCGCGACGGGTTTTCGCGGACTTGCGCTTGCGGCAGCGCGCGTGCGTGACGCAGAGCGTCGAAGGTCAGCAGTCCGCGAAGGCGGCCACGAGCGCGACGTCGCCCGCGACGGCCTTGCGGACCATCCGGCGGACGCGCTGCCAGATGTCCCGGTGGGCCTTCGCGTGCTCGGCCTCGAGCGCGGTCGCGCTGGCGGCGCGCACCTTGTTGCGCCCGAGCTTGGCGAGTGCGTCGGCGTCCGCGCCGAGGCTCGCGATGGCAGCCGCGTCGAGACCGCGCGCGGCGAAGGCGGCCACGATGGCCTCGCGCCCCGGCGCGGCGAGCGCGGTGCAGAACGCCCCGAGCTTCTCGAGTCGCGTCGCGATGTCCTCGCGCTCGACGCGCGTGACCCGCACCACCTCCGCGTCGCTCTCCCCGCCCGTGGCGTCGGCGCTCGGCGCGAGATCGCGCACCCGGTAGCGCGCGAAGGACAGCCGCGCGAGCCAGCCCGCGAGCTCGCGCTGGCCGGCCTGCCCGAGATCGCCGACCACGGCGGGCAACCGGTCCCGCAAGGCGTCCTCGCGCGTGAAGAACCCCTCGGCCGTCGCCGACCGCTCGCCGCGGGCCACGAACAGCTCCGTGAGCTCGGCCTTCTGCGCTCGATCGGCCTCGTGCGCCGCATCGCCGTGCGACACCAGCCCCTCGAGATCCGCCGCCACGAGCCCCGCGCCCGTCGCCCGCCCGAGGTGCTTGTCCTTCAAAGTGCGCGCAAGCTCCGTCCGCGCCTGCATGCGCGGCGTCCACTGATCCGTCATGGCAAGAGACCTCCTGGCGGAAGATGACGCCATGGCCCGGGGGTCGCGTGCAAGGCGAAAAATGAAGCGGGCGGGGGACGCACGGGCAGCGCGAGCGGGGTTGTCATGCAAAGGTATACAGATTGGATAGGGCGGGTGTTGTGATTTCGCGGGGATGGGGAGGGGGAGGTGGCCGAGCGCGGTAGGCCGAAAAAAAATGGGGGCGCGGCGCAGGCCGGGCAATTCCCGGGCAGCGGGGCGCGGGGCGGACGCGAGCCCGGGGAGACGCTCGCGCCGTCAGCGCTTCGGCCCGCAGACCTTTCGCGCGTTCGGCAGCGCCACGCACGGTCGTTGGCTGCCATCTTCGGTACTTGAGCAACCCTTGCGGGGGCCTTCGCGGGGGGATAGGCTCGGGGCCGTCGGGGTTACCGCCCGGCCCCGGATCTGGCGGCCGCCTGGCGGGCGCCGGGCGGCGCCGCCCTCCGCCACGCGGCGTGGGCGCCAAGTCGCCCGAATCACGGCGGCCCGTCCTGGCCCGATCTTCGCGTAGCGGGGCGCATGGCTCATCCCCCTGGTGCGACTTCACCCACGGGCGGGCCGACCCTGCTCGGCCACATGCGCAACGTTCTGCGCATGCGCCACTACAGCCCCCGCACCGAGGAGGCGTACTGCGGCTGGGTATGCCGCTACGTCCAGTTCCACGGCGGCGCCCATCCGGGCAAGCTTGCCGCCGACGATGTGCGGGCCTTCCTGAGTCACCTCGCGAGCGAGTCGCGGGTGGCCGCCTCGACCCAGAACCAGGCGCTCGCCGCCATTCTCTTCCTCTACACCCACGTGCTCGAGACGCCCCTCGCAGCGCTCGAAGGCTTCGACCGCGCCCAGCGGCCCGTCCGGATCCCCGTCGTCCTGACGCCCGCGGAGGTCGCCGCCGTGCTCGGCCGGCTCCACGGGCACGCATGGCTCGTCGCCTCCATCCAGTACGGCAGCGGGCTCCGTCTCCTCGAGGCCGTGTCGCTGCGCGTGAAGGACCTCGACCTCGCCCGCGGCGAGATCCGCCTGCGCGACGGCAAGGGACGCCGCGACCGGGTGACCATGCTGGCGGACGCGCTCGTGAAGCCGCTTGCGACGCAGCTCGAGGCGGCCCGCCGGCTGCACGACGCCGACCTCGCGGCCGGTACCGACGGCGTCGAGCTGCCCGACGCCCTCCGGCAGAAGTACCCGAACGCCGCCCGCGAGTGGCCCTGGCAGTGGCTGTTCCCCGCCACGCGCACCTACCAGACGCCAGGCGGGGGCGCCCGCCGACACCATCTGCACGAGACCGTCGTCCAGCGGGCGGTCCGCGATGCGGCCGAAGCTGCCGGAATCACGAAGCATGTGACGACGCACTCCCTGCGCCACAGCTTCGCGACCCACCTGCTCGAGCGCGGGTACGACATCCGCACCATCCAGGAGCTGCTGGGCCACCGCAGCGTCACGACCACCATGATCTACACCCACGTCCTCAACCGCGGCGGCCGGGGCGTCCGCAGTCCGCTCGACACCGCCCTCGCCGCGCCGCCACCCGCACCGCCCGCCACCGAAGGTAACCCAGGGAGACGTTCGCGCCGTTAGCGCTTCGGCGCGCACACCCTTCGCGCGTTCGGCAGCACGAAGGACGGTCGTGAGGCAGCAATCCTCGGCACTTGAGCACCCCTTGCGGAGTCCTTCGCGGGGGGATAGGCTCGGTGAGCGCGCTGCGTCCACGAGGGGGCTGCGCGGGTTAATAGTAGTTGGGCGGACGAGAGCGCCATCACCACGCGACTCCTCGGCTAAGGAGAAATAGGCCATGCAGGTGGAAAAGAGGGAACAGGCTCGTTGTAACCCGAACTGCGAGCTTCGTCTCGGCATCGCATCGTGGGACGATGGCTCTGGCACGGCGAAGTCGCTCAAATACACATGGTTCGACAAGAACGGGAGGCGGCGAGATGCCAGTCGAGGCTATTAGGCAAGCTCTCGAATTCGCGATCCGCGAGGGATACCTCTGACCTGACACAATTTGGAACGTGACGTGGTCACGCGCGGCAGGCCGCCCCCATGTTGGAACTCGCGGAAGTCGCACCAAGGCGTACCGGCTCTCTACAGCCCCGCAGCGCGTTGCTACATCGCCACAATCCGGGGGAACTCATGCACATTGGACTGAAGGGAAAGCTGCTTCTCGCCTTAGGAATTCTGGCTGGCGGCTGCCTCATCGCCGTCGGTCACGAGGCCGATACGCCGGCAGTCATCATCCTCGGGGTGTTTTTCGGCGGACTCTGTGCGCTTGCCTACAAGCGGCTTGCGTGACCGGTGTCGAATGGCTTCACGCGACCGCCTCGACGCCAACCAGGTCCCCGGGTACGGCGCCAGGCGCCGACGGAAACAGCATGATCACGACATATCCGGACGCGATCGCCTGGTTACGAACGGCTGGCTTTCCAGCTGAGGAGCGCACATGGTCTTTGGGCCACACTATTGTTGTGCCGGCCGATCCAAGCCCACCAGACAGGTACGGCATCGTCCTCTATGCCCGAGTCATCTACCTCGTGCCGACGGGCGTGACCTGGACTGTCATGGAGATGCCATGCGCGCCAGACGGCACTGATGGACCGGTGGTCTGCTCCCTCGACGCCGCCTGCCACCTCGCGGCACAGTTGCTGTCGCACGACACCGCGCCTTTGCCGTGACATGGCATACGGATTTTCGTACGCTGCCAAACGTATCCGTTCACGGGGATGTAGGTCCATCAGCTCCATATCGCACTTTGTCGTTCCATTCGTAACGGCGGTTGTTGAAGGTGCTTTCCTTGTGCGAGCTGGTCATGCATTCAGTAGGTCGTGGCCCGCGACGCACGCGACG
>JACRDA010000440.1 GCA_016212965.1 Myxococcales bacterium
GCTTCAGGCGCAGCACGAGCGGGCTCGCGGCCGGATCTCCGGCCACGACCACCGGCCCACCCGCCCCGCCCTTCATCACGGCGTCGCGGCTGTCGAGGCGGAGCTTGCCCTTCTGCTTCGCCTCGCCGTGACACTTGGCGCACCGCTCGACCAGGATCGGCCCGACGAGCGCGTCGAACGCACGCTCGGCCGCGCCCGGAGTCGCCGGCGTGGTGGCCGCCGGCCTCGGTGGCGCCTTCGCGGGCTCCTCGTCGTCGAAGTCGTCGACCGAGGGGTCCGCCGCGCGGCTCTTGCCCGCTTCGGCGGGGGTTGCGCTCGCGACCTCGTCTGCGGACCCCGACCCCGCCGGTGCCGCGCTCGCGCTCGAGGCCGCTCCGGCGGGCCTCGGCTCGCCCCCGGCCTCACCCGCTCCGTCCGCGCGGCGCTCCGCGGCGCGCTCGAGCACCGCCCGCGCCCCGTCCGGCACGAGCGCATCGCGGACGCGCAGCTCGAGCGTGGCGCCGCGGTCGATCCAGAAGGAGACGGTGGCGATCTCCTCGGCGGTCGGGCCCGGGCGCCCCTTCGGCGGCATGTGATCGTCGTCGCTCGCCGGCAGCGTCATGCGGGTGACGATGAGACTGCGCGCGCCGGCACCGGCCACGATCGCCGCCCCCGTGCCGCCACCCGCGCGGAGCGCCTCCACGCTGTCGACCCGCAGGTGGCCCTTGGCCGTCTCGGGGCCGTGGCACTCGACGCAGTGGGCCTCGAGCAGCGGTGCCACGACGTCCGCGTAGACGAGCGGCTCGGCGCCGGCTGCGGCGGGCTCGCTGGGCGACTCGTCGGGCTTCTTCTCTTCGCCCCCGAGCAGGGGCTTCAGGAAGCCGGGCGCGTACTTCGAGAGGTACGTCTCGCCGCGCGTCATGACGCCGCCGAAGTGCGCGCCGATGGACAGGAGCCCGAGGCTCGCGCCGAGCACGGCGCGGTAGAGCCCGCGCGACAGCCCCGACGGACGCCGTTCGTGCCACGTCCACACGACCAGGCATCCGGTCGCGACGAGCACGACCGCGAACATGAGGCGCCGGTGGAGCAGCAGCGCGCCCTCGGGGTAGCCCGCGCCGAGCGCCAGCAGGTGGCCGAGGAGGAACGAGCCGACGGCTGCGGCCACCATGAACGGCAGGACGACGCCGAGCGCCGGGTCGATGCGCCGGCGCAAGGCGGGGTGCAGCGTCAGGAGCTCGGCCACCCCGACCAGGATCAGGATGCCGATCGGCAGGTGCACCGCGAGCGGGTGGAACCGCCCGATGAACAGCACCAGGCCGGGTGGCGCGCCGCCGAGTCGCGGCACCACGAGATCGACGAGGATGGCACCGAGCGCCGCCGCGCCCGCACCGAGAACCGCAAGGCTCCGCCACCAGGGGTGCGGCGACGGCGTCATGTCGACCTCGGTCCTGCGGACATCACGTGACGTACCTCTCGATGCTCGCCATGTCCCTCGTAGGCCCGCGCTCGGCCACGCGCGAAGACCAAGGTAGCACGCCGCCGCGCGAGCGTTCGCGGGGGCGGGAACCGTGCGCGCCGCGCTCTCAGGACCCCGGCAGGCCCACGCGGCAGCAACCGCCCGAGCAGGTGGCCGTCGGCTCCGGGCCGCCGCACGCGCCGCTCGCCGGGTTGCCGCAGGGGCGGTCCTGGTACTCGGGCTTGCCGACGGCACGGCGGTTCAGTGCGGCGTTCCAGCATCCGCCGTCGCCGCTCACGACCACGCAATCCGCGTCGCTTCGGCACGCGCGGTCGTCGTGCAGGACGTTCGCCCATGCCGTCGCCGCGCGGTCGCAGGTCGGGTTGCCCCCGGGCGGCCCGTAGGGCCAGCGCGCCGGGATCACGGCGGCGCTCGCGAGCCGCCCGCACTGCCCGTCGCTCCGCGGTTCGTCCGGTGGTGGCACGGGGAGCTCGGGCGCGCCGGGTGGGGTCGGCATCACGGCCGACACGGGCACGCTCGGCGCCTCCTGCGGCGCGTGGAGCGGCCGCGCCGGGCATGCGAGCACGGTGAGCGCGACGAGGGCCACTGCGAACCGAGGAGCGAGCGAGCGCACGCCGACAGCCTAGCCACGTCGCGCGGCGCGGTCGACCGCACCGGTGCCCGTCGTGCGCGGCTGCTGGACGCTCCGTAATACAATGAGTACTCCAGAGGAGATGCCCGCACGCACCAGGAGCCGGGGCAAGCGCCTGCGGCTCGGCGCCCTCGTCGCCTTCGGCGTGGCGCTCGTCGCCGTGATCGCGCTGTCGCTCGCTCCCGCGCGGTACACGCCCGCGATGGACGAGGGCAACCGCGCGGGCCACCTCGTCGCGTACGGCGTGCTGGCGCTGCTCGGCGGTTCGGCCGCGACGGGGCGGCGGATGCCGTGGTTGATCCCGCTCGCGCTCGTGCTCCTCGGCGCGGTGCTCGAGCTCGCGCAGGGGCTCGTGGCCTCGCGCGTGGCCGATCCCGGCGACGCCGTCGCGAACGCGCTCGGCGTGACGGTCGGCTCGCTCGTCGCCATCGGCGTGCGACGCGTGGCGCGCGGGCGCGACGCGGCCGAGGCGCAGCGCCGCGCGCCGCCGGGACCCGAGCCGCCGTAGTCGTCGCGGACCAGCCGGGCGGATTTGCGCCAGCTCAAACGCCGGGTGCGCCGATGCGCTAGGGTCCGACCGTGAGGCCGCCGTGCTCGTCTTCGCCTACGACGGATCGCTGAACGGTGACTGGGTCGCACACTACGCGGTGCGCTTCGCCGCCAACCTGAGCCCGCGGCGCCTCTGCCTCGTGCACGTGCGCGACGCCTTGCCCGTGCCGGACCTCGACGGGCGCCTCGAGCGCATCGCGGACGAGTGCCGCGTGCTCGGCGTCGAGCTCGAGACCGAGCTCGTGGAGCGCGCCGGGCGCGCCGTCGCGGACGTGCTGCTCGGGCGCGTGCCGGCGGGCGCGACGCTCGTGGCCGGCACGCGCGCGCGCCCGCGGAACCTCGCGTACCTGCGCGGCACGGTCGCGGCCGAGCTGCTCGCCGCGGGCCGCTTCTCGGTCGTCGCCCTGCGCGTCGTGCACCCCGGCGTGCTCGGGCAGCCGGACCGCGTGCTCGTGCCGTTCTCCGGCCGGCCGAGCCCCGCCGCGAGTGCGCTCGTGCCGCTCGGGCTGCTCGCGGGGGACCTCCATCACCTCCACGTGCTGTTCGTGCGCGAGGTGTCGCGCGTGCGCTACCGCGTCCTCACGAGCGAGCGCGTCGAGCACCTCGTCGCCGAGGGGCGCGCCTACCTCGGTCCCATCGAGGCGGCGCTCCGCGCGGGCCTGGCGCCGCACCGCTTCGAGCTCGACTCGAGCGTGGTCGTGTCCGACGACGCGCCGAAGGAGATCCTGCTCCACGCGGCCCGGGTCCGCGCGCGGCTCATCTGCCTCGGCGCTTCGGCGCGCTCGCTGCCGCAGCGCCTCGTCTACGGCAACCCCATCGAGCAGATCCTGCGCGAGGCCCTGTCGGACGTCGCCGTCTACCGGAGCGTGGTTTGACCCAGCGACAGATCCACAACCTCGCGGTCGCCGAGGTCTGGTCGCTGCTCCGCAGCCGCCCGGAGGGCCTGCGCCCGGAGGAGGCGGCCCGGCGCCTGCTCGAGATCGGTCCGAACACGCTGCGTGCGCCGCGCCGCCTCGTGTGGCTGCGCATCCTCGTCGCGCAGTTCGCGAACCTGTTCAGCCTGCTGCTCGACGTGTCGGCCGTGCTCTGCTTCGTGGCGGACCACATGCAGCCCGGCGGGGGCATGGCGTTCCTCGGCTGGGCCCTCGTCGCGGTGGCCGTGCTGAACGGCCTGTTCACCTTCGCGCAGGCCATGCGCGCCGAGCGCGCCATGCGGGCGCTGCAGAGCATGTTGCCCGCGCGCATCGTGGCGCGCCGCGGCGGCGTCGAGGCCGAGGTGCCGGTCGCCGAGCTCGTCCCCGGCGACGTGCTCCTGCTCTCGGAGGGCAACCGGGTGCCGGCCGACGCGCGCCTGGTCGAGAGCCGCGACCTGCTCGCGAACAACGCGCCGCTCACGGGCGAGTCGCGCCACGCGAGCCTCGACGCGGCGGGCGTGCCGCGGGGGCGCCTCGCGGACGCCCCGAACCTCGTTCACGCCGGCTGTTCCATCGTGCGCGGCTCGGGCACGGCGGTCGTGTACGCCACGGGCGGGCGCACCGAGTTCGGCAAGATCGCGACGCTCAGCGTGGAGGTACGCCGCCCGCCGACTCCGCTCGAGCGCGAGGTCACCCGCACGGTGCGCATCCTCACCATCGTCGCGGTCGCGATGGGCGTCGGCTTCTTCGCCTACGGCCTCGTGCTCGGGCGCCCGGTGTGGGTGAACGTCGTCTTCATGCTGGGCATCATCGTGGCCAACGTGCCCGAGGGCCTCTTGCCCACCCTCACGCTCGCGCTCGCGATGGGCGGCCTGCGCCTCGCGCGCAAGAACGTGCTCGTCAAGAGCCTGAACGCCGTCGAGGCGCTCGGGTCGGTCGAGGTCATCTGCACCGACAAGACGGGTACGCTCACGAAGAACGAGCTCGCCGTGACGGGCGTCGTCGACGCCGAGCGCGGCCTGCCGCTCGACCCGCCGGCCCGGCGCACGCTGCTCGAGGTGGCCGTCGCAGCCTCGGAGCTCCACGGCACGGCTCGGGCGCTCACCGGCGACCCGCTCGACGTCGCGGCCGCCGAGTCCCTGCGGGAGCTCGGGGGCGACGCGCTCGCCCTGTCGCGCGACGTCGTGCGCCACATCGCCTTCGACGTGCAGCGGCGCCGCGCGGCCGGCGTGCTCGCCCACGCGGGCCGGCTGCGCTTCGCGATCAAGGGTGCGTGGGAGGTCGTGCGCCCGCACCTCGGTGGGTCCCCGGAGGTCGTGCGCGCCGGCGACGAGACGGTGCGGCGGCTCGCCTCGCACGGGCTGCGCATCATCGCCGTGGCGTCGCGTCGCCTCGGCGCGGACGAGGCGGACGCGCCCGAGGCCGTGCTCGAGCGCGGCCTCGAGCTCCACGGCTTTCTCTGCCTCTCGGACCCGCTGCGCCCGGAGGTCCCGGCGGCGCTCGCGCGCTGCCACGCGGCCGGCATCCGGGTCATCCTGGTGACCGGCGATCACCCGGACACCGCGCGCGCCATCGCGGAGCGCGCCGGCATCGTGGCACCGGACGCGCCCCCGACGGCGGTCGTCACGGGGGACGCGCTCGAGGCGCTGCCCGAGGCCGAGCTCGCCCGGCAGCTCGGCGCCGGGGTCACGGTCTTCGCGCGCACGACCCCCGAGCAGAAGCTCAAGATCGTGAGCGCCGTCAAGCGCATGGGTCTGCTCGTCGCGATGACGGGCGACGGGGTCAACGACGCGCCGGCCCTCCGCGCCGCCGACGTCGGCATCGCCATGGGCGCCACGGGCACCGACGTGGCGCGCGAGGCGGCCCAGATCGTGCTCCTCGACGACAACTTCGCGAGCATCGTCCTCGGCGTCGAGGAAGGGCGCACGGTGTTCGCCAACATCCGCAAGTTCACGAGCTACGTGCTCGCGAGCAACGTGCCGGAGATCCTGCCGTTCCTCGCGTACGTGGCCCTGCCCGTGCCGCTCGGGCTCACGGTCCTGCAGATCCTCTGCATCGACCTCGGGACCGACATGGTCCCCGCCATCGGCCTCGGCCAGGAGCCGCCCGACGGCGAGGCGATGAAGCGGCCGGCGCGCGGTCGCAAGGGACGGCTGCTCGACCGCAAGCTCCTCGTGCGGAGCTACCTGTTCCTCGGCCTTCTCGAGGCCGTGTGGGCGATGTTCATGTTCTTCCTCGCCCTTCACGTCGGCGGCTGGCGCTGGGGCGATTTGCCGCCCGCGAGCGACCCCATGTACCAGGCTGCGACCGGCATCACGCTCGTGTCCGTCGTGTTCGCCCAGATCGGCAACCTCGTCGGCCGGCGCTACGAGAAGCGCTCCGGCCTCGACCGGGCGCTCCTGAAGAACCCGTTCTTCGTCGCGGGCGTCGCGCTCGAGCTCGCGTTCGCCTTCGCAGCCCTCTACGTTCCCCCGGTGGCGCGCGCGCTCGGCACCGGACCGGCCGCCCCGTGGCTCGTCGCGCTCGCCGCGCTCGGCGCGCCGCTCGTGTTCGGCGCGGACTGGCTGCGCAAGCGCCTCGCGTGAGGGGGCAGCACGCGCGGCACGACGACGTGCGGCGCGCGCCCCTTGCGGAGCTCCGCCACGGCCTGCTTGCCCGCCTGGAACCCCGAGAGCGCCGAGGGCACGATGCCGGCGCCGAGCGTCGAGGAGCCGCAGAGCAGGAGCCCGCCGATGGGGCTCCGGGTCGGGAAGCGGAAGGGACCCATCTGGTCGGGGCCGGCGTCCGGACCGTAGATCGCGCCGCGCGGTGCGGAGGCGTACGTGACGTTGGTGACGGGCGTCGCGACCTCGAGCACGTCGAGGTGCTCGCGGATGCCGGGCACGTAGCGCTCGACGCAGCCGAGGTAGCGGTCGGCGAGCTCCTGCTTCAGGGCCTCGTACTCCTTGCCGCGGCGCATCGACTTCAGGCCGTCCCACTTCGCGAACGGCTCGTAGGGCGCGAGCGTGACGAGCTCGAGGGTGTGGTGGCCCGCTGGCGCCCCGTGGCAGACGCCCTTGCCCGCCGGGCCCATCTCCTTCAGCGAAGGCGACGACAGGAAGAAGAGCTCGCCCTCGGGCAGCTTGCCCTCGAAGAGCGGCGCGTACGCGCGCTCGAGATCCACGGTCGGGTAGGCCCAGATGTTGGCGTCGGTCATGCCGGCGGCGGCGACGTCGAGGTCGGTGCCCATGAAGAGGCAGATCGACGCGACCGACTGCCGGGTGCGCGCCGTCTTGCGGCGCAGGAGGAACGGCAGGTGCTCGGTGCCGACGAGGTCGCGGTAGGTGCGCACGGCGTCGGCGTTCGACACCACGAGCCTGGCCGTGATCTCTTCCCCTCGGACGCGCACGGCCCGGGCGCGCCCGCCCTGGACCACGATCTTGTCGACGGGGCTGTTGCGGCGGAGCTCGCCGCCGTGCGCCTCGATGCCGCGCACGAAGGCGTCGCGGAGCGCGCGCGAGCCGCCGAGCGGGTAGTACGCCCCCGAGAGGTAGTGATCGAGCAGGCCGAGCCCGATGAGCGCCGAGGCGCGGCTCGGCGGCAGGCCGTAGTCGCCGCCCTGTGCGGCGAGCACGGCGCGGAGCACGGGATCCCGGACGAGCGGGTCGATCACGTCCGCGAAGGTGGCGCGCACGTGGCGCACGAGGAACGGCACGTGGCGCGCGACGCCGAGCGCCGAGCGCAGATCGCGCACGCGGGCGACGGCGCCGATGGAGGCACGGAACTCCGCGAGGACGGCGAAGAAGCGCTCGAGCCCGCGCTGCTCGTGCGGGAAGTCGCGCGTCAGCCGCTCCCGGTACCGGTCGGCGCCGCGCGGCATCGCGACCTCGTAGCCGGGGAACACGAGCCGGTCGAAGCCGTCGGGCGAGAGCTCCCGGAACCGCACCTCGTCCGCGAGACCGAGCGACTCGAGCATGCGCGTCAGCGACTGCCCCGGTCCGCACTCGCCGATGTAGTGAAGGCCCGGATCGAAGCGGAATTTGCCGCGCTTGAAGGGGTTCGTGTAGCCGCCGAACTGCTTGCCGGCCTCGAGCACGAGGACGGACAGGCCCGCGCGGGCCGCGGTCAAGGCCGCCCCGAGCCCGCCGATGCCCGAGCCCACGACCACGACGTCGAATTGCCTCTGGCTGGCGGGTGCCGCGCTCATGCCCAATCAGGCACCGCTCCGGGCGAGGCGTCAAATGGCCCGCTGGCCCCGCTCGCCGCCGTCGCGTACGGTGCCGGCACGTGGAAGAGCCCGAGGTCCCGGATTGTCGCGCGTGCGGGGTCTGCTGCCGCGAGGGCTCCGACGGCCGGATCCTCGTGTCGGAGCACGACCTCGTGCGGTGGCGCCGCGAGGGTGCGACCCACATCCTCGACGCGATCGTCCCCGGGCATTTCGGGCAGGAGGCCTTCGCGTCGACGCCGGAGGGCGCCTGCGTGCATCAGGGCACGCCGGGGCACCCGAACGACTGCTCCATCTACGAGACGCGGGGCGAGACCTGTCGCTCCTTCGAGGCCGGGAGCCGGCAGTGCCTCGAGTTCCGGCGGCGCTGGCTCGGCGCGCCGGGGTAAGCGTTCACGGGCCCAGATCGTGCCGCAGCGGCCGAAATCGACAGGAAGCCCGTAGGGCGGGAGGCCGCCGCCACGAGTCAGTGAGAACGGGCGGCCGGCGCGGCGCGCAGAGCAGGATCACAGGAAGGCGGGAAGGCGGGAAGCCCAAGAGAAGTGCGGATGGGCTCTCGCTGCGCCGCCCCGTCCTGCCTTCCCGCCTTCCCGCCTTCCTGGTGCGCCAAGAACGCGTCGGCGTGTGCCGACGCCTGCCTGTGTGAGGAGGATGCGATGAGCTGAGCAAGCAGAAACCTCACGAAGACGCCCCGCGGGTAGCAAACCCCGCCCGGTCAAGGCCGAAAGGCA
>JACRDA010000443.1 GCA_016212965.1 Myxococcales bacterium
GCGTGGCGCCCGGGGCCGGCTTGCCGCTCGCGGCGGCCGTCGGAGCGGCGGTGGCCTCGACCCGCGCCGTCGGCGCCACCGTCGGCTGCGCCGGCGGCGGCTGCTGCGCCAGGCCGACCGCGCACCACACGAGCACGCCGCCGGCGAGCCCGAGACCCACGCGGCGCGCGCGCCCGCGCGCTCGGCCGGTCGTCGTGCGGCTCACGGTCGCACCTCGCGCCCGAGCACGCGGCTCGCGATCTGGGCGGCGACGACGCTCTCGTCGCGCTCGAGCTCGCGGCGGGCGTCGCTCACCTCGATCTCGAGCTTGACGCTCGCCGCGCGCAGCCGCTCGTCCACGGTGTGGCGCGTGGCCGCCATGAGCTCGTTCTGCAGGCCGTTCAGGCGCGAGCGCTCGGCCTCGCGGTCGACGGCCGCGACGCGCCGCACGCCCTCGAGCTTCTCGTCGTAGCTCTGCTTCAGGACGATGGCCTGCTCGTCCATGCCGCGCGCGCGTGCGATGGCGCCGGCCGTGCGCCGCTCGCGCTCCTCGAACAGCCGCAGCAGCGGGTCGAAGATGATGGGCTTCATCAGGAAGATGAAGGCCGCGAACAGCACGAAATGTGCAAGGAACGTGAGGTCGAAGTCGACGTTCACGCCACCCGCGAGCAAGAGCGGAGTGCCCAAGTTTCTCGTCATGTTCGAGCGCCGGGACGGGCGCAGGGAGCCCAAACCCGCGCCGCACCTACCACGCCTGACGCGACGTGAAAAGGGGCGCCGCACATGGACGGCCGATCAGGTGCCCGCCGGCCCGGGGTCGAGCGAAGCCGGCTCGACGACGTGGCGGAGCACCGCGCGGGGCGCCTCGGGCGGGCCCTCGAGCTCGAGGTACGGGCGGCCGGGCGCGCCGCGCGGGAACGCGAAGCTGCCGGGGTTCGCGTAGTGCGCGGCGACCGAGGCCACGTGGCTGTGGCCGAAGACGACGAGGCGCGCCCCGGTCAGGTCGGCCACGCGTCCCGCCGCGCGCTCGAGGCGATCGGCGACGCTGCCTCCGTAGCGGTCGTGGCCCGCGGCCCAGGACACGAGCAGGGCCCCGAGGCCGAGCCCCGCCACGAGCCCCGCGGCGCGCGGGCGACCCGCGGCGGCGAGGCCCGCGCCGGCCCCGAGCGCGAGCAAGGCCGCCACCCGGTCGAGGTACAGCCGCGCGAACGTGTCGGCGAGGCTCTCCAACCGGGGCTGCGCCCCGAGCCCCGCGAGCCGCTCGAGCTCCGCGGGGGGCGCGCCGGCCCCGGCCGCGAAGCGCGCGAGCTCGGCCGCGCCGTGCGCCCGCGCCGCGCGCGCCGGCTCCGCGAAGAACGGGCCGCTCTGCCCGAGCGCGCCGAGCGCCGCGCGGAAGTAGCGGTACACGACGTACGGCCCGCGCCGGCCGTACCACCGGAAGGCCGACCGCAGCATCGCAAGCGGCGTGCCGTCGGTCGCGGCGAGGTAGGCGTACGCCCCGGTCGGGTGCAGGAACTCGGTGCTGAAGTGCAGGCCGAGGCTGGGGGCGCCCTCGGCGAGCGGGTGGGGCAGGGCATTGTCCGGGTCGTACATGTGCCCGTGCTCGACGTGCAGGCCGCCCTCGCGCCAGAACCACGGCGCGGTGCGGAGTCGCAGGGCGCCCGCGGCGTCGAGGCGGAGCGCGGCGGCGAGCGCGTGCCGCAGCGGCTCGGTCGCGAGCGCGCCGTCGTGGTTGCCGCCCACGAAGCACACCGAGCCGCCCCGCGACAGGTGCTCGCCGAGCGCGCGCCGCACGGTCGGCTGGGCAAGGAGCAGCGCTTCGAGGCAGCGCTCGCGCGGCGCGCGCGGCGCGTCGGCCGCGAAGTCGAACACGTCGCCCGTCAGCACGAGCCGGGCGCCCGGATGGCCGGCGCACAGGCGCGCGAGGTCGTCGCCGAGCGCCGCGGGGCTCGTGCGCGTGAGGTGCAGATCGCCGAGGACGAGCGTGCGCGCCATGGTGAGGGGTCGGTCACCGTAGCAGGCCGGATGCGGCGGAGTATGCGAATCGCGCAGGCTGCGATAAAGTGCCGCCCGTGCATCGCACCTACGGCATCTCCGTCGAGGCCCTCGGCCCGCAGGCGCAGAGCGCCGCCTCCGCGGCGGAGCGCACCCTGGCGCGCACGCTCATCTTCCGCGACGGCGTGCCGGTCGCGGCGGTCGTGTCGATGGAGGACGTGCGCACCCTCGAGCCCGCCGACCCGGGCGAGAGCGGGCAGGATCCACTGCTCGGCCTGTGCGGCTCGTGCCAGGACGACTTCTTCGTCGACGCGCTGCTCGGAGACTTCAGCCAGACGGTGCTGTTCCGCAAGGCGTGAGCGCCGCGACGGACCCCCGAACGCCGAGCGCATGAACTACCTGCTCGACACCACGATCCTGCTCGAGGTGCTGCGCGCGTCGCCCTCCCAGCGCCTCGTGCGCCGCCTCGCGCAGGTGCCGACGAGCGAGCGCTTCACGTCCGCCATCACCGTCAGCCAGATCCTGCTCGCGGCGCGCCGGCAGCACGACACGCGTCTCATGCAGGACGTGATCCGCCTCGTGGCGGCCATCCGCGTCGCGCCCTACGATCTCGCCGCGGCCCAGAGCTTCGCCAAGCTGCGCGCCACCGTGGCGGGCGACTGCGAGACCGACGACGTGATGATCGCCGCCATCGCGCTGTCGCGCGGCTACCTCTTCGTGACGCGCCGCCACGAGCTCTTCGCGCGCTTCACGGACCTTCACATCGAGGACTGGATGGCGACCTGAGACCCCCGAAGGCTCCGGGCTCCGGGCTGCAGGCTTCAGGTCCGGTCGGTGACCGCGCGCGCGAATGGCTGGAGCGCCCGCACCGCTCGTCGGCGATCGCGAGGACTTTTGTTCGGGGTGATCCCTACTCCTGCGCGGACCGTAGCCCGAACCTGGGAGCGCGTCGTCTCACGTGGCGACGGGCGGAAGCCGTGGGAGAGGTCGTGGGGCGTCGCGGTCGACGTGACGAGCGTGCGGATCCGCACGGCGCTGAACGCCTGCGCAACAGCGAGCGCGAAGCGGGATTCGCGCTCGTGCCCGATGCGCGAAAACCCCTTCGCGGACCGCAAAATCGTGCGTGCGCTTGTTGGACTGTGCGCGTGCGGTCGGCTACAAATGAAGCATGAGCGCCGCGTGATGGATCGCGGAGCGCGACCCACGACAGGGGTCGCGGCAGCCGTGCGGGAGCGCCGTCGCGCGCGGTGCACTCCCCGTGCGACTGCCTCGTGATGGCCGTGTCCCCCTGCGCCGAGACTCGGAATGCTGAACGCCACCACCGCCTACGAACGTCTCATGCGAGGACGCCTGCTCCTCGGCGGCGCGCGGGCGCGCCACATCTCCAGCCGCTGCGGCCGCCTGCACGTGCTCGAGCTCGAGGGGCGTGGGCACCTGCCACCGCTCGTGCTGCTGCACGGCTTCAGCGCGACGGCCGCCACGCAGTTCACCGGGGTGATGCGCGCGCTGCGCCGCCACTTCTCGCGCATCATCGCGCCCGACCTGCCCGGTCACGGCGAGAGCAGTCGCCGCAACCTGAGCCCCGAGGTCATGGTCGAGGGTGTGGTCGACGTGCTCGACCAGGTGGTCGAGGAGCCGGCCGTCGTGTTCGCGAGCTCGCTCTCGGGCGCGGTCGCGGTGCGCGCCACGAACCTGCGGCAGCGGCGCGTGAAGGGGCTCATGCTGTGCTCGCCCTCGGGCGCGCCGGTGCCCGACGCGGAGCTCGCCGAGCTGCTCGCCACGCTGCGCATCGAGAGCCACGAGCAGGCGCTCTCCTTTCTCGACCGGGTCTTCGTGGACGCCGGGCCCGCGCCGGTGCGCCACGTCGTCGCCTTCGGCGTGCGACAGCAGTTCGGACGGCCGCACCTCGTGAAGCTGATGAGTCGCGTGACGCCCGCCGACTTCCTCCGCCCCGAGGAGCTCGCCTCGCTCCGCATGCCGGTGACCCTCGTGTGGGGCGGCCAGGAGCGGCTCCTGTCGGTCGGGCAGCGCGAGTTCTGGCGCGCGCACCTGCCCGCGGGGTCGCGCGTCGAGACCCCGCCCCACTACGGCCACACGCCCTTCCTCGAGCACCCGGCCGATCTCGCGGCGCGCATCCTGCGCTTCGCGCGCGAGGTCGAGCGCGCGGCGCGTCCGCGGGTCGGGCACCTCGCGACGGTCCACCCGCTGCCGACCGCGCGCCCCGAGCGCCGCTCGGTCGCGCCCCTGGCGCAGGTCGCGCGCTGAGGCGTGTTTCGCCCTTGCCGGTGAGCCACGCGAGGCTCCGGGCTTCAGGCTCCGGGCTCCGGGACCGTGCGAGGTCGGTGCGAGCTCGGCCCCTGCGGTCTCCGGGTGCCCGCGGAGGCCGGCCTGCTGCCGTTGGCGACGTCGGCGAGGTAGCTGCGCGCCGCCGCGTGACCGGCGGCGAGGGCTGCGCGCCAGGTTGCGGCGTCGTGCGGGAGTCCGCGCACCACGATCGCCCCGATGAGGCCCGCCGCGAGCGCATCGCCCGCGCCGAGCGCGAAGCGCGCCCGCTCGGGTGACACGGAGAGCAGCGTCGCGCCCCACGGTCCGGCCGCGAGCGTGGCGAGCCGGCCGCGCGTCACGACGAGCGTGCGGGCGCCGAGCGCGCGCCGGGCCGCCTCGACCGCGCGCGCGTGCCCCGAGCGCGCGCCGAGCGCGAGCGGCGCACCCGCGAGCGCGAGGTCCGGGACCGACGCCTTCACGAGATCGGCAGCGCGCACGAGCGCCCGCGCGCGCCGTCCGAAGCGCGCCCCCGCCCAGGGGCCCGGACGCAGGTTGAGGTCCAGGCTCACGACGGCGCCGGTCGCCCGCGCACGGTCGACCTCGTGCCCGAGCGCCTCGAGGGCCTCGCGCTCGGGCGGCAACGCGGCCACGTGCAGGTGCGACATCCGCTCGCGCCGCGCGCTCGGGCGCGTCGTCGGCGCGGGCTCGAGGCGCGGCCGGTAGCCCGCGAAGCTCGCCGCCCCGCGCGCGGTGCGCGCCACGAAGAGCAGGCCCATCCGGCCCCGCGCCGGCACGAGCCCCCCCACGCCGACACCCGCGCGGCGGAGCGCGTCGCGCAGCCCGCGGCCGAGCGCGTCGTCGCTCACCCTTCCGGCGACGGCGCTCGCGATGCCGAGGCGCCGCAGCCCGAGGGCGACGTTGACCGCGGCGCCGCCCGGCACCGCGCCGAGCTCGAGCGGTGACCGGGTCGTCGCGGTCGCGTCGAAGAAGACGTCCCAGAGGATCTCGCCCACGCAGAGCACGCGGGCGCGACCGGGGCGCGGCTCAGCGCGGGCCACGGCCGTGCACCTCGATGGCCTCGGTGACGAGGCGCGCCGCGAGCGCGGCGTCCTCGGGCTTGGCGAGCGCGTCCGCGACCCCGTGTCCGGCCTCCACGAGGGCGCGGCGCTCGCGCGCGGTGAGCAGCACCGGCGCGCCACCGCAGCTGCGGCACACCAGGCCGCCGCCGGGCAGGTCGAGCCGGCCCGCCGAGCGCTCGGGGCACGGGCGGCCGCAGCGCACGCACTGCTCGAGCTCGAGCCCCCAGCCGGCCGCGGCGAGCAGGCGCAGGCCGAAGCCGCCGAGCATTGCGGCGGGTGCGCAGGCGGGCGCGTCGAGCTCGTCGAGCAGGCCCTCGATCTCGGCCCACAGGGCGGGCTCGGCGACGTGGGCCGGGGCCACGGCCGCGAGCCAGCGGAGCGCGGCGCCGGCCGCCTCGAGGCACGCGAGCGAGCTCGTGAGACCGAGCCGGGGACGGACCAGGCGCGAGCCCGCGAGCGACCCGAGGTCGCGACCGGCGACGACGTCGATCTCGACCTCGAGCTGGTGCATCGGCTCGAGCCCGGCGAAACGCTTCCGGCTCGCACGCGCGCCGCGCGCCAGGGCCGCCACGCTGCCGGTTTGCTCGGTGAAGAGCGTCACGATGAGGTCCGACTCGCCGAACGGCACCCGGCGCACGAGCTCCGCGCGGCTCGCGATGCGCGTGGCGCGGCTACGCTGCACGGTCAAGGCGGCTCCGCTCCGCCCGGCCGCCCGCTCGGCCTCTGGCGGGCAAGGCGTCAGCCGTTCGCCGCAGGCACGCCGCCG
This sequence comes from Myxococcales bacterium, assembly GCA_016212965.1. GTDB lineage: Bacteria > Myxococcota_A > Polyangia > Polyangiales > Polyangiaceae > JACRDA01. Next base: position 6,085 of record JACRDA010000443.1, read on the forward strand.
ACGGCCGCGCCCGGGGCGGCGCGCAGGGACAGCTCGCTCGGCCGGTCGTGGCCACGCGGCCGCAGCAGGATGCTGAGCGCGAGCGTGAACAGCAAGAGCAGCAGCACGAACGCGATGGCCACGCCGAACCGGCGGCTCCCGGGGCGCCGCACCGGCGTCGCCGTGGGAAGCGGCGCGACCGACACCACGCGGCGCGCGGACGTGTAGCGCGCCAGCACCTCGGCCGGATCGAGCCCGACGGCCCGCGCGTACGCCTTGAGAAAGCCGCGCGCGAACACCTCGCCGGGCAGGTCGTCGAAGTGGTCGGCCTCGATGCGCTCGAGAGCGCTCTGGGGGATGCGGGTGGCGCGCGCGACCTCGGTCACGCTCATCCCCTTGTGGATGCGCGTGCGCCGGAGATAGCCGCCGACCGATTCAACCCGACTCGCCGTCATGGCACCTGCGTCAAGCCCAGAGGATTGGGGCGCACCCCTTCAACCACCGTTTTGGTCCTGCTTCAATACCTGAAGTTTGTGGGCGCAGGTGCGACCCACCGCCGTCTGTGGGCCAACGTCTTGACATCGCTGCAGATCTTCCGCCGCGTCGGCGGGCTGGCCGAGGGCGATGCTCGACTCCGCGCGCCCGAGATAGGCCTCTTGCAGGCGGGAGCAGTCGCCCTTCTCGATCTCGAGCGCTCGACCGTACGCTTGCCGCGCCGCGGCATGCTCGCGCTTGCTGCGGTACGCGTCGCCGAGGTGGAGGTGGCCGACGCAGTAGCTCGGCGCGGCGGCCACGGCGCGCTTGAGCGAGGCGATGGCCTGGTCGGGCAAGCCGGCCTCGAGCTGCGCCCAGCCGAGGTTGCCCCAGGCCTTCTCGGGCGAGCCGTAGAGGATGTCGTCCGCGAGCGGCTGCAGCACCAGGATGGCGTCTGCGGGGCGCTTCTCGTTGACCAGGATGACGCCGAGCGCGTTGCGCGCATCGCGGTGGTCGGGGTCGGCGGCGAGCGCCTGGCGCGCGTAGCTCTCGGCCTCCGCGTAGCGGCAGTCCGAGGACGCCTCCTCGGCCGAGCAGAAGCCGAGCAGGATGACGGCCCCGAGGTAGGCGGCGTCGGCGTTCGCCGCGTCCGCGGCCACCGCGCGGGCGACGTGGTCGAGCGCCTGGCGCGGGTCGCGCCGCTCGAGGGCGTCGCGGGCGAGGTCGTACTCGGCGCGCGACACCCGATCGATCTCGCCCTTCGGGGGCAGGCACACGGCGCCCTGACCGAGGGCCGCGACGAGCGGCACCCCGACGAGCGCCCGCCACACCGGCCCCCGCTGCCCGACGGCCGATCGACGAGGCGTCGCGCTCTGCATGGCGCATCGGGTAGCGCGGGGTGCCCACACCGTCAACGCCGAGCGCGCGCCCGGCCGCCGCCCGCGGCCGGCGTCAGCCGCGCAGGCCGCGGTCGAAGAGCCACAGGTGCGCGCTCGCCGCGAGCGCTCCGAGCGCCGCGGCGAGGGGCGCGTACTCGGGTGGCAGCAGGCCCACGGCGGTCACGAGCGCGCCGAAGGCGGCCGGCACCGCGGCGAGCGTCAGGGCCTGGATCGCCGCGCGGCGCGTGCGCGCCGCGAGCGCGAGCGCCAGGGCGGCGTCGCGTACGTCGTCGAGCACGAGCGACGCGCTGAACTCGTCGGGGGCGCTGCCGGCGTGCCCGAGCGCGATCGAGGCGTCGGCGCGCCCGAGCGGCTCGTCGTCGATCGGGCTGTGGCCGATCACGGCGACGACGGCACCCGCCTCCTGCAGGCGCTTCACCTCGGCGGCGCGCTCGGTGTCCGGCACCTCGGCGCGCAGGTGGTCGATGTCGAGCGAGCGCCCGAGCGCCTCGCAGGTCTGGCGGGCGTCGGTCGCGAGCAGCACGGGCTCGATGCGCGTGTCGAGCAGGTGCTGCACCGCGGCGCGGGCGCCGGTGCGGAGGCCGTCCGCGAGCGCCAGCAGGCCGAGCAGGCGGCCGGCCTTGGCGACCAGGATGACGCTGCGCCCCGCGGACTCGAGCTCGAAGATGCGCTGCTCGGCCGCCGCCATCGAGATGCCGCGCTCGAGCAACAGGGCGCGGTTGCCCACGCACAGGACCTCGCCCGTCGACGCGACGGCGGTGACCCCGTAGCCGGGCACGAGCCGGCCGTTGCGCGTCGCGTCCGGGGCGACTCCGCGCTGCCGCGCCGCGCGCACGAGCGTGGCGCCGATGGGGGTGCGCTCGGCCGCCAGCGCCCCGGCTCCGAGGGCGAGCACCTCCTCCAGGGTCGCGCGGTCGCTCGTGCGCTCGACGTCGGTGAGCTCGGGCTCGCCGCGCAGCAGGGTCCCCCGGGCGCAGAAGACGGCCGCCGTGGTGCGCGCGCAGCGGTCCCAGGCGAGCGCCTGGTTGTAGACGATGCCGCGCCGCAGGGCCGCGTGCAGGCCGCGGGCGATGGCGAGCGACGCCGAGGTGGCCAGCGGCAGGCTCGCGATCGCCGCCATCCCACCGACCGCCACGAGCGCCGCGTCGAGCGGCGGGCGCCGGCGCACCAGGGCGTAGACGACCGCGAGCACGAGCGGCACGACGGCGCCCCGCTCCGCGATGAGGCGCGCCAGCCGCGCCACCGGCGCGTGGCGGTCGGCCCGGCGGGCGGCGTCGAACAGCGGGCGCGCCAGCGCGCGCTCGTCGCCCGCCCAGGTGCACACGCCGCGCAGCTGCCCTCCGAGGAGGCGACAGCCCGCGCACACCACGTCGTTCACGCGCTTGCGCACGGGCGGACTGTCGGGCACCGGGGCGAGGATCTCGGCCTCGCCCTCGGTGATCAGGAGGTCGACCGGGACGATCTCGCCCGCCTCGACGACGACCTCCTCGCCGCTGCGGATGTCGGAGGTGGCGCACAGGGCGGCGGGCGCCGTGGGGTCGGTCTTGGGGCGGCGCGCGGGCACGTCGAGCAGCTCGGCCACGGCGTCCCGGCCCGACCCGATGGAGCGTCGTAGCCAGGCCACGAGCGCGTAGCCGACGGCCGCGACGACGAGCACGGCGCCGCCGAGGAAGGTGGCGCGACCGAGGCCGTCGCCGGAGCGCGCGGCAAAGGCCCAGGCCGCCACCACGGTCGCGAGCACGGGCGGCGCCGACACGACCGCCGGGTGCGGATCGGTCGCGTCGCGTCGGCCGGTCAGCACCTGCCCCACGAAGGCCGCCGTTCCGACGGCGAGGAGCACTGCGCGCGCCACGAGCACGAGCCGACTCGGGCTCGCGAACTCGAGCGCCATCGCCAGCGCCCCGGCGATGAGCGTCAGGGCGATGAGCAGCATGCCGACGTCGCGGCGCTCCGCGCGCTCGGCGCGCGCCACGGCCGCAGGCTCGGACAGGTAGCTCGGCAGGGGCTCGATGAGCTCGCCGGGGCTGTTGCCGGGGGCCTGCGCGGGCACGCGCAGGCCGACGGGCTCGGTCGCGTCGGCGCCGCTCACCGCGGCGACGAGCATGGGCGTACCGACGGGGCGCGGGGGCGGGGGGCTCGCGTCGAGCGGGGCGATCGGCAGGCCGAGGAAGCGCGACCGGCATACCGCGTAGTTGCAGAAGTAGTGGAAGCGCGCGCCGAGGATCGCCACATGTCCGGCGCGGAGCGCGTCGAGCACGGCGCCGCAGCCCGAGCAGCTGACCTGCGGTCCGGTCGGACCGGTGGGGCGATCGCGCAGGGGCGGCAGCATGCGGCTCCGGTGCGACCCGTCCCGCCTCGGATCAGGCCGCGCCGTCGACGTCGCCGAGCGCCGCATCGAGCAGGGCGAGCGCCTTGTCGATCTCGGCGGCCGTCACCACGAGCGGCGGGGTGAGGCGCAGCGCCTCGGCGCCGGCGGCCGTCAAGAGCAGGCCGCGCTTGCGACAGGGCTCGAGCAGATCGCGCGCTGCCCGCCCCGGCTGCAGGGTGAGCGCGCGCAGGAGCCCGAGCCCGCGCTCGCCGGTGCACAGGGTCGGATGGCGCGCCGCGATCTTCGCGAGCCCGGCCGCGAGCTGGGCCCCCCGCTCGCGCGCCGCGTCGACGAGCCCCTGCTCGCCGAGCAGCCGGAGCACGGTGCGCGCGGCGTGCGAGGCGAGCGGGTTGCCCCCGAAGGTCGAGCCGTGGGTGCCGGGCGGCAGCGCGCCCCCGAGCGCCTCGCGGCACAGCATGGCGCCGATGGGGAAGCCGCCCCCGAGTCCCTTGGCGAGCGCGATGGCGTCGCCGCGCACGCCCTGGTGGTCGCTGCCGAGCATGCGACCCGTGCGACCCATGCCGGTCTGCACCTCGTCGACGAGCAAGAGCGCCCCGGCGCGATCACACAGTTGCCGGAGCCCCGGCAGCCACCCCGCGGGTGCCGGCAGCACGCCGCCCTCGCCCTGCACCGGCTCGACGATCACGGCGGCCACGGCGGGGCCGAGCGCCTGCTCGACCGCGGCGAGGTCGCCGTAGGGCAGGTGGCGGATGCCCGCGACGGGCGGCCCGAAGCCCTGCTGGTAGGCCGGGTTGCCGGTCATGGCGAGCGCGCCGAGCGTGCGGCCGTGGAAGGATCGGTCGAAGGCGAGGATGCCGTAGCGCTCGGGCTGCCCCAGCGCGAAGAAGTGGCGCCGGGCGAGCTTGAGCATGGCCTCGTTGGCCTCGGCCCCGGAGTTGCAAAAGAACGCGCGGTCGTAGCCGGTCGCGGCGCAGAGCTCGGCGGCGAGCTCGATGTTCTCCTCGTTGTAGAAGTAGTTCGATACCTGCATCAGACGCCCGGCCTGGCGGGCGAGCGCCGCGGCGAGCCCCGGGTGGCCGTGCCCGAGCGCGCACACCGCGACACCGGCGCAGAAGTCGAGGTAGCGCCGCCCTGCGACGTCGCGCACCTCGACGCCGCGCCCCTCGGCGAGGACGATGGGGGTGGGCTTGTAGTTGGCGAGCAGGTGCCGGCGTGCGCGGGCCAAGAGGTCCGCCTCGCGGGCCGCGCCGCCCTCGGGGCCGGGTGCTGCGGGGGTGGCCGGGGCACCCGGTGTCGTGGGACCGGTCGTCGGCTGACTCTGGGCTGGCATCGCCGCCTTTCTACGCTCCGAGCGCGGCCGAGGCAACCGCGCGGGCCGGCGCCGGATCGTGACCCGCGTTGCGCTGCTCCCAGGGGGGATTATAGTGCCGTGCGACGAGGCGTCGCGCGCACGCGACGGGCGGACGGACGCTGCGCGACGAGCTCGCCCGGCGCCGCTCGGAGCCCGGCGCGGTGCGTGTCAGAACGCGCGGCTGGCGACATGAGCGAAGACAAAGCGAAAGAGACCCAGGCCGGCTCCGAGGCCCCTCCGGGGGACGGCGGCGGCAACGGCAAGCCCACCGCCGAGGCGGCGCCCGTCGCGCCGCCGCCGGAGCCGACGCTCGAGGAGCGGCTGGCCGAGCAGACCGCGCTCGTGCAGAAGTCGCGCGAGCAGATGCTCCGCGTCGCGGCCGACTTCGACAACTTCCGCAAGCGCTCGCAGCGCGAGCTCGAGGACACACGTCGGCGGGCGGTCCAGGGCCTCGTCAAGGACCTCCTGCCGGTGTTCGACAATCTCGAGCGCGCCACGGCGCACGTCGGGCCGGGCACCGACGTCGGGTCGCTCGCCGAGGGACTGCGCATGGTGCGCAAGCAGCTCGAGACCACCCTCGGCCGGCTCGGCATCGAGCGACTCGGGGTCGTCGGCAAGCCCTTCGACCCCGCCTTCCACGAGTCGATCCAGTACGTCGAGTCGGCCGACCACCCGGCGGGCGCGATCGTCGGCGAGGTGCAGTGCGGCTACGTCATGGGCACGGAGCTGGTGCGGCCGGCCATGGTCATCGTGTCGCGCGGGCCGGCGGCGGCGCCCGCGCCGGAGGCTGCCGGGGACGCGGCGCCGAGCGCCCCCTCCGACGGGGCTCCGGCGCCGTCCGGCGACCCCGGCCACGACCCGTGACCGCCGCCCGGCTGCGCGCGGCGTTCGGGCTCCTCCGTCGCGCCCTGGCGCCGCTCGGCGCGGGGCACGCGGCAGGCCAGGACGTCGGACGCGCGAGGGGCTGCGAGCCGCCGGGCGACGGTGCTATGGGTGTCTGGGTCGCGCCGAGCGCCGCGACACGGTGGGGGCTGTAGCAGGACGATGCCAAAGGTCATCGGGATCGACTTGGGGACCACCAACTCGTGCGTGGCGGTGGTCGAGTCGCCGGGGTCGCCCGGCGCGACGGGCGTGCGCGTCATCCCCAACACCGAGGGTGCGCGCACCACGCCGTCCGTGCTGGCGTTCCCCGCGAGCGGCGAGCGCCTCGTGGGCCAGGCCGCGCGCCGTCAGGCCGCCACGAACCCGCAGGACACGGTGTTCTCGGTCAAGCGCCTGATGGGGCGGAAGTTCCGCGACCCGGAGGTGCAGCAGCAGCGCGAGCTCGCCCCGTTCAAGATCGTCGAGGCGCCGAACGGCGACGCCTGGGTGGAGCTGCGCGGCCGCGCGATGTCGCCGCCCGAGCTGTCCGCGATGGTGCTGACCCAGATGCGCGCCATCGCCGAGAGCTACCTCGGCGAGCGCGTGACCGAGGCGGTCATCACCGTCCCGGCGTACTTCGACGACGCCCAGCGCCAGGCCACGAAGGACGCCGGACAGATCGCCGGCCTCGACGTGAAGCGCATCATCAACGAGCCGACGGCCGCGGCCCTCGCCTACGGCCTCGACGCGCGCGGGGTCGAGACCGTCGCCGTGTACGACCTCGGTGGCGGCACCTTCGACATCTCGATCCTGCGCATCGACCGGGGCGTCTTCGGCGTGAAGGCCACCGGCGGCGACACCCACCTCGGGGGCGAGGACTTCGACGAGCGGCTCGTCAACATGCTGCTCGACGAGTTCCAGGCGGCGCACGGGGTCGACCTCCGGCGCGACAAGCTCGCCCTGCAGCGCCTCAAGGAGGCCGCCGAGCGCGCCAAGCACGAGCTGTCCTCGTCGCTCGAGACCGACCTCAACCTGCCCTTCATCGCCGTCGGGGCCGACAAGGCGCCGCTCCACATCGAGCGCGCGCTCAAGCGCAACGAGCTCGAGCTGCTCGTCGGCGAGCTCATCGACCGCACGCTCGGCATCTGCCGCCAGGCGCTCACCGACGCCCACCTGTCGCCCGCCGACGTGGACACGGTCGTGCTCGTGGGCGGCATGACGCGCATGCCGGCGGTGCAGGCGGCGGTCGAGGGCTTCTTCGGGCGCGAGGCCCATCGCAACGTCAACCCGGACGAGGTGGTCGCGGTCGGTGCGGCGATCCAGGGCGCTGCGCTCTCGGGCGACATGGAGGAGGTGCTGCTGCTCGACGTGACGCCGCTCTCGATCGGGGTCGAGACGGGCGGCGGCGTCATGACGCCGCTCATCGCGCGCAACGCCACCATCCCCACCGAAGCGAGCGAGATCTTCACGACCAGCGTCGACGGCCAGAACTTCGTGCCCATCCACGTGCTGCAGGGCGAGCGCGCCATGGCCAAGGACAACCGCAGCCTGGCCGAGTTCGAGCTCTCCGGCATCCCGCCCGCCCCGCGCGGCGTGCCCAAGATCGAGGTCACCTTCAGCATCGACCAGAACGGCATCCTCGAGGTCGTGGCGCGCGACATGGGCACCGGTCGCAAGCAGGAGGTGCGCGTCACGCCGCACAGCGGTCTCAGCCACGAGCAGATCGGGCGCATCATCGAGGAGGCTGACGCGCACAAGGACACCGACCGCGAGCGCCACGAGCTCGCCGAGCTGCGCAACCAGGCCGAGACGCTCGTGTACACGACCGAGCAGGCGCTCGAGGGCTACGCCGACCTCATCGCGGCCGAGCTCATCGAGTCGGTGCGCGCCGACTGCCAAGAGCTGCGCGCGGCGCTCGACGGCGGTGCCGACGGCGAGACCTTGCGCCGCGCGTACGGCCAGCTCGAGAGCGCCGCGTACCGCATCGCCGAGTCGATGTACCAGGGCGACTCGGGCGGAGGGGCGGCCGCGTCCTGACCCCATGACGGAGCGGGGGCAAAGCCGGCCGGAGCCCACCTACGGGCGCTACCGCCTGCTCGAGCCGATCGGCCGCGGCGGCATGGCCGAAGTGTTCAAGGCCAAGAGCTTCGGCGTCGAGGGCTTCGAGAAGGTCCTGGTCATCAAGCGCATCCTGCCGGAGCTCGCGGCGCACCCCGCCTTCGTCGACATGTTCGTCGCCGAGGCCAAGCTCGCGGTGCGCCTGTCGCACGCCAACATCGTGCAGGTGTTCGACCTCGGGCGCATCGAGGGCGCCGCGGGCCCGAGCTACTACATCGCGATGGAGTACGTGCCCGGGGTCGATCTCGCGACCCTGCTCGCGCACTGCCGGCGCGTGCGCGAGCCACTGCCGCCCGCGCTCGCGGTGTTCGTGGCGAGCGAGGTGGGCAAAGCGCTCGACCACGCGCATCGGCGCCGCGACGAGCACCACCAGCCACTCGGCATCGTGCACCGCGACATCTCGCCGCAGAACATCCTCCTGTCGTGGGAGGGCGACGTGAAGGTCACCGATTTCGGCATCGCCAAGGCGCGCGACATCATCCCGGTCGACGAGGCAGCGAGCGACGACACGACGGCGGTGCGGGCGGCCGGCAAGCTCTCGTACCTGAGCCCCGAGCAGCTGCGCGGCGAGCCCACCGACGCGCGCAGCGACCTCTTCGCGCTCGGCGTCGTGCTCTACGAGATGCTGACGAGCGCGAACCCGTTCCGCGCCGCCGCCCGGGCCGAGACGGCGCGCCGCGTGCTCGCCTGCGAGTACCCGCCGCTCGAGCTCGGCTGTCCCGGCGTGCCGCGCGCGCTCGCGGATCTCGTCGCGCGCCTGCTCACGCCGCGCCCCGAGGCGCGCCTCGCGAGCGCCGGCGAGCTGTGCGAGCAGCTGCTCGAGCACTGCTACGTCTCGGGGCAGCGCTGGGGCGCGAGCGAGCTCTGCGACGTGCTCGCGCCGCTCCGCGACGCCGGCGAGGCGCCGGCGCTCGAGGGCACGCGCGTGCGCGACGAGCCGAGCACCTCGGAGGAGCCGACCCCGGTCGAGATCCCGCGCGGCTCGGGCCCGCCCCCCGAGGCGCGCGACGGGCTCGCGCCGCGCGGCGAGCGCCGCGACGTGAGCGCCGTGGTGGTGGCCTTCCCCGCGCGCGAGAGCGACGTCGCGCGCGCGCGCATGCGACAGCTGCTCGAGCGCCACGGCGCCTGGATCCACGAAGAGACGGGCTCGCAGCTCGTCGCGATCTTCGGGCTCGGCGACACCGACGGGCGCGACGCCGAGGCGGCCGTGCGCGCCGCGCTGGTGCTGGTGCGCTCGCGCGGCGCCGGCGTCGTGCCCGCGGCGGGGGTGCACTGCGGTGCCATCTCGGTCGACATGGGCGGGATCCCGATCGCCGACGAGCGGCTCGCGGCCCTGGTCGCGACCGCGCAGAGCCTGGCGCGCGCCGCCGAGGGCAGCGTGGCGCTGTCGCCCATCACCGGTCGCCTGGTGCGCCGCACCTTCGTGACCGAGGCGCTGCCCGACGCGCGCCGCCTGGTCGACGGCGCCGTGGTGGTCAAGAGTGCGCAGCCGAGCGACCGGCCGCGCGTGCGCTTCGTCGGCCGCCACGACGAGCTCAAGCGCCTCGGGGCGATCATGGCGGCGGCCACGCGCCAGGTGCCGCAGCTTGCCGTCGTGCGCGGCGAGACCGGCATCGGCAAGAGCCGCTTTCTGCTCGAGGCGCGCCGCCGGCTCGAGCGCGGGCAGTTCAACGTCGCCTTCTACACCGCGTCCTGTCCCCTCAATGGCGCCACCGTTCCCTGGAGCGCGCTCCGCGCCATGCTGCACGTGCTCTGCGGCACCGAGGAGGACGACGATCCGGGCCGCATCCTCGAGGTGGCGCCGCGGCTGCGCGCGCTCGGCCTGCCCGAGGCCGAGGTGGCGGCGATCCTGCACCTGCTCGGTGCCCCGACGCGCACCGCGGCCGGCGAGACGAGCGCGGCGATTCGCTCCGGCTTCGAGCGCATGGTCTTCAGCCTGTGCCGCGACCGGCTGCACTGCTTCGCCTGGGACGACGCCCAGGCCGCGGACTTCGAGAGCCTGGCCGCCATCGCGCGCATCTTCGGGCGCGCGAGCCCACCCTCCAGCGCGCCGGGCGCGACCAGCCCGCCGAGCGCCGGTGTCCGGGCGGTGTTCATCCTGGCGCAGCGCGGCGAGGTGCCGGCCGTGCTCGCCAGCCTGCCCGGCGTGCACGACCTCGAGCTCGGCGAGCTCGGCGAGCGCGAGACGGCGAAGTTGCTCGAGGTGCAGCTCGACCAGCGCAGCGTGCCCCCCGGCGTGCTCGGCTACGTGCGCAACTACGCGGGCGGCCACCCACTGTTCGTCGAGGAGCTGCTGCGCGAGATCGCCGAGAACGGCGAGCTCGGCGCCCTCGGCGGGGCGGCGCTCGCCGCGCCCCCCGAGCTCTCGACCGCCGCGCCGCGCACGCTCAAGAACCTCGTCGCGTCGCGCGTGAGCCGGCTGCCCGAGCGCGAGCGGCGCGTGCTGCAGGGCATCGCGATCCTGGGCGAGCCCGCCCTCACGCCGGTGCTCGCGGCCACCGTGAAGCGCTCGTTGCCGGCGCTCGACCAGATCATCGCGGCGCTCGGCCAGAAGGGCCTGGTGCGGCGCACCGCTCCCACGAAGGTGCGCTTCGCGTCGCCGCTCTACCGCGAGATCGTGCTCGCGGCGATGGCGCCGGTGGCGCGCCAGGAGCTGCACGCCACGGCCGCGCACGTCTACATGCAGGCGCGCTACGGCGAGGGCGGCGCGGGGCGCGACGCGACCTTCGTCGGTCCGAGCGGCGAGACGCTCGAGCGCATCGCCGAGCACCTGTTCGACGCCGGCGACCGGCGCCTCGCGTCGCAGTACTTCTGGCAGGCGGCCGAGGAGAAGCTCGGCGTGGGCCAGCTCGAGGCGGCGCTCCGCACCATGCAGCGCACGCTCGAGCTCGCGGATCTGCGCGACCGCAGCGTGGAGGAGCTCTGCAACTGGCTGGTGCAGCTCGCCGAGGCGGCCACGCGCGTCCGCGCCGCGCCGGGGCTGAAGGACGCCGTACTGCCGGCCCTGCGCCAGATCCAGGCGCGCGGCGAGCCGCGGCTGCGCGCGCGCGCCGGCATCGCCGCCGCGGGTGCGCTCGGCGCCATCAACCAGTTCGACGACGCCTACCGCGTGCTCGAGGAGGCCCGGGCCGACACCGGCGGCGAGGTGGGCCTCGAGCGGGCGGCGCTGCGCACCGAGATCGAGGTGAGCCTGCGCAAGGGGCTCTTCACGCAGGGGGCGGCCGCGGCGGACCGCCTCGAGGCACTCGGCCCGGCCGAGGACGTGGCGACGCTCCTGCTCCTGTCGCAGGTGCGCGCCTCGACCGGGCGCTGCGAGCGCGCGCTCGAGCACATGGACCGCGCCGACGCGCTCGGGCGCTCCGGCGACCCCGTCGAGGCCGTGGCGCGCCAGAAGCACCGGGCGCTCATCTACTTCAACCTGCGCGATTTCCAGGCCGTGGCGCGCGAGACGAGCAAGCTCGCCGACCTGGCTCGCAGCGCTGGGTTGCGCTACGAGGCCGCCGCGGCGCTGCACAACCTCGGCGACGCCTGCGACCGGCTCGGCGACATGGGGCGCGCCTACGCGGCCTTCGTCGAGTCCTTCGAGTTCGCCAAGGCGCTCGACCACGAGCGGCTCTCGAACCTGAACCAGATGCACCTGTGCGCGCTCGAGGCGCTGAAGGGTCACTCGGGCGCCGAGGACCTGCTGAAGGCGCTCATCCGCCAGGCCGACGGCTCCGGCTTTCTGTGGGACGTCCTCGAGGGGCGCTTCCTGCTCGCGCGCGTGCTCCACGCCAGCGGTCGGAGCGAGCAGGCGCGCCCGCTGCTCGTCCGCGTCCAGGAGATGGCGGCCGAGCACGGCCATGAGCTCATCTACCAGGACGCGCGCGAGATGCTGGCGCAGCTTTGAGGGGTAAGGGGTAAGGGGGGGTAAGGGGCCCCTAACCCCTTGCCCCCAACCCCTTGCCCCTTCCTAAAGGGGCCCCTCGGTCAGCCCGTGCACGAACTGCCGCACGCGCGGCTCCACCGCGGCCTGCGCCTCGGCGGTCGTGCCGTCGAAGATGAGCTCGCCCTTGTAGAGCATGCCCACGCGGTCGGTGACCGAGAGCATGCGGTCGAGATCGCTCGACACCATGAGGGCGGTGGCGCCGCTCTCGCGCTGCTCGCCGCGCAGCATCTCGAAGATGCGCTGCGAGGTCACCGGGTCGAGCCCGGCGGCCGGCTCGTCGTAGAGCACGATGGCCGCGCGCGTCACCGTGGCACGCGCCACGCCCACGCGCTTCTTCTGGCCGCCCGACAGGCCGGCCGGCAGGCGCGTCTCGAAGCCGGGCAGGGCGACGCGCATGAGCCGCTCGGCCACGCGCGCCGCGATCTCGGGCTCGGGGAGGGTCGACAGGCGGCGCAGCGGAAAGGCGACGTTCTCGCCGACCGTCATGTAGTCGAAGAGCGCGTTGTTCTGGAACTGCATGCCCATCTGCGAGCGGAACTGCTGCAGCTCGAGCTCGCTCATGGCGAAGATGTCGCGCCCGGCCACCACCACCCGGCCGCGGTCGGGGCGCAGGAGGCCGGTCACGATCTTGAGCAGGACGCTCTTGCCCGCGGCGCCGGGACCGATGAGGCCGTAGAGGCAGCCCTCGGGCACCACGAGGTCGACGCCGCGCAGCACCGGCACGCCGCCGAAGCTCTTGCACACGCCCTCGAGACGGATCACGGGCGCATCACGAGCGGGGGCTGCGGAGGCCCGGCGCCGCGGTCACTTGAAGACCGTCGTGGTGACGTCGAGGCGCGGGTGCGACGGATACGCGAGCCCCTGCACCGCGCTGCGGATGCAGGAGTTGAGCGCGCCGTCGACCGGGCTCGTCGACACGGTGACGCCGACGGCGATCCCGTTCTGCACGGCCGCGCACACCGTCACCGTGGTGGTGGGGGGCACGCCGCAGGCGTTCAAGTAGGTGCCGCGACCGAGCACCGACTGGAACGCGCCTGCCGTGAGGTCGGGCGGCACGTTGCGCTTCGTGTAGTCCTCGACGTAGCTCGCCTGCGCGGCAGCGCAGCTGCCGCCCCGCGCGGCCGGGTACGAGCCGCCGCTCGGGGTCGGCCCGTCGCCGTCACCGGCCTTCTTGTAGGAGAACTTGGGCCCGCCGCTGCCCTCGCTGGCGAGCGAGTTGTCGCCGACCTCGCCGGTGCGGAAGCCGCCGTCGATGTCGCTCACGACGGCGACCTGGCCCTGTACCTGCGCCTTGTTCTCGCCCGAGGCGCGTGCGCGCATCCACCAGCCGACGCCGGCGGCGAGCACCAGCAGGATGACACCGCCGCCGATGAGGGCCTTGGCGCGCGTGCCCGACTTCTCCTTGTGGACGGTCGCCTCGAGCTCGCGCTTGCGCTCCTTGGCCTCCTTGCCGAGGCGCGCCTGCTGGGCGAAGGGAGCAAACTGCTCCCAGTCGTCGATGAGGCGCTCGTCGAGGCTCAGGGTGTCGCGCAGGTAGAGATCGCCACGGAAGTTGCCGGTCGCGATCTGCTGCAGCAGCTCGACGGCGGTGAAGGGCCCGTGGTCGATGCTGTCCTTGATGACGACGTAGCGCGGGCGCGGATCGCTCTCGAGCGCGGCCTTGAGCTCGGCGAGCCGCTCGGTCGAGTTGCGGGCCGTGCTGCCGGGAACCGAGGTGGCCGCCGCGCCACCGCGGGACGAGGCCGGCGAATCGGTCGCAGCGAAGGCCATGATGCCGGCGCTCGCGACCTGGGAGAACTGCTGCTTCGGGGCAGCGTGGGGCTTGCCGGCGCCGCCGGGGGCCGGCGGGATCATCGACAGCGACACGTCGACCTCGACCCCGCCCTCGGCGTCGAGGTGCGACTCGTCCGCCGGAGGCGGCGGGATCGACGCCGACGGCGAGGCGTGGTGCAGGGCCTGCGCGAGCGCCTCGAGGTCGCTCGGGCGGTGGGTCGGGTCGGTGACGAGCGCCTTGCTCAGCAGGACCTCGAAGGACTCCGGCAGCCCCTTGACGATGTCGGAGGGGCGGCGCATGCCCGGGCCGACGCTCTGGCCGGTGATCATCTCGTAGAGGATCGCGCCGATCGAGAAGACGCTCGCGGACTTGTCGCCGCCCGGCTTGCCGTGGCGCTCCTCGGGCGGCAGACAGGCACGGTCGCGCGCCTGGATGGGCGGCTCGTGCGAAGCGCCCTCGTCGAAGCGCAGCCCTTCCGGGCTGTAGACGACGCAGCCCGGGTGCACCGCCAGCTTGCCGAGGATCTTGTGGTGCGCCGCGAGATCGGCGCACAGGGGCACCACGAGCTTCACCACTTCCTTCAGGGTGAAGCGCTTGCCAAGGGCGCGGCGTCGCTCGAGCTCGTCGCGCAGGGTTTCCGCAGTCGACTCCGTGGTCATGCTCTCTCGCCGCGGGGGTCGTTCCCGCGAGTCCGAAGAGCCACTCTAGCGAGTTGTGTGCCTCTGCTCAACTGGTGGGCCGGTGGGTCCTCCCGCGCTCGGCCCTCGGGCGCAGCCGACGCGCGGGCCTCCGCAGCCACCGAGCGACCGCAGAGGCCGCAGAGGGGAGAGAGGCCGCAGAGCGCGCAGCTTCAGACGGCGCAGAGGGAGAGGGGCTGGAGAGGTCGCGTCGCGGGACACGGTTGCCCCGGACGCCGGTGTCGCGCTCTCGTGCGCGCCCCGCGCGCCACCCGACGCCCGCAACTCGCGCCCCACGACGGCGTACAACCGGCCGAAACTGGCCCCAGACCTCCGGTCTACCCCGAGCTACGGCCGCTTCGAGCGGCCTCTCGCAGCGAATCCTCCGGGCTCAGGGCGTCGGCGGCGCAGGGACGCTCGCGCTCGCGCTCGCACTCGCGCTCGCACTCGCGCTCGGGCCCGGCCGCTCGGCCGGGGCGGCGCTCGCACTCGCCGACCCCGCGGCCGGCACGCCCTCGGGGATCTCCGTCATCCAGCACGCCGGCTCCGGTGGCGCGACGTAGTGGATGATGCGCGAGCTCGGGTCGCCGCGCCGCACCGTGAGCGTCTCCTCGTGGTACGTCTCGGCCTTGCCGCACTCGTAGCTCGCGCCCTTCTGGTCGGCGCGCTTGGTGCGCTCCTTGACGGCCTGCGGCGCGCGCTCGTTCTCGCACTGGGCCCAGCGGATCGTGTACTCGTCGTTCGAGTCGGTCACGAGCAGCCGTGCGCCCCCCGACGTCGCCTCGCGCCGGCCGAGCAGCATCTGCTTCGAGACCTCGGACGAGCCGTCGAGGACCGTGACCACGATGGGGCGGCGCAGGCCGCCCTTCATCTGCGTGCGCGCCGCGCCGATCTCGAAGTCGGCGCACACGGGCTCGTCCTCGACGATGGCGGTGACGCTCGAGGCGGCGCAGGCCGGGAGCACGACGGCCGCGAGCGCGGCCGCGACGACGCAGGCTTGACGGCGTATCACGGGGCGCAGCGTCGCGGTGCGGCGGCGCATCGTCAACCCCTTCGACGCATTCAGGGCGCAGCAGGCGACCCGAGCAGCTGCTCGAGCGCTGCTCGCGCGCTCCGCTTGCGGTCGTCGGCCGAGCCACCGCCTCGGAGGATGGCGATGCTGCCGCAGAGCGGCCCGCGGTCGGCCGGCGGGTAGGTCGTGCAGAGCAGCCGGTAGTAGGGCAGCGTCTCGAGGGCGTCGAAGGACTGGTCCGCGAGCGTGTGGCCGGCGTGGTGCATGAGCAGGGCGGCCGTCGCGAGCTCGGGGCTCGTCGCGAGCCAGCGGCTCACGAAGTCCGGCTTGTGCGCGAGCGCGGCGAGGAGCGCGGGCTTGCCCGTGAGGGCGCTCCGCGCGGCGAAGGTCACGATCGACAGGTTCCGGTCGGGCGTCGCCAGCGCCTTCGTCAGCTCGTCGAGGGTCGCGAGGTCGGCCTCGAGCCCCGGGCCGCCCTCCGGGCCCGCACAGTTGGCGGCCACCGTCACGAGGTCGGCGCGGAGCGCGGTGCCGAGCTCGGCGCGGTCGGCGAGCGCGCGCGCCTCGGCGACGAGCACCCCGCAGTGGGCCGGGTCGCGGTGGCGCGCGAGCAGCACGGCGGCGTCGCCGGCGTGCCCACCCTGGCGCAGGGTCTGCACGGCGGACGTGAACGCGTCGGGGTCGTACTGGTGCTGGTCCGCGAGCGTCAGGAAACGGTCGAGCGGTCGGAAGGGCGCGCACGTGGCGCGGCCCGACTCCGCGCCGACCGTCAGGTGCGGCAGTGCGGGCAGCACGTTCGCGATGCGCAGCCCGAGCGCGGCGGGGTAGTCGAGGCAGCCGACCTGGAGCCACGGCTTCGGGTCGGCGTGGGTCTTCAGGCACGCGAAGGCGTAGGGCTGCTTGTCCTCGCCTGGGCGGTCGGCGAGCAGGCGCACCCTGGCCATGGCTCGCTCGCGCACGGCCTCGAGGGCCGGGATGCCGCGCAGCGGCTGCGGCAGCTCCGCGAAGAACGCGCCGAGCTTCTGGTCGTCGAGATCCTCGTCGAAGGTGACGAGCGACCACAGGTGGCCCGCGAGGAAGGCCTCGCCGTGCTCGGCGGCGAGCTGCCCCGCGAGCGCCAGGGTCGCGGCCGCGTCGGCTTGCCAGAGGGCGGTGCTGGCCTTCGCGTCCACCCGGCGCTGTCCGAGCCGCACGCCCGTCGTGTAGGCGTCGACCGCGCGCCGCGCCGCACGCGCCGCCGCGGTCGCGTCGCCGTCGAGCCATGCGTAGACGGCCGTGACGAGTGCCACGTGCGCGTAGTAGCGCGCCGCCTCCTCGGCGGCGGTCGGCGTCGAGCCGTCGGCGAAGGTCGCGGCGAGCCCCGTCGTCTGCGTGCCGCCCGACTGCATCCCGAGGCCGACCTGGAAGCTCCCCGAGGCCCGGATGAGGTCGCGCGCGTAGGACTGGCCGACCTGGAGCGTGAAGATCTTGCCGCCGGTGGCCTCCTGGTAGGCGAAGTTGAGGCGCGGCACGTCGAGCCCGCGCGTCTCGGCGCGCGCGAGAAAGGCCTCGAGCGCGGTGCGTGCGGCCGCGCGCTCGCCCGACTTGAAGGCGTGGAAGGCGGTGAGCACGCCGGCGACGGCGTCGGGGCTCGGCGCGGTGCACTGCTGGCGCGCGAGGCCCTGCATCGCGCCCACGAGCGGCGCCGGATCGAAGCGGTCCGCGAAGCGCTCCGAGTAGGCGAGGGTCGCGATGAGCACCGGCCGGCCGTGCCGCTCGGCGAGCGCGGCCGCCTCGCGGGGCAGGGCCTCCTTGCGCGCGGCGGATGCGGCGATCGCGCCGAGCAAGAGCACGTCCCCCTGGGCGCCCGCACCGGCGTCGTAGGCGCCGGCGGCGCTCCGCACGAGGAGCGCGGCGAGGTCCCCCGTGACGACCCCGCCCTTGCCGGGCTCGGGCCCGAGGTCGAGCTTGTCGGCCGCCGCCCGGAGGGCGTCGAACAGGCTCGCGGCGCCGCCGCTCGTGGCGTCCTTCGAGCCGAAGGCGGCCGCGAGCCCGGCGAGCACGTGGCTCACGTCGCGCTTCAGCCGCGACAGATCGAGCGCCGCCGTGCCGAGCGCGGCCCGGGCGAGGCCGTAGCTCCCCGCGATGGCCCCGGCGAGATCGCGCTCCTCCCAGTCCCCGAGCGCCGCCTCGACGATGCGCGCCGCGGTCGCGTCGTCGATGGCGAAGCGCACGCCGGTGCCGCCCTTGTCCGCCAGATCGACGGCGTCGGAGAGCACGGTCGCGACCAGGCGCACGCGCCGCAGCCACGGGCCGGCCGGGCTCTTGCCGCCGTCCTGGAAGGCGGGGCGATCGAGCAGCCGGCGCCGCGTCTTCTGCAGCCGCTCGAAGGCGTCGCGCAGCCCGGGATCGCGCGCGCTCCCCGCGTCGCCCGCGCAGCTCGGTCCCGCGGCCGCCTCGTCCCCGGCGGCGAGCGACGTCGCGATGGCCACGATCGCGCCGTCCATGAGCGAGGCCGTGTCGGCGAGCAGATCGCGCTCCTGGGGCGTCGCGGGGCCCTCGGGGGCGAGCTCGGCGAGCGCCTGGCGCAGGGCCGCGAGCGCCTTCTTGCGCCCCTCGGCGAACATCTCCGGGTTCGCGACCGACGGGTCGAGGGCGCCGGTGCCGATGAGCGAGACGTAGTGCACGGCGGCCATGGTGAGCCGCGCGAGGCCCCGGTAGGCGACCTCCGGCCCGTCGAGCGCGGCCGCCGCGCCGGCGAGCGAGGCGCGTGCCCGCTCGGGCTCTCCGAGCACGAGGCGGAGCGCGCCGTGCGCCGCGTGCAGGCCGGCGAGCGACCAGCCGTGGGTCGGCTCGAGCTTGCCGGCGCCGAGCTTGTCGGCGACCGCCGAGGCGAGCGCCAGGAACTGCGCCGACTGGGCGTCGCCCGGCAGGGACAGCCCGGCGACGAACGCCGCGCCGGCCGCCTCCCACACCCGGCTCACGGAGTCGGTCGACTGGAGCTTCAGCGCGATGGCGGCGCTCGCGAAGTCGATGACCGCCTGGCGCAGGCGCCGATCGGCGAGCAGGCCGCGCTGGTAGAAGAGGCTCAGCACCGGGAACGGCCGGAAGCGTGCCGGCTCGGCCCCGGCGAGGGCGCGCAGGGCGTCGACGTGCTTGTGCAGGAGCTCGCTCACACGGCCGTAGGTGGCGGTGCCCTCGGCGCGCAGGCCGTGGAGCTCGCCGCGCTCGCTGACGAGGCTCGCGGCGAGCGCCCACGTCGTGCCGCTCGTCTCGACGAAGCGCACCATGCTCTCGTAGCGCGGCAGCCAGGTCTCGAGCGGCAGGGTGCCGGGCGGGGCGGGCTCGGCCGGCGCGGCCGCCGCGTGCGCGCTCGGTGGCGACGGGTCGAGCGAGCGCCCGATGCGGTGGGCGAACAGGAGGTCGCCCGCGCCGTCCATCGGCGGCGCCAGCGGCGCCGGGCAGGTGCCCTCGGGCGCGTACAGGTAGTCGAGCTCGGCGAGCCGCTCGGGCCCGAGCTCGGTCGCGAGCGCCGCGCGCGCCGCGCTCCAGCGCGTCTGGGCCGTCGCCGTGACGGGCGCCGCGCTCGCGCGCTTCGCGCCGTCCGCGGTGGCGGACGGGCTCACGAGCACGGCGAGGAGGCGCGCGTAGCCCGAGCTCCGCGCGGTGTCGGGCGGCTCGGTGCGCGGGTCCTTGGTCGCGCCCTCGGGCAAGTCGAGCTCGAGGCCGCTCGAGCCGAGGAGGCTCAGCAGGTAGCGCGCCCGCAGCCACGGCTCGCTCTCGGGCGGCAGTGCGCTCGCGAGCTTGGCGAGGCTCTCGGCCTGGCGCGCGGCAGTGACGTAGTCGAAGGCCGCGGCCGCTCGCGCCGCGGCGTCGAGCGGGCGCCCGA
>JACRDA010000450.1 GCA_016212965.1 Myxococcales bacterium
CCGCGGCGTCGAGCGTGCGCCCGCGCTCGAGCTCGCGCGCGAGCGTCGCCGGGTCGCGCGCGGCAGCGAGCGCCGGTACGAGGCCGCGCGCGAAGGGCGCGAGCGCGTCGCGGCAGTACAGGTGCTCCAGGCCGCGCTCGCTCGCGAAGAGCACGGCGTCGCGTCCGGCGGCGCGCCCGATCGCGACGACGAGCGCGCGGGGCTCGGTGCGGCTCGCGGGCATGGCGAGCGCCGCGGCGCGCGCGGCCGTGGCGAGCGTCTCGGCGGCGGCCGCGTCGGCGGGCCCGTGCACGACGACGAGCGTGTCGGGCGTGCGCCCGAGCGCGGCGTGGAGCTCGCCCCAGGCGCTGCCGCCGCCGCTCGCCTCGTCGAGCCGCGCCAGGGCGGCGGGCACGTCCGCCGGCTCGGCGGCGAGGACGGCGCGCTCGCAGCCCGCGAGATCGTCCGCGCTGCAGTGGGAGCCAGCGCCGGGCGTGCCGGGCGGCGGGACGACGTGGCCGTCGCAGGCGGGCAGGGCGAGCACGGCCGCGAGGGCGAGCGTGGCGCGAGCGACGAGAGGGCGCAGCGAGCGCGAGCGCGACGTGGGGGGAGTCCGCATGGCGCAACCTTAGCCCCGGACGGCCCCGCGCGGCGACGCCGTTCCCCACGCGCCGACCACCGCACGGGCCGGGTGAGCGCGAACCGCCAAGGCGCCAAGGTCGCCAAGACGAGACTTGGGATGGCGCCGCGACCGGGCTGCCCAGGCTGGCCGAGGCGAAGAAGGGAGAAGCCCACAGAGGCCACGGAGGCGAGAGAGGCCGCAGAGTCGGAGCAGATCGAGTGGCATGCCCCGATGGATGGCGCCATCCGCGCCAGCGCGGTGTCCCCGGGACGCAGCTCTGGAGCCCCCTGCAACCTCTGGTCTCTGCGGCCTCTGCGGCCTCTGGGGCCTCTGCGGTCTCTGGAGCGGCGACGTCCGAGGCTCATGGCGCCGGCACGATGAAGGCGTAGTACCGGCCCATCCAGTAGGGCGCGAGCACGTCGGCGCCGTCCATTTCGAGGCCCGCGCCGAGGCCGCCGTCGGCCTTGAACTGGTCGGTGTTCCAGCGGTCGTTGGGCCGCTCGTCGTAGGGCAGGATGCGGCCGTCGGAGCGCATGCGTGCGTCGTCGCCGTAGTAGGCGGGCCCGGGCACGAGGTCGCGGCGCTGCGAGTTGTGCATCGTCCAGCGGATCATGTCCATCGGCGCCAGGCGCAGCCAGCGGCCGGCGTTCGCCAGGTCGGGCGCGTCGCCGCCGACGACGGCGTTCACGAGATCCCACCACGCGCCCTGCTGGAGGCGGAGGTTGCCGTAGGTACGGCGCCAGCCCTCGAGCCACAGGTCGCGGAGCGCGGCCTCGGGCTCGTAGCGCAGGAGCACGAAGAAGGCCTGCATCGCGAGCTCGTCGCCGTCGCCGCTGCCCGCGCGGATGGGGTACTCGCTCTCGTGCACGGCGTTGTCCGCGTAGTGGTGGGTCGCGATGAGGTCGCGCTTCGCGTCGACGAAGCGCTCGTCGCCCGTCAGGTAGTGGGCGAGCGTGAGCGCCGCGAGCAGCTGCGCGCTCCGGCGCCCGCCGTCCTGGAGCTGCCCCGGGATCGACTCGTTCACGTAGAACGGATCGAACTGGCCGTAGCTCGTCGGCAGCCCGTCGACGTCGACGAGGTCGTAGCCGTGGTCGAGCAGGCCCCCGACGATGCCCGCGACGTGGGCGCGGATCGCGGCCTGCTGGTCTGCGTCGGCGCAGAGGTCGTAGGCGTGCCCCAGCATGAACATGTGGGACGTGACCTCGTCGTTCGAGGTGTCGCCCTTGACCCACCACGCGCCGTCGGGCGACAGGAACCACTCGCCGTCGTCGGGGTTGGCGCAGTCGTCGAGCACGCAGCCCTCGATGCGGATGACGGCGCGCGCCACGAACCAGTCGGTGCCGGTGAGCGTGCGGAGGCTCAGCATGCGCTCGAGCGAGCGGTCGAAGTGCGCCTTCGCCTCGAGGTCGCCCGTGGCGCGAAAGCGGAAGCACTCGGAGAGCAGCCAGTAGCTCGTCCAGCCGCCGTCGTTGTCGGAGTCGTAGGGGATGCTGGTCGACAGATCGCCCGGGACGCTCAGGCGCGAGTCGGCGACGGCGCCGTCGCGATCGTGGCGGAGCACGATGCGCTCGACGAAGGACGCGAGCTTCTGCTCGAGCGTGACCGGGGCGGCGGTCGCCGTCGCGAGCCCCGCGCCGGTCGCGAAGTAGATCGGCCCGGTCGCGACGGCGGGATCCGTGGCGACGGCGCGCACGGCCTCGGAAGGCAGCCAGCGCTCGGCCCCGTACACGCGCCACTCGGGGCCGTCGCCGCGCTCGAGCATGCGGTAGGCGCCCTCCGCCGTCGCGACCACGAAGCCTCCGTCGGCGGCGCGCGCCGCGCCCGTGGCCGCGCCGAGGGGCACGCGCGTCGGGGCGAATTCCGGCACGGGCGGCGCGGAGGGCGCGCCGCCCGGAAAGAGCAGGCCCTGCACGCCCGACGTGCCGAGCACGACGAGATCGAGCGGCGCGGGCAGGGTCACGTCCGCGACGAGCGCGGTGACGGTCCCCGTGGCGAGCCCGTCCGCGGGCGCGAAGGTCGCGCTCGGCGCCCCGAGCGGCAGGCTGATCGGCAGCGGATACTGCGCGAGCCCGCTCGGGCTCGCGAGGTAGAGCGCGCTCGCCGCCTCGAGCGCCGCGTCGACGGGCTCGTCCCCCGGGGCGGACGTCGGCCAGTCGAGCTGGCCGGGCGCCGGGCCGCGCACGAGCCCGAGCCCGTGGTCGGTGCGGAGGTACGCCTGGGTGGCGCCGCTCGCGAGGCCGAGCAACACCGTCCCCGCGGGCGCGGCGTGGCGCGCGAGCGTGCCCGCGCCGGCATCGAAGAGGTACACGGCCCCCGGTCCGACGAGCGCGAGCGTGTCGCCCGCGAAGGCGGCACCGACGAGATCCGCGTCGCCGGCCTCGATGGGGACGATCGCGGCCGCGCCGCCGCCCGGGTGCGTGACGACCCCGCGCGGCGTCACCTGCACGGGCAGCTCGAGGCCCGTCGCCGACCCGGGCGGCACGAGCACGGCCACGAGCGCGCCGACGCCCGGCTCGAGCTCGTTCGACGTGTGGTTCTGCTCCTGCACGAACACCGTGTCGGCGAGGGGCGTTGCGACGGGCGGCGGCTCGTACGGCGCGTAGGGCCAGGGAATCGTCGCCGCGGGTAGGGGCGCGGTCTCGTCGCCGCCTCCGCAGGCCGCGAGCGCGCCGAGCGCGAGCGCGGGCGCTGCGAGGCGGAGAGCTACGCGAGGCAACATGAAGCGCGCGAGCTTGATCACGCGCCGAGCGTACCCCGGCGTCGGCCGCTTCAGGGCACGAGGATGCGCCCGGGCGCGCCGGTGTCGGAGTGGCAGGTGTTGCAGCTGCCCTCGGTCTGCGCGCTCGCCATCGCGCGCACGCGGCCCTGGTAGAGGACGCGTGCCGTGTAGGGCAAGGCGACGGCGCCCGCCTGGAGCTCGTGGAAGAAGTTGCCGGCGGCGTTCGTCGCGAGCGTGAGGACGGCGCCGTGGGCGTCCGTGATCTCGACCGCGATGCCGCCGACGCCGTTGCAGTTCGTGTCGTCGTCCGCGCCGACCATCACCGTGCCCGCGAGGTCGTAGCTCGGGCCCTCGTCGGCGGCGTGGCAGCCGATGCAGTCCCCGCCCGGCCGCATGAGCGGCGACTCCTCGAGGTCGGGCGCGACGTCACCCGAGGCGCACACCTCGGGCGGCACGTAGTCGCTGTCCTCGTCCTCGCAACCGGCTGCGCCGAGCGCGAGCGCCACCACGGTAGCGGCAGAGGCCGCTCGCAAGCCAAGCGTCATGTCGTCAAGCTACCATCGCCGCGCCGTCCCGCGCGGCCGGGCACGCAAACGCCGTGTTCGTCCGGTACACGACACGTGGCGCCCGGCCCGGCCCCGGCGCGGCCCCGCGCAGGGACGGATCTGCTTGCCGGAGCGCGCGGGGCGGACGATTCTGGGTGCCGGTCGATGACACGGCACACGACGGCGCGGCGCGCGAGGCACGGATGGGCCGCGATCTGCGCCGTGGGCGTGCTCGGGCCGCTCGGAGCCCTCCCGGCCTGCGGGCGCGACGAGCCCGGCTACTTCGGGACGGTCGGGCGCGGCGGCAAGGACGCGGCGACCTTCTACCTGAACAACGGCGACGAGCCGGAGTACCTCGACCCCGGCCTCGTGAGCGACACGGCGAGCAGCGCGCTCGTGCGCGAGCTCTTCGACGGGCTCGTGCTCGCGCACCCCGACGATCAGCACCCGGTGCAGGGGGTGGCCGAGCGCTACGACACGAGCGACGACAACCTCCTCTACCGCTTCCACCTGCGCGCGGACGCGCGCTGGACCGACGGCGAGCCGGTCACGGCCCACGACTTCGTCTACGCCTGGCAGCGCGTGCTCACGCCGGCGACGGGCGCGCGCAACGCGACGCTCCTCTACGCGCTCACGAACGGCAAGCTCTTCCACCAGGGCAAGATCCTGCGCCTCGGCGAGGCCGTGCGCCCGCGCGACGGGCAGGGGACGGCCCGGGCCGAGCTCGCGGCGGGCACCTTCGTGCGCGTCTACGCGACGAGCCCGGCGAAGCTCCGGGCCTCGCGCCCGCTCGCGGACGCGCCCGAGGCCGGCGCCTCGGTGAGCGTCGGCGACGACAAGGATGGCGCGCCGGTGCGCGTGCTCGGGCTCGGGCCGCCGCTCCGCTGCAACGGCGAAGGCGACTACTGGTTCCGGCTCGAGGCGGGCGGGCGCGAGGGCTGGGCGCCGGGCTGTGCCCTCGTCGAGGACGCGGCGCATGCCGAGGTGGCGCTCGTCTCGGTCGCCGTCGTGCCGACCTACGCGCCGCGCCGCCCCGTGCCCGCCGAGGCGGCGCCGGTCGCCGGGCTCGTGCCGCGTGCCGTGCTCGTCGCCGACCCGAGCGCGGTCGGCGTGCGCGCCGTCGACGACCGCACCCTCGAGGTCGAGCTCGAGCGCCCGACCCCGCACTTTCTCGAGCTCTGCACGCTCCCGACCCTCTCGCCCGTGCCGCGCGCCGTGGTCGAGCGCTTCACCGCGCGCGGCGAGAGCGACCGGTGGTTCCGCCCGGAGAGCATCGTCTCGAACGGCCCATACGCGCTCGAGAGCTGGAAGTTCCGCTACGAGATCAGCATGGTGCGCAACCCGCACCACCCCGACTTCGAGCGCCTGCGCATGCACCGGCTCGTCTTTCTGCAGGTCAACGACGTGCAGGCGTGCCTGAACCTCTATCGCACCGGCGAAATCGACTACATCGGCTCGAACGTCAGCCTGCCGAGCGCCTACATGGACTCGCTCGCCAAGCAGGGCGACTTCAGTCGCTTCGTGTGGCTCGGCACCTACTGGTACGAGCTCAACGTGAAGGCACCGCCCGTCGACGACGTGCGCGTGCGGCGCGCGCTCGGCCTCGCGCTCGATCGGCAGCTCATCGTCGACAACGTGACGCGCGCCGGGCAGCTCCCGGCGACGCACTACGTGCCGGACGTCACCGGCGCCGGCTACTCCGAGGTGGGCGAGGCGGAGCGCACGGCCGGCCAGGCGCGCTTCGCGTCTCCGGAGGCCGCCTTCGATCCAGCGCGGGCGCGCGCGCTCCTCGCCGAGGCGGGGTATCGCGTGGTCGAGGCCGACGGCGGCTATCGCGCCGAGGGCTTCCCGCCGCTCGAGCTGCTCTACAACACCCAGGAGGGCCACCAGAAGATCGCGCTCGCCGTCCAGGACATGTGGAAGCGCCACCTCGGCGTGAGCGTGCAGCTCCGCAACGAGGAGTGGAAGATCTTCCTCAAGGACGTCCGCGACGGGCACTTCCAGGTGGCGCGCTTCGGCTGGGTCGCCGACTACAACCACCCGCAGACCTTCCTCGACAACTTCCTGTCGTACAGCAACAACAACTGGACGCGCTGGAAGAGCGGCGCCTTCGACGAGCTGCTCGAGAAGGCGGCGGCGACCGTGGACCGACTCGACGCGGCGCGCCTCTACCGCGAGGCCGAGGCGGTGGCCGTGGCCGACATGCCGCGCCTGCCGGTCTACTTCTACACGAAGTCGACGCTCGTGAAGCCGTACGTCCGGGGCTTCTACCCGAACGCCATGAACGTGCATCCCCTGCGCTACGTGTGGCTCGACGACAAGTGGCGCGCGGGCGGGCCGAGCACGCCGGCGTTCCCGCCCGACGAGCTGCCGGCGCCGGGGAGGTTCGCGCCGTGACGGCCTCGCCCCGCGCCCGCCGCACGCTCGCGGGCCTCGCGCTCGCACTCCGCCTCGCGCTCGTGAAGCTCGTCGCCATCGTGCCGACGCTCCTCATCGTGGCGACGCTGCTCTTCTTCCTCTTGCGGCTCGCGCCGGGCGGCCCCTTCGACCGCGAGCGCGCCGCACCGCCCGAGGTGATGCGGGCGCTCGAGCACAAGTACCACCTCGACGAGTCGCTCTTCGCCCAGTACGGCCGCTGGCTCACCGATCTGCTGTTTCACGGCGATCTGGGGCCGTGCTTCAAGTACCCGCACCGCACCGTGAACGAGATCATCGGGGCCACCTTGCCCGTCTCGATGCACCTCGGGCTCATGGCGTTGCTCGTGGCGCTCGCCATCGGCATCCCGCTCGGCGTCGTCGGGGCGGCGCGCCAGAACCGCTGGCAGGACACCCTCTCCATGGCGGCCGCCCTGGTCGGCCTGTCGGTGCCGCGCTTCGTGCTCGCGCCCCTGCTCGTGCTCGCGTTCTCGCTCGGGCTCTACTGGCTCCCGGTCGCGCGCTGGGAGAGCTGGCGCCACATGATCCTGCCGGTCGTGTGCGCCGCCCTGCCCACGGCCGCGTACGTCGCGCGCCTCACGCGCGCCGGCCTCATCGAGATCCTCGGCGCCGACTTCATCCGGACGGCGCGCGCCAAGGGCCTGTCCGAGCGGCGCATCCTCTTCGTCCACGCTCTCCGCGGTGGGCTCCTGCCGGTCGTCTCCTACCTCGGGCCGGGGTTCTCGGGCCTGCTCGTCGGCTCGCTCGTCGTGGAGAAGATCTTCAACATCCCCGGCATGGGCCGCTACTTCGTCGAGGCGGCGCTCTCGAGCGACTACGCGCTCCTGACGGGCGTGACGCTCGTGTACGGCGCGCTCCTCATGGTCTCGAACGCCGCCGTCGACGTGGCCTACGCCCTACTCGATCCGCGCGTGAGGGGCACGTGACGGCGCGGGCGGAGGTCGTCCCGGGCGGCGCGCCCGGCCGCAGCCTCGGGCGCGACGCCTGGCGGCGCTTGCGCCACAACCGCGCCGCCTTCGTCGCGGGCATCGTGCTCGTCGTGCTCCTGCTCGCCTGCATCTTCGTGCCGATGCTCGCGCCCTACGCCTACGACCGGCAAGATCTCGCGCTCGGCGCGACCCCGCCCTCGGCGGCGCACTGGATGGGCACCGATTTCCACGGCCGGGACCTGTTCGCGCGCGTGTTCTTCGGCGGGCGCGTGTCCTTCGCCGTCGGCTTCATCGCGACCGGCGTCGCCCTCGTCATCGGCGTCACCTGGGGCGCGGTCGCGGGCTACTTCGGAGGTCGCGTCGATGCCGTCATGATGCGCATCGTCGACATCCTGTTCACCTTTCCCTTCCTCATCCTCGTCATCCTGCTGAAGGTCTTCTTCGCGAACTCGCGCTCGCCGCTCTACCACGCCTTCCAGGCGACCCTCGGCCTGTTCGTGAAGGACGCGAAGGACCCGAGCTATTTGCCGCTCTTCCAGATCTTCTTCGTGTTCGGCGCGCTCGGGCTCGTGTCCTGGCTCACGATGGCGCGCATCGTGCGGGGCCAGGTGATCGCGCTCCGCGAGCAGCCCTTCATCGAGGCGGCGCGCGCCATCGGCGTGCGCCCGCTCGCCATCGTCTTTCGCCACCTCGTCCCGAACGCGGCGGGGCCGATCATCGTCTACACGGCGCTCACGGTGCCGCAGATCATGCTCACCGAGGCCTTTCTCTCGTTCCTCGGCCTCGGCACCGAGGAGCCGCTCTCGAGCTGGGGCCTGCTCGTGGCGGGCGGCGCCGAGACGATGGCGCTCTACCCGTGGCTGCTCGTCTTTCCGAGCGTGATGCTCGCGGTGACACTCCTCTGCCTCAACTTCCTCGGCGACGGCCTGCGCGACGCGCTCGATCCGCGCGCCCGCAAGGCTTGAGCGCCCGCACGTTGTCACGCGCTCCGGTCACCGTTAGAGTGCCTCGGCTGGGGGTCCGGGGAGCTCGAGGAGGGTCCCGTGAATGCGAGCCAGTGTGTGCGCTGCGGTGCGCCGATCGATCCGGCCAAGGCGCTCTACTCCGAGCAGGGCCTGACCTGCGAGAAGTGCCACGCGGACCGCGGTCTCGCGGAGCTCGAGCACAAGGGCCGCCGCAACAAGGGCGTGTGGATCGGGGGCGCAGTCCTCGTGCTCGGGGGCGGCGGCGTGGGGGCCTTCTTCGCCCTGCGCTCGCCCGACTACGAGGCGATGGCGCAGCGGCACCTCGCGGGCGACGGCTACGTCGAGCTCGCGCTGACGAAGGACGCCGGCAAGGACAAGCAGGGAGCCTTCACGTTCCGCGCCAAGGACGCGAACGGCAAGCTGTGCGAAGGCACCATCGGCGTGAGCGGCAGCGAGTCGAGCGCGAGCTACATCGTCTTTGCCGAGTGCCACCACGACGAGGCCAAGTGCACCGCCGGCGACGCGACGGCCTGCGTCGAGCTCGCGGCCGAGGCCGCCAAGCGCGACCCCGACAAGGCGCTCGCCCTGCGCGAGAAGGCCTGCGACATCGGCAGTGGCTCGGTGTGCAACGACGTCGGCGTGGCCTACGCGAAGGGCGAGGGCGCGCCGAAGGACGAGGCGAAGGGGGCGGCGCTCTTCGGCAAGGCGTGCGACGCCGCCAACGCGCTCGGCTGCCGCAACCTCGCCATCAGTCGCGAGAACGGAGCGGGCGTGAAGAAGGATGCCGGCGCCGCGCTCGTGGCGTACGAGCGCGCCTGCAGCCTCGGCGACGCGGAGAGCTGCGAGGAGGCCGGTGTCGCCCACACGAAGGGGCTCGGCACCGAGCGGGACCCGAAGAAGGCGGGCCCCCTGTTCGACAAGGCCTGCAAGGCGAGCGTGAAGCACGCGTGCGGCAACTTCGGCTACATCCTGGCGCAGAGCGAGCTCGCCGACGAGGTCGCGCGCGGCCAGACGCTGCTCGAGGAGGCCTGCGGGCGCGACGAGGCCGGCCCCTGTGCGAACCTCGGCATCCTGCTCGGCAAGGGCAAGCTCAAGGGCGACGACGACGGCAAGAAGCGCGCGGGCTTCTACGACAAGGCCTGTAGGCTCGGCAACGCCGCCGCGTGCAACAACCTCGGCGTGATGGTCGAGGGGGGGCAGGGCGGGCGCGTGCGCGACCTCGCCACGGCCGTCACGCTCTACGACCAGGCCTGCACGCTCGGCGACCCGACCGCCTGCTTCAACGTCGGCACGATGGTCAAGAGCGGCCGCGGCGCCCCGCGCGACCTCGCGCGCGCCCGGACCGCGTTCGAGAAGGGCTGCCAGGCCGGCGACAAGGACTGCTGCGACGCCGTCGCGAAGCTGCCGAAGCCCTGAGAGCTACGTCGGCTGCCCTCGGAGCCGCATCTTCACGATCGGGATGGGCTCGGCCACGCCCTTCACGCGCACGTCGAGCTCGTCCTCGGCCACGAGTTGCCCGGCGAGCTCGGGCGGCAGGGCGGCGCGCGTGGTGCGCTCGAGCACGATCTCGCCCGAGCCAGCGAGGTGCTGCAGGCGTGCGGCGACGTTCACGGTCTGGCCGAAGTAGTCGAGGATGCCGTTGGCGGTCACGACGTAGCAGGCCCCGGTGTAGAGCCCGAGCTTGAGACCGACGAGCGCGCCGTGCTCGCGCGCGTGCCGCCACGCCTCGAAGCGCTCGAGGCACGCGACGGCGCCGCGCACGCAGTCGAGGTCGTCGGGGAAGCTCGCCATCACGGCGTCGCCCATGGTCTTGACCACGGTGCCGCCGGCCGATGCGACGGCCTCGCGCAGGACGTCGAAGTGGTCGTCGACGAGGCGAAAGGCCGCGGCGTCGCCGACGGCCGAGTAGAGCGCGGTCGAGCCCGTGAGGTCGGTGAAGAGGACCGCCACGCGCGCGACCTTGAGCGGCGTGCCGCGCTTCAAGAGGTCGCGCGAGAAGATGGCGCGGAACTCGGGCACCGTCGAGACGGCGTGGGCCGTCGCCGCCGCCGAGGCGTAGGCCAGGTGCTCGATCTTCACGTGCCGGCCCTCGGCGTCGGCGTTCGTGACGACGAGGGTCCCGCCCGGCCGGAGGGCGACCTCGACGGGCGTCACGTGTGCGGCGTCGATCGCCACGGCCGCCTCGGCGGGGCCGTCCCGGACGAGCTCCACGGTCGCGCGCGCCCCGCCGCGCACGAAGAAGCGGTAGCGGCCGGGCTCGGGCGGCGCCTCCACGCGGGCCTCGCCGCCGGCCGGGACCATGGCCTGCGTGAGCACGTGGGGCGTGCGGGCCGGCCCCGCGATGCAGAACATCTGCGAGGGCACCGTCCGCACGACCGGGCTCGGCGCGAAAGTCGCCTCGACGGCGCGGTCGAGCTCGAGCTCGAAGGCGATGTCGCAGAGCTGGCAGTGCCCCTCGGTCGACACCTCCTCGAGCGAGCGCACCTCCTGGCTCGCCGTGCGGCAGCTCGGGCACACGATGGCCCAGGAGAGGACGAGCAGGCCCGCGGGCACGGCGTGGAGGAAGGCCACCAGCACTTCGCGCCGGTCGCGCTGCCAGAGGTCGGCGAGCTCGTAGGGGCGCATCTTCACGCAATCGGCATCGGCGGCGTCGCGCACGTGCCCGACGAGCAGGGCCGCGAGCGTCTCTTCGACCCCGCGCTCGCGCAGGGCCGCGTGGGCGCGCGCGAGGGCGGCGTCGTCGGACGGCGACACCGGCTTCAGGAACGGGCTCGGCGCGCCGTCGCGCACGTGCGCGTCGATGGCCCGGCCGAGCGCGAGCATGCCGGCCGCCGCGCGGCGCAGGTTGAGCCACGCGATGGGCCGCAGGACCGCGAGGCGCGGCAGGGCCTCGAAGGTCACCGCGAGCTCCGTGCCCGCCTCGGCGCCGCCCTCCTCGGCCGCGAGCGGCTCGAGCCGCCAGCCGACGCGCATCCAGGCGAGCGGACCGCCGCGGAAGCGCCGCAGGACGCCGAAGCGCTTGCGGTACGTCCACTCGTAGGGCTGCTCCTCGTAGACGGTGTGGAACCCACCGAGGCGCGTCTCGGCCAGCAGGCGCGCCCCCGACCCGGGCTCGTCGATCGGCGTGTAGCGGACCGGCTTGAGGCCGAGCAGGCGGTTGAGCCGGTCCGTGTCGATGATGAGCGGCCAGATCTCCGCGGGCGAAGCGGCGAGCCGGACCGAGCGCTCGACGAGGATGGACGCCATGCGCGCCGAAGCCTATCCCCGATCGCGCGCTGGGCGAAGTGGGCGGCGGTTGCGTCGAGCGCGGCGTACGGGCACAACGACGAGGCGCCGCATGCCGCTCTTCGCCCTCGAGGCTCTCACGGTCGACTTCCGCACGGACGACGGCGTCCTGCGTGCGGTCGACGGCGTGAGCCTCGCCGTCGAGGCCGGGGAGATCGTGTGCCTCGTCGGCGAGAGCGGGTCGGGCAAGAGCACGGTCGCGCTCGCCGCGATGGGCCTGCTGCCGCAGCCGGCCGGGCGGGTGACCTCCGGCGCCGCGTGGCTCGACGACGACGGCGCGCGCACGGACCTCGTGCAGGCGGGCGAGCGCGCGCTCGCCCGGCTCCGGGGGCGGCGCCTGGCGATGATCTTCCAGGATCCGATGACGTCCCTCAACCCGTACCTGACGGTCGGGGCGCAGCTCTCGGAGGTGCTCGAGCTCCACGAGGGGCTCGCGCACGCGGCGGCTCGGGCGCGCTCGACCGAGCTGCTCCGGCAGGTGGGGATCCCGGCCCCGGAGAGCCGGCTCGACGAGCACCCGCACCGGCTGTCGGGCGGCATGCGCCAGCGCGTCATGATCGCCATGGCGCTCGCTTGCCGGCCCAAGCTCCTGTTCGCCGACGAGCCGACGACCGCCCTCGACGTCACCGTCCAGGCGCAGATCCTCGAGCTACTCTGCCGCGAGCGCGACGCGGTCGGCTGCGGCATCCTGCTCATCACCCACGATCTCGGCGTCGTCGCCCGCGTCGCCGACCGCGTGGCGGTGATGTACGCCGGCCGGATCGTCGAGGCGGGCCCCGCCCGCGAGGTGCTGCGCCGGCCACGGCACCCCTACACGCTCGCGCTGCTCCGGGCCGTGCCGCGCGTCGACGCCGAGGCCGACGCCGAGGCGCTCGTCGCCATCCCCGGCGCCCCGCCCTCGCCACTCGCCCTGCCGACGGGCTGCGCCTTCCACCCGCGCTGCGCGCTCGCGGAGGCACGCTGCCGCGAGACGCGCCCCGAGGAGCGGCGGACGCCGACGGCGGCGGGGGACGTCCGGCTCCGCTGTCACGTGGAGACGTCGCCATGAGCGCCCCCGGAGCCGCGCGCGTGCCCGAGCCCACCCTGCCGGCGGCGGCCGTGCTCGAGGTCGATCGGCTGCGCGTGACCTTCCCGGTGCGCCGCGGCGTGCTCGGGCGGCGCGTGGGCACGCTCGTCGCGGTCGACGACGTGAGCTTCGCGGTGCGCCCCGGCCGCACCCTCGGCCTCGTCGGCGAGAGCGGCTGCGGCAAGTCGACGCTCGGGCGCGCGATCTTGCGGCTGTGCGAGGCCGAGAGCGGGCGCGTCTCGGTCGACGGCGTCGACGTGCGGGCCTTGACCGGCGAGCGGCTGCGGCGCGCGCGGCGCAAGATGCAGATGATCTTCCAGGACCCGTACGCGAGCCTCGATCCGCGCCGCACGGTGCTCGACTGCGTCGCCGAGCCGCTCACCGTGCACGGCCTCGCCTCGAGCCGCCGCGCCGCGCTGCCGGCCGTCACGCGCCTGCTCGAGCGGGTGGGGCTCGAGGCGAGTCACCTCGGGCGCTACCCTCACGAGCTCTCGGGCGGTCAGCGGCAGCGGGTCGGCATCGCGCGCGCCCTCGCGCTCGAGCCCTTGCTCGTCGTGGCCGACGAGCCCGTCTCGGCGCTCGACATGAGCATCCGCGCCCAGATCGTGAACCTCCTGGTCGAGTTGCAGCGCGAGCTCGGGCTCGCGTACCTCTTCATCGCGCACGATCTGGCGCTCGTGCGCTACGTCTCGCACGAGGTCGCGGTCATGTACCTCGGGCGCGTCGTCGAGCACGCGCCGGTCCGGGCGCTCTTCGCGCGCCCCTTCCACCCGTACACCCACGCCCTGCTGGCCTCGGCCCCCGTGCCCGACCCCGACGCCGAGCGCGGGCGGCGGCGCCTCGTGCTCGCGGGCGAGCCGCCGAGCCCGCTCGATCCGCCGACGGGCTGCGCCTTCCACCCGCGCTGCCCGCACGCCGAGGCGCGCTGTGCGCGCGAACGGCCCGAGCTGCGCACGGTCGGCGACGGCCACCGCGCCGCCTGTCACCTCGAGGCGCCGCGCGCCTGGCCCGCGAGCCCGCCCGCGGGCACGGAGGGCGCGTGACGGCGCGACGGTCCGCGACCTGGCCGGCGGCGCTCGGCGCCATGCTCGCGCTCGGCGTCGCGGGCGCGTGGGCGAGCGGTTGCAGCACGCCTTCGAGCGAGCTCGACGGCGGCGATCTGCGCGGCGTGTTCGACCGGACGACCTCGAGCGGCGCCGGCGCGCCGTCCGCGAGCGGGAGCACCCGCGACGGCGGCGCTCCGCGGCCGAAGGCGCGGCCGAGCGCGAGCGCGAGCGCGAGCGCCGAGCCCGAGTCCACGGTCGTGCCGCTGCGCCGTCCCCCCGTGCCCGGCCCGTGCATCGATCCGCAGGGCGAGCCCGCGGGCAAGCCCGACCACTTCGTCGGGCGTCCGGCCTGCCGCGGCGCGCGGATCCTCGAGTGGAAGGACCCCGACGGCGCCCCCCGCTACGGCTGCGTGTACGCGGCCGAGGATGCGGCGAGTCGGTCGCCGCTCCCCGCCGTCGTCTTCTTCCACGCCGAGTGGGACAAGCCGAGCGCGGTCGGCGACAGGACCAAGCTGCGGCGCCGCATCGGCTCCTTCGCGCTCTCGGACGACCCGCGCCACGCGGGCTTCGTCGTGCTCGCGGTCCAGGCGCGCCGCGCGGAGGGCTGGGACGTCGGCTACACCGCCCGGGACAACCCGGATGCCGTGGCGGCCGACCACTTCCTCGCAGAGCTCGAGGCCGAGGGGCTCGTCGACGTCCGCCGCGTGTACGCCCTCGGCGACTCGCGCGGCGGGGTCATGGCTGCGCTCTACGCCGCCCTGCGCCCCGACCGGATCGCGGCGTTCGCTTCGTTCGGCGCCGACGCCACGCGCATCGGCTGGACCTGCGCCGCCCCGGAGCCGCCGGCCATGGCCCTCTACCGGGCCTGCGACTCGGTCGTGGCCTGCGACTCCGTCGAGAGCTGGGTCGATCTGCGGCGACGACGCGGTGCGCTGACGCGCGCGCTGCGCCTCGGTCCGAGCAAGAGCGAGGAGGCGTACTGCGCTCCGCGCGCGCAGTGCGGCGAGAACCAGGGCAAGGCCAACCACGCGCGGTGGCCCGATCTGCGCGAGGAGGACCTGCTCGAGTTCTTCGCGCGCTACAGCCTCGAGTCGCGCGCGCCGTGAGCGCAATCGCGCACGCGACGTCAGGGATCGCTATCCAGGAGCGCTCCGTCTTGTAGAATGGGTGGCTCGAGTGGTCAGGGACGTTTTCGGAATCGTCGGCAAGACCCTGGCGGGCGCCTTCAAGATCGAGGAGGCCATCGCCGAGGGTGGCTTCGGTGTGGTGTACCGCGCCGAGCACGTGGCGTTCCGCGCGCCGATCGCGCTCAAGTGCCTGAAAATACCGGGGACCATCACGAACGAGCAGCGCGAGGCCTTCGTCGAGAACTTCCGCGAAGAGGCCGAGATGCTGTTCCACCTCTCGCACCAGATCCCGGAGGTGGTGCGCCCGCTGCACGCCGACGCGATGACCTTGCCGAACGGCACCTTCATGCCGTTCATCGCGATGGAGTGGGTCAGCGGCACGCCCCTCGACTCGATCATCATCCTGCGCGAGGAGCGCGGCCAGAAGCCGCTCGGCCTGCGCAAGGTGGTGCGCATGCTGACGCCCATCGCCCACGCGCTCGCCAAGGCCCACCACTTCGAGGTGCCGGGCGGCGGCGTGGTGAGCGTCACCCACCGCGATCTCAAGCCCGAGAACATCCTCATCAACACCCAGCCGGGCAGCCCCGTCCCGGCGAAGATCCTCGATTTCGGCATCGCCAAGGCGCGTGACAAGCTCCTGCAGGGAGTCGGGCGCATCACCGACGAGGGCGGCAACCCGTTCACGCCGAGCTACGGCTCCCCCGAGCAGTGGCTGCCCAAGCGCTACGGGCAGACCGGCCCCTGGACCGACGTCTGGGGCCTGGCGCTCACCATGGTCGAGTGCCTGACGGGCTTCCCGCCCATCGACGGCGACATGCACGCCATGATGGGGACGGCGCTCGACGAGAGCCGCCGTCCCAGTCCGCGCAACGAGGGTGTCGACGTGAGCGACGAGGCCGAGGCGGTGTTCCGCCGGGCGCTCTCGGTCGACCCCAAGCAGCGCTACCAGACCATCGAGGAGCTCTGGACCGCCCTCGAGACGGCGCTCGGCATCGAGCCGAGCTTCCCCCGCAGCCGCCGCTCGCCCGCGAGCGCCCAGCTGGCGGTGCCGGCCGAGGTGTACGACCTCGACGCCGACGACGACGAGCCGCCCTCGAGCCGGCGCAGCGGCGATCTGCGCGCCTTCGGGGCCGATCCCGCAGTGTCGAGCAGCGGTGCGCGCGTCGGGCTCGCCGGCCCGGGGGAGCTCGGCCCGCCGATCGATCCGGCGGAGTACGACCCGCTCGCCTGGGACGACGGCACCTCCCACCTCGGCGACAGCGGCATCGCCCGGCCGGGCTCCATCCCGCCGCGCGCGGCAGCGCCCGCGGCCCGGGTCGGCGCCGCCCGCGCCGCCCCTCCGCCCGCGCTGCAGGAGCCGCCCGAGCTCGAGCTCGACGACCCGCGCGCGGCGCCGGCGGGCGCGGCACCCGCGACCGGCTCACGCACCCCCACCCCGGGGCACCCGCGGGACCCGCTCGCGAGCTCCGGCATCACCCCCGGCGTCCGGACGCCCCGCGACCGGCTCGTGTCGACGACCCCCGCGGGC
Source organism: Myxococcales bacterium (assembly GCA_016212965.1). Taxonomy (GTDB): domain Bacteria; phylum Myxococcota_A; class Polyangia; order Polyangiales; family Polyangiaceae; genus JACRDA01. The sequence continues at coordinate 16,248 of JACRDA010000450.1, forward strand.
GGCCCGCGCGACGCGGGGGCGTCGGGCCCCGAGCGCGCGCTGGCCGCCGACGCGCTCGTCTCGACCGGCACCCACCCCGCGGCGCGTTCCATGGAGGTGCTGCGCGCCTCCGGCACCCACCCGGCGGTGCGGCCCGCCATCGCAGCCCACGCGCCGGGCGAGGCGGCCCATGTCCGCGAGCTGCGCAGCCTGCGCAGGGCGTTGCTCTGGCCGGTCGTGCTCATCGTCCTCGCCGTCGGTCTCACGGTGCTCGACTTTGCCGTCGCGGGGTCGAGCGGCGGCACGCTCGCGCTCGGGCCGGTGCGGGTGCGCTGGATCGCGATCGGCCTGGCCGTGCTCGGCATCGGGCTCGCGTTCTACAGCCTGGTCGTGGATCGGGAATCGTGACATCCGCCGACTCCAACGCCCCCGACAGCCGCGCGCGGCGGAGCGAGTTCCGCGTCAAGGAGGACGCTCCGGGAGCCCGCGAGCGCGCCGAGAGCAGCGTGGCGGCCGCCTTCACGCGGCTGATGCGCGCCACGACCTCCCCGCGCGGCGAGCTCACCGACCCGGCGCTCATCGCGGCGGCGACCGGCGTGCTCGTCTTCGTCGGCCTGGTCGTGCGAGCGATGACGGGCTGGCCCTCGAACATGGGGCTGGTCTTCCTCTTGGGCGCCCTGCCGGTCGCGGTCGGCGTCGCCTACGTCCTCGTGCTCCGCGGCGCGCGCGCCCGGGTCGTCGCCTGGCTCGCCAAGCTGCCCTTCGCCGTCGGCAACATGAACGCCCTGCTCAACGGCATCGGCGGCCGGCTGCGGGTGCGCTTCTCGGGGCCGCTGCCGACGCGCGAGGTCCTGAACGCCCTGCTCGACCCCATCCACCCCGACTGCTTCACGCTCGAGTTCTCGGACGACGAGCCGGTCGTCGAGCTCCACATCGGCGTCTTCGACAGCAAGTGGAACCCGGCGCGCTCCAACCACCGCCGCTACGCCCGGGTGCAGGCCATCCTCGAGCGCGCGCTCGTGCCGCTGTCGCTCGACCACCCGATCGTCGACGTCTGGATCGTCTGAGCGCGGGGCGGTCGCGCGGGTGGCGGAGCGGTCGCGGATGCGTTAGAGCACCGCCGTGCAGCGCGCGGCCGATCCCACGCTCGAGGACCCCGGCGCGGGCGGCGACGCCGCTCCGGCCGCGGCGGCCGCGCCGCGCGCCAGGGTCACGACCTGCCGCATGTTCGACACGCCGGTCATCGAGCGGCTGTCGCGGGTGCACCCGCTCACCATCTTCGTGTTCTGGCTGCCCATCGTGGTCGCGGTCTCGGTGTGGAACTTCTCGAACGGCATGAGCCTCGCGGTCTACCTGCCGCTCTGCGTCGCGGGCTGGCTGTGCTGGTCGTTCACCGAGTACGTCCTGCACCGCTGGGTGTTCCACTTCCGCGGGCGCCGGAGCTGGCAGCGCCGCATGCACTTCATCATCCACGGCGTGCACCACGACTACCCGAACGACGGCGGGCGGCTCGTCATGCCGCTGCCGATCACGGTGCCGGTCGGGCTCGGCTTCTACTTCGTCATGAGCCAGCTCTTCGGCGCGTTCTACGGCGTGCCGCTCTTCGTGGGCTTCGGCATCGGCTACCTGCTCTACGACGGCATCCACTACGCCACGCACCACTTCGCGCTCAAGCGCTGGCCCGGGAAATGGCTCAAGCGCTACCACATGGTGCACCACTTCGCGGGCTTCGAGGCGAAGTGGGGCGTGTCGACGCCGCTCTGGGACTACGTCTTTCGCACGGTCGACGACCGGCGCGGGCGACCCCCCGTGCAGGGCTGAGTCAGGCCGCCCGCGCACTTGGCGGTGCGCGCGGCGAGCGCGTCAGTCGGCGATGTGCTCCCAGTGGAAGCGCACGTGGCGCTCGAGCGCCGCGCGCCAGGTCTCCCACTCGTGGGGGCCCGGCGCCTCGTGCCAGACGGTCGGCACGCCCGCCGCCTCGAGTGCGCGGCCGACCTCGCGGCAGGTGTCCCGGTGCGGCTCGTCGCGGCCGCACGACACGAGGTAGCGCTGCTCGGCCGCGCGCATCGCCGGGGCGCAGCCCACGATGGCCTCGAAGCTCCGCGCGTCGTGGCACCCGCTCATGCTCCCGACCGAGCGCCACGTGGCCGCGCGCCACGCGCCCACGAGCACCGAGGTGAACCCGCCCGTGGACAGCCCGTCGAGCGCGCGGTGGCGGGGCGACGCGAGCGTCCGGAGCTCGGCGTCCACGTGCCCGACGAGGTCGCGCGCGAGGTAGTCCGCGACGCGCGCGTCGCCGTGGAACAGGCGGCCGTTCTCGTTCGGCATGACGACGACGAGATCCCCGATGGCGCCCGCGGCCCGCAGGGCGTCGAGCGTCGTCGCGAGCGCGCCCTTCTCGAGCCAGGTGCGCTCCCAGTCGAGCGCGCCGTGGAGCAGGTAGAGGACCGGCAGGCGGCGCGTCGAGGTGGCGTAGCCGGGGGGCAGGTACACGGCGTAGCCGCGCTCCTCGCCGAGCGCCGGCGCGTGGAAGCGCCCGAGGTGCAGCCCGCCCTCCGGGCTGCCGTGGCGCAGCAGCGAGTTGCCGTCCCGCCCGGACGACAAGTTCGTCGGGTCCGCGACCCAGCGACCGTCGACCACGAGCTTGTACTCGAGGTCGCCGGGGGGCAGCGGCCCGACCACGCCGGAAAAGCCGTGCGCCGCCCGCCCGAGCGCCTCGCCGGGCGTGCGCCAGTCGCAGAACGAGCCGGTGACGCGCACCTCGCGCGCCCCCGGGTCCGGGTAGTGGATGACAGCGGTACCGTCGTCGCGCACGTGGCTGAAAGGCAAGGGGTCCTCGGTCGTCGGGGGTCGGTCGTCGAGGGTCGGTCGGCAGCCGGAGAGACTCGGCCTCTTCGGGGCGCGCCGCAACTCTGCCGACGCCCTGGGGTCGAGCGACCGATGCGTCGGTGGGGACGATCCCTGGACCTTTCCCTGTCTCCGTTCTGTCTCCGTGTCCCCGTGACTCCTCTGTGACTCGAATCCAAGTACCCAGAAAGAGACAACCACTGAGACACGGAGACACGGAGAGCTGCACGGAGCCGGCGAAGTTCAGGGGCCCCTCCGTGTCACGCTCCGTGCTTGCGTGACTCCTCTGTAACTCGCCTCCAAGTACCCAGAATGAGACAACCACTGAGACACGGAGACACGGAGAGCTGCACGGAGCCGGCGAAGTTCAGGGGCCCCTCCGTGTCACGCTCCGTGCTTGCGTGACTCCGTGGTTCCTCTCG
>JACRDA010000448.1 GCA_016212965.1 Myxococcales bacterium
CGACGCCTTGCTTCGCGCCGCAGGCCTCACGGTCCTGCGCCTCCCCAACGAACAGATCCTCCACGACCCCGAGCGCGCACTCGACCGGATCCGCCAACTGCTCCGAGCGCCTCGCCGACGCGACGACACCCGCTAGCGCGCATCGTTTCCCGACCGCCAACGACGAAAGCCCCCGACAGGGACCACCCCCTCTCCTCCGGGACAGGGGGCCGGGGGGTGAGGGGAAGTATTCCGGTCCGGATGCGGCCTGCTGCTTCGGCAAGGGTCCAGGGCTCGCTCGGGGGCTCGTCTCCAACCTCGTCCCCTCGATCACAGCGACCGGTTCGCACGCCAGTTCCTGCTCGGGCCCTGAGGGCACCACCGCCCGCGGCCGGGCACCGCCGGTGGTCCCGGCCGGCCCACCGGGTTAAGGGCCGCGGCCATGAAGCTGCACGAGTACCAGGCCAAGCAGATCTTCGCCCGCTACGGCGTGCCGGTGCCGAAGGGCAAGCCAGCCTTCCGCGCCGACGACGTCGAGAGCATCGCCAAGGCGCTCATCGCCGAGACCGGCATTCCGGTCGTGGTGGTCAAGGCGCAGATCCACGCGGGGGGCCGCGGCAAGGGCGGCGGCGTGAAGGTCGCCAAGGGCGGCGCCGCCGAGGCGGCCGAGCTCGGCAAGAAGATCCTCGGCATGCAGCTCGTGACCAAGCAGACGGGTCCCGCCGGGCAGAAGGTCCGCCGCCTCTACGTCGAGCAGGGCCTCGACATCGCGCGCGAGCTCTACCTCGCTCTCTTGGTCGACCGCGAGAAGCGCCGCATCGCCGTGATCGCCTCGACCGAGGGCGGCATGGACATCGAAGAGGTGGCCGAGAAACACCCCGAGAAGATCGTCACGACGCACATCGACCCGGTGCTCGGCCTCGCGCCGTTCCAGGCGCGCCAGATCGCCTTCAAGCTCGGCCTCGGGGCGAAGGCCACCATGAGCGCCTTCGCGGCGCTGCTCGACGGGCTCTACCGCTGCTTCGTCGCCGAGGACTGCTCGCTCGTCGAGGTGAACCCGCTCGTCGTCACGAAGGACGGCTTGGTCGTCGCGCTCGACGGCAAGGTGACCCTCGACGACAACGCGAGCTTCCGCCACAAGGAGTGGAACGAGCTGCGCGACGTCGACGAGGAGGATCCGACGGAGCTCAAGGCCAAGGAAGCCGGGCTCTCCTACGTGTCGCTGCACGGCAACATCGGCTGCCTCGTGAACGGCGCCGGCCTGGCGATGGCCACGATGGACATCATCAAGCACTACGGCGGGGAGCCCTCGAACTTCCTCGACGTGGGCGGTGGCGCCACGAAGGAGCAGGTGAAGCAGGCCTTCCAGATGATCCTCAGCGATCCGGACGTGAAGGGCATCTTCGTCAACATCTTCGGCGGCATCATGCGCTGCGACGTGGTCGCGGAGGGCGTCGTGGCCGCGACCAAGGAGCTCGGGCTGCGCGTGCCGCTGGTGGTGCGCCTGGAAGGGACCAACGTGGAGCGGGGCCGCGAGATCCTTCGATCGAGCGGTCTCGAGATCCAGGCGGCGACGTCGATGTCCGACGGCGCACAGAAGATCGTCGCGGCCGTCCGCTGACCGAGGACACGAAGGAATCGCCATGAGCATCCTCTGCAACAAGGACAGCAAGATCGTCTTCCAGGGCATCACGGGTGCCTTCGGTTCGCAGCACGCCAAGGCGTGCATCGAGTACGGCACCAACGTCGTCGGCGGGGTCGTGCCCGGCAAGGGCGGCACCACCTTCGAGGGCAAGGTGCCGGTCTTCGACACGGTGGGCGACGCGGTCGACAAGACCGGCGCCGACGTGTCGTGCATCTTCGTGCCGGCCCCCTACGCGGCGGACGCCATCTGCGAGGCCACCGACGCGGGCTGCCGCTTCGTCATCTGCATCACCGAGGGCATCCCGGTCGTCGACATGGTGCGCACGCGGCGCTACCTCGAGGGCAAGAAGACGCTGCTCCTCGGGCCGAACTGCCCGGGCATCATCACCCCGGGCGAGTGCAAGATCGGCATCATGCCGGGCTACATCCACAAGCCCGGCAAGATCGGCGTCATGTCGCGCTCGGGCACGCTCACCTACGAGGCGGTGGGGCAGCTCACGGCGCTCGGCATCGGCCAGTCGACCTGCGTCGGCCTCGGGGGCGACCCCGTCGGCGGGCTCGACTTCATCGACGTGCTCCACCTCTTCAACGAGGACCCGGGCACCGAGGGCGTGATCATGATCGGCGAAATCGGCGGCTCGGCCGAGGAGCGCGCCGCCGCGTGGATCAAGGCCAACATGAAGAAGCCGGTCGCGGCCTTCATCGCCGGCCAGACCGCTCCGCCCGGCAAGCGCATGGGCCACGCCGGTGCCATCATCGCGGGCGGCAAGGGCACGGCCTCGGCCAAGCAGGCCGCGCTCCGGGCGGCGGGCATCGCGCTCGCGCCGACGCCCGCCGAGATCGGCGTGACGCTCAAGGCTCTGCTATAGCCTCCCGACGGCCCGCGCCGCGCGTGCCCCCCGGCGCCGGCGCCCGCCTGCCGGGCTCCGTCGTTGCGCCCGGCGCGCGGGCCGAGCGACACACCCACGATGCCAGACGACAAAGCCAAGCCCGACCCCACGCGACCCGAGGTGGCGATCGTCACCGGGGCCGCCGACGCGGGGCGCGGGCCCCCGCGCCGCCTCTCCCTGCCGACGCCCTGGCGCCTGCCGCGCCCGCTGCTCGAGCGCGGTGCGGCCCCCGACGCGGGCGCGCGCCGGGGCACGCTCGGCGGCACGGGACCTGCCATCGGAGCCTTCGACCACCACAGCGGCGAGCACCTCCACGACGGCGACGGTGACGAGCACGACGAGCGCGAGCCGGACGCGCTCGCGCTCCACGGCGAGGCCGGCGACGCCCTCGCGCAGCGAACGCTCGGCGAGGGCGCCTGGCAAGAGGACGAAGAAGACGACGACTCCGACCGCGAGACGCGCGACACGCTCGACGTGTTCGACGACCCGGCGGCGGCGCCGACGCCCCTGCCCGTGCTCGAGCTCGCCGCGAGCTGCGTGCGCTTCGTGGCCACGGCGTTCAAGGTCGAGCCCGACTTCACCCCCGACACCCTGCCCGTCGTCGACCACTACCTCCGCGACGCGCGCGCCGCGGTGGCGGCACGGCCGGAGTCGCTCGCGCTCGTGGCGCAGGCCGTGGGCGCCTACCTCGGCGAGGTCGTGCGCAAGGGCCACGCCTGCTGGTGGCGCACCGAGAGCGAGGACCCGACCCGCTGGCGCCTCGATTTTCGCGACGTGTACGTGTCGTTCTACCCGGTGGAGCTCGCCACGGCGCTCCTGCTCGACCCGAGCGGCGACTTCTCGGGGCTCGAGCTCCGCGACTCGGTCGACCGCGAGGCCGTGGTGGTGCGGCTGCGCGATCTGCCCGAGGTGAGCGCCGAGGAGTTCGAGCTCGCCTCGACCCGGCTCGAGGTGCTCGACATCGCGGTCGACGCCCTGTCGCGCCGCCGCATCCGCGACCGCTCGCTGCGGCGCATCTACCGGCCCGAAGACTACGGCTGAGAGCCTGAGGCTCGAGCGAGCCCTGGACCCTTGCCGAACTGCAGGCGGCATCCGGACCTAACTTTTCCCCTCACCCCCCGGCCCCCTGTCCCGGAGGAGAGGGGGTTGTCCCAGTCGGGGACTCCTCGAAATCCGCCGCGGATTGTCGGCTCGTCCGGATGGCGCCTGCTCAGAGGCCTAGGATCCGGGGCTGGCTCGGGCTGCTCGCGATGCGGCCCGCGACGCCTTGCTTCGCGCCGCAGGCCTCACGGTCCTGCGCCTCCCCAACGAACAGATCCTCCACGACCCCGAGCGCGCACGACCGGATCCGCCCAGTGCTCCGAGCGCCTGGCCGACGCGGCGACACCCGCTAGCGCGCTTCGTTGTCCGACCGCCAACGACGAAAGCCCCCGACATGGACCACCCCCTCTCCCTCGGGAGAGGGGGCCGGGGGGTGAGGGAAACATACTCAGGTCCGGATGCCGCTTGCTTCTGCGGCAAGGGTACTCGACCCCAGGCCTCGACTTGCCGATGCGTGCCCCGGGGAATTGCAGCCCTTGCGTCGCGGCATTTTTGCTATCGTGCGCGCGTGATTTGGATCCTGATCGCGCTCCTCGACGTCGCCGCCTGGGCGCTCTGGTTCATCCTGCAGTGGAACATCGTGATCCCCATCGTGGTGACCGCGGTGCTCGGGCTGTTTGCGCTCGTCCTGTTCATCTGGCGCAGCGTCAAGGCGCGCCGTTCGGCCGGCGCGCTCGAGCGCGCCATCGCCGAGCAGGGCAAGCAGCAGGCGATGAACGCCCGGCCCGAGCGCCGCGCCGAGATCCAGGCCCTGCAGAAGCAGATCCTCGACGGCATCCAGGCGCTCAAGCAGAGCAAGCTCGGCGGCAAGAAGCGCGGCTCGGGCGCGCTCTACTCCCTGCCCTGGTACGCCATCATCGGGCCGCCGGGCGCCGGCAAGACCACCGCCCTCAAGCACTCGGGCATGGTCTTCCCCTACGCCGACACCAGCGTCCGCGGCGTCGGCGGCACGCGCAACTGCGACTGGTGGTTCACCAACGAGGCGATCCTGCTCGACACCGCCGGTCGCTACACGACCGAGCAGGAGGACCAGCAGGAGTGGCTCGCGTTCCTCGGGATGCTGTCCAAGCACCGCAGCAACAAGCCCCTGAACGGCCTGCTCGTGGCGGTGAGCATCACCGACGTGATGGACGCGAACGAGCAGCAGCTCGAGCTGATGGGCAAGCGCATCCGGGCGCGCATCGACGAGGTCATGACCAAGCTCCGCATGGTCCTGCCCGTCTACCTGCTCATCACCAAGTGCGACCTCGTGGCGGGCTTCGTCGAGTTCTTCGGCGACCTCAAGAAGAGCGACCGCGTGCAGCCCTGGGGCGCCACGGTCGCGCTGAAGGAGGACAAGTCGAAGCCCGGCGAGATCTTCCAGCGCGAGTTCGACCTGCTCGTCGGCGAGGTCTTCAAGCGCGGCGTCAAGCGCCTGGCCCAGGAGCGCGACCGCGCGGCGCGCGAGCGCATCTACCAGTTCCCGCTCGAGTTCGCGGGCATCAAGCGCAACCTCTCGGACCTCATCGCCACGATGTTCATGGTGAACGCGTTCCAGGGGACGCCCACCTTCCGCGGCTTCTACTTCACGAGCGGCACCCAGGAGGGCGCGCCCATGGCGCGCGTCCTGTCGCGCATGGGCCAGGCGATGGGCATCCGGCCGCCCCAGCTCGGCGCCCGCCAGCAGGTCGAGAGCAAGAGCTACTTCCTGCACGACGTGTTCGTGAACATCGTCTTCCCGGACGCCGCCGTGGCCGGCCGGAGCTCGACGGAGCTGCGCCGCCAGCGCATCGTCCGGCTCGCCGTCGCGATCACGGCGCTGGCGGTCGCCGTGCTGTTCGCCGTCCCGAGCATCCTGTCCTTCTTCAAGAACAAGTCCTACCTCGAGGCCACGCTCGCGGACTGCAAGACCGCCGCGGCGATCACCTGGCGCGACGCGCAGAGCGGACAGAAGACGCTCGACTACGTCGACGACAACCTCGCGGCCGTCCAGCCCCTCGTCAAGCGGCTCCAAGAGCTCAAGGACATGAACCACAGCACCCCGTGGGGCATGGGCTTTCTCATGTACTCGGGCGACAAGGTCTACAAGCCGGCGCTGCGCGTGTTCCTCCAGACCTTCCAGAAGGGCTTCGTGCTCGACGCCCAGGAGGAGCTCGGCACCGTGCTCGCGCGGGCCCAGGGCAAGGACAACTACGTCGACGAGCGCATGGCGCTCAAGATCTACCTCATGCTGCACCAGCCCGAGCACCTGTGCGGCGGCGACGCCTGCGCCGAGGAGCCGAGCGAGGACGACGTCGCCTGGGCCACGGGCGAGTTCACCGAGCGCTGGTTCAACGCGCGCTCGAGCCGCGCCAAGGACATCGGCACCCTGCGTGACAAGATGCGTGCCCAGGTGCAGTTCTACCTGCAGCTGCTCGGCGGCAAGGAGGCCGGCGCCGTCGAGCCGCAGGAGAGCCTCATCAAGAAGGCGCGCGACGCCCTCAACTCCGACACGGCCCCGAACCGCTACTACCGGCTGTTCGTCGACATCCTGAACCGGCAGAAGATCGACCCGAAGGGCGACCTCACGCTCGGCAACCTCGCCTTCCCGCCCGTCACGCTGCTCACCTGCTTCGACCCCACGCGCCAGGACACGGCCAAGAAGTGGCTCCAGAGCAAGGTGAACCTGGCCGAGCAGAAGAAGAGCGGCAAGGAGAGCGGCAAGTACTACGAGGTGGGCGGCGCGTACACGCTGCCCGGCCGCGTGGCCGTGTACTCGAACTTCGAGGACGCGAAGGACATCCTGCGGCGCGAGTCGTGGGTCGTGCCGCTCGCGAGCGACGAGGAGAAGCGCATCGACGAGGTGCTGCGCGACGTCGTGGCGCGCTACGAGGAGAACTACGTCGAGGCCTGGAAGGGCTTCTTGCTCGACATGCAGATCGCCCCGCCGATGTCGCTCGAGCAGGCCAAGGCCCTGTACCTCTTCCTGGCGGACAGCCCGCAGCCGCTGCTCGAGATCGTGCGCCGGGTGGACGAGCACACCCAGTGGAAGAACCCGTCGGAGAACAAGGGCGTGCAGGCCGTGGCCGACAAGCTCGGCAAGGGCGCGGCCCAGCGCTTCCAGGGCGTGACGAGCTTCAAGGTCAACGTGGACCTCAACCAGCTCATCAAGAAGGGCTCGAGCAAGATCCCGGGGACCTTCAAGAAGGTCGTGGGCCTCGCCGACGTCAACGGCCCGCTCGACCAGTTCAAGGGCATGGCCGACGGCCTGCGCAGCAAGATCGCCGAGCGGGTGCGCGACGACCCGAAGACCGACATCAAGGACCTCGACAGCGAGATCAAGGAGAAGATCCGCCAGGCGAGCACCCTCGTGCAGGGCACCGACGAGTTCACGCGCATGGCGTTCATGCCGCTCCTGCAGAGCCCCTTCAACATCGGGGGCGCCTTCAAGGTCGTCGACCCCGCGTTCGCGTCGGCCACGAAGTAGGCCACGCCGCGCGAGCAGGATTCCGCCGCTCCGTGCGCGAATGACGGGCCGCGCTCGACCGTCTCAATTCCCTGGCGCAGGGCCTTCCAGTCTGGCTCCAGGGTTGCCGTATCGCGGTGACGGTGCAGGCACGGGAGAGCGCGCATGAAGAAGACTCTGGCGGCACTGTTGGGCGCGGGCCTGGTTCTGTCGGCGGCGAGCGCCTTCGCACAGGGCGTCGACATCGAGGACAAGGGCACGGGCGACGTCGTCTACAAGTTCGGCGACGACCCGCTCTCGGCCCTCGGGCGCGACACGAACCTCGCGGTCCTCAAGGTCCGGAACCACACGGTCCGGAAGACGCTCATCCGACCGCGCGTGTCGTTCGTGCGCGAGATGCTGAAGAGCGTCGAGTCGATCTGACGGGCCCGCGGGGGGCGCCCGCGGGCTCCTAGCCGGTCTCGGCCTTCGGAGCCTTCGCGGCCTTGCGGGGGGTGGCCTTCTTCACCGGCTTCGGCGTCACGGGCGCCTCTTCGTCGAGGGCCGCCTCGGGAGCCCCCGAAGGTGCCGGTGCGGGCGCCGCCCCGGGCGCGGCGGCCGCCGCGGTCGCGTCGTTCGCGCCGGCGCCGCCCTGGGCACGGCTCAGGCTCAGCTTGAGGGCCTCGAAGAGGTCGATGATCTGCGCGCGCGGCTGCTCGGGCGCGATCGAGATCTCCTGGCCGGCGACCTTCTTGTCGATGAGCTCGTGGACGCGGGCGTCGTAGCTGTCGGCGTACTTGCCCGCGTCGAAGCGCGGCACGGACAGCTGATCGATCAGCCGGTCGGCGAGATCTTGCTCGATCTGGGAGAACTGGAAGCTCGCGCCCGTCTCGACGTCGGCGAAGGCGCGCAGCTCGTTCGCGTAGTAGAGCTGGTGGAGCACGAGCCCGTGGCGCGGCGGGTCGCCGGCCGTGTAGGGGCGCACGAGCACGAGCTGCTCCTTGCCGCGCGCCGCGTAGCGGCCCACGGCCACGACGCCGCGCCGGCGCATCGCCTCGCCGAGCAGTTGGTAGGCCTTGTCGCCCCCCTTGTCCGGCCCGAGGTAGTAGCTCTTCTCGACCTCGACGAAGTCGACCGAGGCGAGCGGCACGAACTCGACGATGTCGAGGCTCCCGGTGCGCGCGGCCTCGAGCTGCTTCAGCTCGTCCTCGGTCACCTGCACGAACTGGTTGCGCGCGTACTCGTAGCCCTTGACGATGTCGTCGCGCTCGACGACCTCGTTGTCCGTGGGGCAGAAGTACTGCTGCTTCATGCGCCCGCCGCACTTCTTGTGCAGCAGGTTGAAGCGCGCTTGCTCGCTCGAGGCGGCCGTGTAGAGCTTGACCGGGATGGACACGAGGCCGAAGGAGATCGTGCCGGAGGCAATCGCGCGCGCTGCCATGACGCCGGTCATGTTAGCAGCCCCCTTACCGCTTCGCGCCTTTTCGGCGGACGACCGGCGGCGAGGTGCGGGGTGAGCCCCGCCCCGCGCCGACCGCGGCGCGCCCCCGCCCGGAGCGAGCCCGCGAAGGAGCCCGCCGCGGCGGCGCCGCCCGCGCCGGGCGAGGCCCTCGCCGACTACCGGGACAAGCGCGATCCGGCGCGCACCCCCGAGCCCTTCGGCCCCCTCGCGGCGCCGGCCGGTGCGACGACGAGCGGGGAGTTCGTGGTGCACCTGCACGCTGCCACGCGCACCCACTACGACCTGCGCCTCGAGGTCGGCGGCGTGCTCAAGAGCTTCGCCGTGCCGCGCGGACCGAGCCTCGATCCCGGCGAGAAGCGCCTCGCGGTCGAGACCGAGGACCACCCGCGCGACTACCTCGAGTTCGAGGACGTCATCCCCGAGGCGAGCTACGGCGCCGGCCCGATGATCGCGTGGGACCTCGGCCGGGTGCGCTACCTCGAGGGCACGGCCGAGGACGGCATCCGGCGCGGCAAGATCGACTTCGAGCTCTACGGCTACAAGCTGCGCGGGCGCTTCGGGCTCGTCGACACGACCGAGCGCGCGGCGCGGCAGGCCGGACGCGCCCCGGCCCAGCGGCAGTGGCTGCTCCTCAAGAAGAACGACGCGCACGCGCGGCCGGGCAGCGACGTCACGCGGACGGAGCCCGAGAGCGTGCTGTCGGGGCTGCGCGTCGACGAGCTCGCACAGAAGGACGAGCTCGCGCGGGCGCTCGTCGCCGAGGCGGCGCGGCTCGGCGCACCCGCGCGCCCGCTCGACGCCCGCGCCCTCGGCCCGATGCTGTGCGCGACCCCGCCCGAGACGGCCGGCGAGGCCGACGCGGCCGCGCTCGAGCGGCTGCTGGTCGATCCAGCGCGCCTCTACGAGCTCAAGCTCGACGGGGTGCGCATCGTCGCCGACAAGCGCGCCGGTACGGTCGCCCTGCGCTACCGGACCGACCGCGACGCCGGCTCGAGCTTCCCCGAGATCGCGCGCGCCGTGCGGGCGCTCGCGCCCGAGCGGGTGGTGCTCGACGGCGAGATCGTCGCCTTCGATGCGCGCGGCCTGCCGAGCTTCGAGCGCGTGCTGCGCCGGGTGCAGGTGCGGCGCGCCGAGGACGTGCGCCGCGCCCAGGCCGAGGTGCCGGTCGCGTACGTCGTGTTCGATCTGCTCGCGCTCGGCGACCGCGACCTCACGCCGCTCCCGCTCGCCGACCGGAAGGCCCTGCTGCTGCGCCTGTGCCGCGGGCGCGGCCTCGTGCGCGCGCTCGACCACCTCGAGGGCGACGGCCGGCCGCTCTACGCGCTCTGCTTGCAGGAAAGGCTCGAGGGCCTGGTCGCCAAGCGCCGGAGCGCGCGCTACCGCGGCGAGCGGAGCGAGGACTGGCTCAAGGTCAAGTGCCAGCGCGACGACGAGCTCGTGGTCGTCGGCTGGGAGCGCGGCCAGGGCTCGCGCACGCTCGGCGCCCTGTACCTCGCGAGCTACGAGACCGGCGCGGGCGACGCCGGCGAGCGGCTCGTCCTGCGGGGCAAGGTCGGTAGCGGCATCGACGCGGCGACCGAGAAGACCCTGCTCGCGCGGCTCGAGGCCCTGCGCGTGCCCGAGTCGCCCGCGGAGGGCAGCTACGACGGGCCCGCGCGGGCGCGGCGCTACGCGCGTCCCGAGCTCGTCGTGTCGGTGCGCTTTCTCGGCTGGTCCGACGCCGGCAACCTGCGGCAGCCCGTGTTCCGGGGCGTGCGCGACGACCTCGAGCCGACCGCGTGTCGCGCCGCGCCCCCGCGCGAGCCCGAGCTCCCCGCCGCCGGCCCGCCCGCGGCGCTCGTCCACGCGGGGCGCGTCGCCCTCACGAACCAGGCGAAGATCTTCTGGCCCGAGGACGGGCTCACGAAGGGCGATCTCTGCGCCTACTACGCGGCCATCGCCCCGACGCTCCTGCCCTACCTGCGCGGTCGGCCGCTCGTGCTCGTGCGCCACCCGGACGGCATCGCGGGCAAGAGCTTCTACCAGTGGAACCCGCCGCTCCACGACGGCGGCTCGTGGCTGCGCTCCATGGTCGTGCGCGCCCCGAGCGCCGACGAGCCCGACGACGCCCGCGCGCGCCCTCTCAAGCGCGCCTTTCTCGTCGACGACGCCGAGGGGCTCGTCTACCTCGCGAACCTCGGCTGCATCCCGATCCACGTGCTCGCGTACCGGCAGGGCTCGCCCGAGGCGTGCGATTTCCTCACGTTCGACTTCGACCCGGGCGAGGGCGACGCAGCGACGCTGCGCGAAGGCTTCCGGCGCTCGGTCGCCCTCGCGCTCTCGCTCCGTGCGCTGCTCGGCGAGCTCGGGCTCGAGGGCCATCCGAAGACGAGCGGACAGGACGGCCTGCACGTGCTCGTGCCGCTCGGCCCCGGCGCGCCCTTCGCCGCGGCGAAGATGCTGTGCGAGCTCGTGGGGCGCCTGCTCGTCGCGCGCCACCCCGACACCGCCACGATGGAGCGGCGCATCGCGGACCGGCGCGGGCGCGTCTACGTCGACACCGGACAGACGGGCCGCTCGCGCAGCATCGTCGCCCCGTACTCGGTGCGCGCCGTGCCGGGCGCGCGCGTCTCGACGCCGCTCGCCTGGAGCGAGGTGCACCTCGGGCTCGACCCCGCGCGCCACACGCTGTCGACCGTGCCCGAGCGGGTGGCGACGCACGGCGATCCGATGCGCCCGCTGCTCGACGCGCACCCGGACGTCGCGGCGGCGCTCGGGCGACTCGAGAAGCTCGTGCGGCCTACGCCCCGAGCTTGATGGCCAGGAGCTCCACCGATCCGACAATCCGCAGCGGATTTCGAGCAGTCCCCGACTTGGACCACCCCCTCTCCTCCGGGAGAGGGGGCCGGGGGGGTGAGGGGAAGTATTCCGGTCCGGATGCCGCGTGCTTCTGCGGCAAGCGTGGCGACGCACGGCGATCCGATGCGCCGTCGCCGTGTCCGATGGGCATCCCCGATAGAGCTACATGCGCGTCGAAGCGCCGCGCTCCGCCGCGTCGATCTCGACCGCCCCTTCCGCGTCGGCGACCTCGGCCGGGCGCAGGTCTGCGCCAGCGTCGGTCGCGATGCGCACGCCCGTCCGCGTGGGCTCCACCGGGCGCGCGTTCGGGGCGTCGTCCTCGAAGCGCGTCCAGAGCACGCTCTGGCCGGGCCGACCGGGCGGATGGAGCACGACCACGCGCGCGCCCTTCGCCACGTGCGGCGGCTCGTCGTCCCAGTAGGTCGCCTTGCCGCGCCGCGGCTGGCCCCCGACCATGAACTCGTAGACGACGCGCCACGGGTGCTGACCGTTCATGCGCACGCGCCGGTCGAGGTAGACGTCCACCACGCGACCCTGCGCCTCGACGCCGTCGCGGTAGGCGTGGAGGGCCCGCGCACGCTGTGCCCGGCCGACGAGCCACAGGAGCGAGCCGGCGACCGCGAAGAACCACGGCGCCGAGGCGGCCAGCCAGGCCGAGGCCGCCAGACCGGAAGCGAGGGCGACCACGGCGAAGACGGCGCCGAGACCGAGACCGATGCTCGCCCAGATCGCGCCGAACAGACGCAGGAAGCGGCCGTGCGCGAGGCCGTGGGACGCGAGATCTGCCGAGAGCGCACGCGGCGCAGGCGGAGCCTCGGGCGGCGCGGTGCGAAAGACGCTCATGGGCCGTGCGCCCCGAGCTCTTGGCGCTTCGGGTGCAGGACGCGCGTGGCGTCGCTGCCGTCGACCGCACCGGGACCCAGGGTCGTGCCGCACATGGTCTTGCAGCGGATGTCGCTCGCCTCGCAGCGGCACTCGCCGCGCGCGCGCTTCTCGTTCACGCCCTTCATCTCCTCGACGCCGAAGCCGGCCAGCTCTTCGATGCGCGCCCAGCTCACGCCGTCCTTCTGCTGCTTGGCCGTGCGGGGCTCGACGGGCGCGCCATCGGCCTCGGTGCAGCAGCGGAACGAGAGGAAGTAGCCGAAGGTCTCCTCGCCGTGGGTGTAGATCTTCGGCCGGCACTGGTTCCGGACGCCGCTGTACCACGGGCCGCCGGTCTGCACCGCGGAGTGCTTGGCGGTCGGGCTGTCGTTGGCCACGACCTCGTCGGTGTTGGCCGGCAGGTCGGCGACGCCGAAGTCGCTGACGCACTCGGGCTGCGAGCCGCTCGGGACGCCCTTCCACAGGCGCGCGAGCTCGACCGGATCGCGCTTGACCATCTTCGCGAGGCTCGCGTTGTCCCACTGGTGGTCGCCGTTGCATTTGCGCGGGTCGCGCACGTAGCCGTAGGGGA
Organism: Myxococcales bacterium; assembly: GCA_016212965.1. Lineage (GTDB taxonomy): Bacteria > Myxococcota_A > Polyangia > Polyangiales > Polyangiaceae > JACRDA01. Next base: position 12,771 of record JACRDA010000448.1, read on the forward strand.
AGGGCTTCATCTCGGGGCCCTCGCAGGCGAAGGTCCACTCGCTCTCGGTGCAAAGCCGCTTGCCGCGCGCCGCACACTTCACCTGCGCCTGGTTGAAGGCGTTCATGATCTCGGGCCGCACGCCCTTCTCGTTCGGGTACTCGTAGCGGTCGATGCAGTAGCGCTTGGGCACGCGGCGTCCCACGCACTTCGCCTCCGGGGCGAACTCCTCGCAGATCTCCTTCTTGTTCTGCGGCGCGTACCACTCGACGAGACAGCGGTGCGTGACCGCGGTGCAGTAGTCCCCGGACACGAGCACCATGTCGGCCGGGCAGGCGGCGGGGGCCGGTGGCGGCGGCGCGGCGGACGCGCTCGGCGCCGGGCCGACCGCGGGGGCGCTCGACGCGACGACGACCGGCGGCGGCGGCTCGCTC
>JACRDA010000044.1 GCA_016212965.1 Myxococcales bacterium
CGTCAAGGTCAAGGTCAACGTCAACGCCAACTCGGTTCGCAGCAGCAGTGTGGTTGGCGCCGGGGATCGACACGCGGGCGGGCGCTTACGTCGCGGTCCGATGGCGAGACATCAGTCACGACCTCTGTGCCGAGGTACTAGCCGACCGGCGTCGGGTCAGCGCAGCGTCACGCTCGCCAGCACCCCGCGGAGCTCCTCGTCGTCGAGCGACGCGACCGTGACCGTGACGACGCGCTCCGGCTCCCCGGCCGCGCCCTTCCGCAGCCACACCGCGAAGCGCAAGCTGATGCGCTCGTCGACGAGCCACCCGTCCGAGGCTGCGCCCGGGACCGACACGTGCGGCAGCGGCGCCCGGCGGGTCCCCGCACCGAGCTCCTGCTCGATGCCCGTCTCGAGGGCGCGCCGGTGGCGGTCGAGCCAGCGCGCGGGCGCGTCGCTCGTGCCGGGCGGCACCCGCTCGAGGCGCACCACGACGAACGAGCGCGCGAAGTCGTCGAGGAACGGGTAGGCGCACGACGACGGCGACGGCCCGAGCGCGGCCTGCATGAGCGGACGCGCCTCGGCCCGCGGCTGGAACGTGTCGCCCGGGTGGCGGAACGACAGGCCCAGGCGGTCGCCGTGGAGCACGATGCCGTCCGTCTCGCCTTCGGCGCGCAGGGGCTCACAGTCACCCGCGGCGCCAGCGCCCGGCCGTGCGATCGGAGGCGACGCCGCGCTCGACGCTTTGGGCGCGGTGCCGACGTCCACGACGGCCGCGGGCGCGGCGCCGCGCGCGGGCGCGCAGGCCGCGGGCCCGAGGGCGAGGCCCCACGCGAGCCAGCACGCGGCTCCTCGAGGAGCTGCGCGCGCCGGCCGCGGGCACACGCCGCGTCGCAGTGCGCTCAGTTGATGCCGCCGCACTCGCCCGAGACGACGTCCGACACGTTGTTGTCGTCGCGGCACTCGTGCCACGGGTTCGGCGGGTTGTTCTCGTCGACCACCGCGTACACGGGCCCGTTCAGCATGTCCGGCAGCGACAAGAGCACGTCCTCGCTGCCGAGCGCGTAGAGCGTCGTGACGGTCGTCGCCGTGCCGAGGAAGGTGCCGCCGGGGGGGTTGCCCTGATAGAAGCTCACGACGACGCCGGGCGGCACCGAGGCCTGCCCGATGTTGCGCACGCGGGCGTACAGGCCGTACGGACCCGCGCACTTCGGCAGCACGTCGACGATGAGGTCCGGCGCCGAGAACTCGCCCGCCGGCTGCACGTTCTGGCGGAAGTTGTCGAGCCCCGGGGTCGCCCAGTTCTGCAGCTCGTGCTGGGGGATGGAGCCGTCGTCCGCGACGTTGGTCACGTGGTAGGGGTGCTGGTTCCAGATGGAGCGCGTCCGCACCCACTTGCCGAGCGTGTCGCCGAACACGCGCACGCCGGTCGTCTTCGCGCCTGCGCAGTTGAAGCCGCTGTACGAGTTGCTCGCGACGACGAGGTCCGCGTGGCCGTCGTTGTCGACGTCCGCCACGAGCGGGTACTCGAAGAGCGTGCCGTTCGTGTTGCAGGTCTGGAAGAGCTCGGTGCCGGTCGTGCCGTCGTAGATGTGCAGACGCAGCTCGTCCGCGTAGACGACCTCCGCCTTGCCGTCGCCGTCGAAGTCGAAGACGCTGCTGCCGGTCTGGGCCGACGAGCAGTCCTGCGTCGGGGTGATCCACATGATGGTGTCGACGTTGGCGAAAGCCGGGTCCATGAGCTTCTGGCCGTCGAGCACCACGTAGCCGATGCCCCCGGCGAGCCCGACGTCGGGGAAGCCGTCGCCGTCGAAGTCCGCGATGGTGGGCGGGCCGCCGCCGCGCGTGCAGCCGGCGTTGGCCGGGTTGGCGACGCAGCACGGGTTGGGGGCGATGGTGCCGTTGATGTCGATGCCCTGCCGGACGACGACGACGCCGCCCGGTGCGAGCGGATCGACGTGCCACAAGGAGAACGTGTGCGTGTCGAAGTGCACCGAGGCCACCTCGGGCACGCCATCGCGGTCGAGGTCGCCGACCGCCGCGTGCGTGCCCGCGAGGCCGGTGTCCGCAATGAGCGCGCCGGCGGCGTCGTAGGCGCGCGACGGCGTGACCACGTCGAGCACCGTGTCGCCGTCGACGTCCGACACGACGACGTTCAGGGCATTGGCCGGGGCGAAGGTCGGGACCTCGGGCGTGCCCGTGACGCCGTCGAGGATGGCGTTCTTCTCGACGACCTCGACCGTGCCGTCCCCGTCCACGTCGGCGATGGAGGGCATGAAGCACGCGACTCCGAGCGGCGGGCTCAGCCACAGCTCGGTGCCGTTCGCGCGGTAGGCCCGGATGCGGCTGTCGGTGGTGCAGACCACGATCTCGTTGCCGGCCAGACCATCGATGTTGCCCGCGGCGATGGAGCGGCCCGGGTGGTCCGGCGAGGCGACGGGCGAGGGGGCGGCCCACTTCTCGACCGTGGCGCCTCCGACCCGCGAGATGGCGTGCAGGGTCGCCGAAGTCGCGGTGCCGTTGTTGTAGTCGCCGTTCGTGAACGTGAAGAACACGATCTCGGGAATGTCGCGCTCGTCGACGACGGCGTCGCAGTTGTCGTCGTCGAGCTGGATCACGACCGGCGCCATCATGACGTGGTGGTTCGTGGCGACCGGATCGCCCCAGCCGAACTTGAGCTCGGGGCTGAACTGCCCGACGGGCGGGTGGTACTCGCACGGCGCGATGCAGCTCGGCGGATCGCCCGGCACCTGGCCCGGCGCACACCCGGGCGGCTTCGGCAGGCACCGACCCGTCGGCAGCACGAGCCCACCCTGACAGCCGCCGCCGGCGCCACCCTGCCCGGGCGGATCGCCGAGCGAGTACTCGCAGTAGTGCCCGGCCTGGCAGTCCGTCGCGTCCACGCAGGTCGCGCCCGGCGCGACGCACTGCTGGAAGGAGCACACCTCGGCCGTCGGGCAGCACCCGCCCGCGCAGAGCAGCGCGGCGTCGCAGCAGCTGCCGTCGGCGGCGCAGATGCCGCCGCCGTCCCCGCAGCTCTGGCCCGGCGTGCAGCCCGCGTCCCCGGCGTCGCCGAAGAGCGAGCCCCCGGTGCCGGTCGTCTGCCCGCCGGCGCCGCCGGTGCTGCCTCCCCCGGTGCCGGTCGGGGCTCCGGGCGTGGTGCTCTCCTCGCCCGAGCACGCGACGGCGACGAGCGGCGGCACGACGGCCGCGACGACGAGCAAGAAAGCAGTACGGGTGCGGCGCATGGAGGACCTCCGGCGGCATTGTCGCATCCCTCGGGGCCGCACGACAGGCCGGCGGCGGTCGTCTCGCGACGGGCGGGCGATCGCCGCCGGCGAGGCCCACGGCGCAGCCACCGCGGACGGAGCGGAGCGCGCACGGCGCGTGCTACGCTCGGTCGATGGGTGCCGACGCCGCACGCAAGCTTGCGAGCTACGAGGATGTCCTCGCCGCCCCCGAGCACGAGATCGCCGAGGTCGTCGACGGCGAGCTCCACCTGCAGCCACGCCCGGCGCGGGCCCACGCCCGAGCGGCGAGTCGCGTTCTCGTACGCCTCGGGGGCCTCTTCGACCCGGGCGACGGCGATCCCGGCGGCTGGATTCTGCTGGCCGAACCGGAACTGCACCTCGGGTCGGAGCCGCAGATCCTGGTGCCGGACCTCGCCGGCTGGCGCCGCGAGCGCATGCCGGAGTTCGAGGATGGCGCCTTCTTCGAGCTGGCACCCGACTGGGTGTGCGAGATCCTGTCGCCCGGCACGAAACGCCTCGACCGTGGCCGCAAGGCAGATCTCTACGCCCGCGAGGGCGTGCACCACCTATGGCTCTTCGACGTCGACGCCCCCCAGATCGAGGCGTTCGAGCTCGTCGGCGGACGGTGGCAACGCCTCGGGGCCTTCGAGGCACCCGACGCGCGCGTCCCGCCGTTCGACGCCGCCCCGCTCGACGTCCCGCGCCTGCTCGAGGGGGTCAAGCGCGCGCCGGCGTGAGCCGGACGGCGCCACGCTCGCACCCACGGTCGCGGGGCTGCCGCCGTGACGCTGGCGCGCGCGGCGCCGTGTGATACACGCCGGCGATGCGCACCTACATCGCCCTCGCCGCGCTCTTGCTGGCCGCCTGCCCGAAGTCGCCGCCGCCACCGCCTCCGGCCGCTCCCGCACCGAGCGCAAAGGCGCCGGGCGCCGAGAACGCCGAGCGGCCGCGGCTCACGGCGAGCGCCTGCGAGGCGGAGGGCGGCAAGGTCGTCGGCGACATCGGCGACGGCGCGATCCACCGCCCCGATTACGTGTGCCCGGAGAGCGGCAAGCCGCCGCTCGGCACGATCGCAGCCGACCCCGGCGGGCCGATGGGCGTCGAAGGCGCCGTGTGCTGCAAGTGAGCGCCTGACGTCAGCCGTGCGCTCGGCCCGAGGCGTCTTTCCGGAGCACGTGCCGCTCGCGCAATCCGACGACACGTTGCATTCGACCCAGTGGCCCGGCGCCGGGCCAGTCGGATCTCCCCAGAGGTGATGGAGTGCCGGCCCTTGGGCGGCAATCGGCTCGGAAACCGTGCCGACCGCCGTCAGGGCGCGGGGGCGGGATGCGCCTCGAGCCAGCGCGCACAAGCGTCGCGGTCCGGCGCCCTCACCCCGGCCCTGTCCGCCACGGCGACGCAAGCCTCGTAAGCCTTGCGTGCCACGTCACGGTGGGGCGCGAGCACCTCTTCGAGCGCCGCCTTGTACGCCACGGCGATCTCCCTCCACTCCATCGGCGGGTCGATGCCGGGGATGAACCCAGGCTGCGACCACTCCTGCGGCATGGGCGCTGACCTGAACACCTCGACGTACGCCGCCCACATGTCGCCAACGCGAGCGGCCGCGGCCACGAGCCAGCGCGGCGGAGGCTCCGGGTCGAGCTGCTTGACCTTGATGTACTCCGCCTGCGCGACCTCGATCGCGGCGCGGCGCGCCTCGCTCCAGGCTGCGAACTTACCCCACACGAAGGCCTCGATGTCCTTCACTTTGCCGCTTCCGTGGTACTTCGGCGGCACCAGGGCCTCGACGGCGGCGCGCTTCTGCTCGGCCAACCAGTACGCGGCCTCGCCGCGCGCCATGAGCACCCGACCGAGCGCAGGGGCGGTGAGCGCCTGACGCTCCTCGGACTTGGCACCGGCCCACAGCGCGAGCACCCGCTCGAACGCGCTCCTGGCGCGAGCCGTGTCGCGCGAGCGCTGCGCCGCGCGCCCGAGCAGCAGCGTGGCCAGCGTGCGCCCCTCGAGGCCCGGCAGGGAGCGGAGCGCTTGCTCCAGCTTGGCATTCGCGGCGGCGTAGCGGTTCGCCTCCAGGTCGCGTACCGCCTCGCCGAGCTCGGGCACCTCGTCGCCGCGCAGCACGTCGAGCGCTGGGCCCCGCGGCTCCATGGGCCCCACCGAGCTCGTCTCGGAGGCGGACGGCGGCGGTGTGGGCGGCGACAGCGTGACGAGCGACGCGGAGGCAGCGGGCGCCGAGCCCGTCCCGCCTGACGGGGGCGTGGGCTGGGGCCGCTCGCAGCCGGCGGTGAGCGAGGCGAGCGCGAGCGCGCGGCTCGTGCCGAGCAGGCGATGAAGAGATCGCGGTAGCATGACGCCTAGGCTAGCAGTGCGGCGCGAAAGTCGCGCAAGCAGTCGAGACGGAGCGGTCGCTGCGGCCTCACGCTCGCGCTCGGCCTGGGCACGCGCGGCCTTCTTTTCCTCCCTCGCCGTCTCTCGATGACTGAGGTCCTGTCGTCAGGCACGGCCCGGCGCGACCTCGGTACGAAGCGCCTCGCGTACGAGCGCCCCTGCCCGCCGCTGCCACCGGTGCTGCACGACCGGCGGGCGACGATCGGACGCCCTGGCGCGGATCGGGTCGTGGCCCGGCGACGGGGTCGCCCGTCGCCGAGTAGCGCGGCTCGAAGATCGGCGGCAGGACGGGACTCGACGTCGACACTCGCGGATCGTGCCAGCTTAGCTCGTGCGCGACAGCGGCAAATCCGCCTCGGCATCGTCGGGAACGAGCTTGCGCAAGTGCCAGGTCTGGAGCGCGCCGCGCTCGTCTGCCTCGTCGAGCGATCGGCGCAGGCGGCCGACGAGCAGCATGGGGATGACGAGCGAGGCCACGGCGCCCACGAAGAGCGCGACGCTCGCCGGGAGCGGCTCGAAGTACGTCATGTTCGGCAGGATCGTGATGCCCTCGCGACGGATGAGATACGCCGGCAGCACGCCGGTCCACTGCAGGACGACCGGCACGAGGAAGGCGAGGCAGCCGAGCCCGAGGTACGCGTGGCGCTCGCGCCCGCGCGCGGCGAGCAGGAGGGCCATCGTATGGCTTGCGAGAAGGCCAGGAACCATCAGGTACGGGCCATACAGCAGAGCGATGGCCCCGATGCTCGCGCAGCCGAGCACCATGATGGCGTGTTTGCGCCACATGCGCGCCGCCTTGGTGCGCAGAGCACCCCAGCAGAAGCCGGCGGCGGCGAAGCCGAGCGCGCCGGGCGTGACGAGCGCGACCCAGCTGCGCACGCCCATCAGGACGGCGAGCGGCGCGAAGACGCCGATGGACGAGTAGGCCACGATGCCGACGCGGCTCATCAGGCGCAGGCGCCGGAGCTCGTCGCGCGCGAGGGCCTCGCGCGCCTCGCTCGGAAGGCCGCGCGGCGCGGTGGTCAGCACCGCGACGAGCGTGTGCATCGCGTGGCGGTTGTCCGGGTCGAGCGCGAGCGCACGTCCGACCTCGCGGATGGCGCGCTCGCGCTCGGCCTCGCCGCCGCCGGGGTCGGCGAAGGCCCGCTCGGCCGCTTCGGCAGCGGTCGCAGCGTGGCGCAGGGCGGCCTCGCGGCGGAGCTCGGCGTCGCGTCGCCCCGCGAGGTACGCGTCGAGCTCGTCGTGGAGCGCACGCGCACGCTCGTAGCGCAGCGCCGGGTCGAGGTCGGTGGCGCGCCGCCACAGGGCGTCGAGCTCGGGGCCGATGTCGGCGGCGCACGCCGAAGGCGGCGGAACCTCCGCCGTGACGGCGGCGCGCAGCAGCTCCGCGGCGCTCGTGCCGAGGAGCATCGGCCGGTACGTCAGGATCTCGTAGAGGATGGCGCCGAGCGCGTACACGTCGGCACGCCGATCGGCCTCCCGGGCCCCCAGCGCGATGAGCTCGGGCGCGATGTACCCCGGCGTGCCCACGACCGCGCCGAGGGCCGTGCCTGGCGACGGGGCCACCACCTGCGGCGCCGCCGGTTCGGCGTGCGCGCCGGGCGCGGCCGCCACGCTGCTGCCCACCTTGGCGATGCCCCAGTCGAGCACGTACACCTCGCCGAAGTCCCCGAGCATGATGTTGGCGGGCTTGAGATCGCGGTGCACGACGCCGCGCTCGTGGGCGAAATCCATCGCGAGACACACCTGACCGAAGGCCGCGAGCAGTCGGTGCCGCGGGTAGCGTCGCTCGGCGCGGGCGTCGCGGCGCCCGAGCGCGGCGAGCACGGCGTCGAGCGGCTCACCGCGAATGCGCTTCATCGTGAAGTACACCGCCCCGTCCGGCGCGACGCCGAGGCTGTGGACGGGCACGATCGCCGGGTGCTCGAGCTGGCCCTGGATGCGCGCCTCGCGCACGAAGCGCTCGCGCGCGTCGGGACGCTCCGCGAGCTCGACGCGCATGAGCTTCATCGCCACCTCGCGCCCGATGACCTTGTCTTCGCACAGGTGGACGACGCCCATACCGCCCTCGCCGAGCGCCTGCCGGCGCGCGTAGCGGTCCTCGAAACCCCGCGCCGTGACCGGCGCGGCCGCAGGCACGACCGGAGGCCCTACGCTCGGCACCGACGGCAGGGCGATCGTGGTGGCGTACTCGGCGGCGACCGGGGGTGCAGCGCTGTCGTCGGGCATGGCGGGCGATCGTGCGCGCGGACGCCCGCGGCGTAAATGCGGGCGCATCGGGTCACTGGCCACGGGCTCGACCCCTCGGGCTCCGCCCCGGCTCGAGCCGTCAGTCGATATGCTCGATGTCCTCCGGCAGGCCCACCCACGGGTGGCGCCGTGCCTCGTAGACGGACACGCGCGGCGCGGGGAAGCTCGGATCCGCGAAGGCGCCGACGGCGACGGCGACGACGTCGGGCAGCGCCTCGAGCTCGTAGTAGACGGTCGAGCCGCAGCGCGGGCAGAAGTGGAAGGTCACCCGCTGCCCGCTGTCCGCCGTCCGGACGTACGCGGTCGAGGGCCCCGACACGCGCACGCTCGCCTGCGCGAACCGCGCCTGCAGGCCGAAGGCGCTGCCCGTGCGCGCCTGGCAGGCGAGGCAATGACACATCGAGATGCGCAGGGGCTCGCCCTCGGTCACGACCTCGAGCTCTCCGCAGCTGCAACGGGCACGGCGCGTCGTCATGTCTCCCTCCGTCATCCTCTCACTTCGGCGTTGCAGGCCCCGCCCCCGACCATGCGCGTCACGCGCGGCAAGAGGAAGCGGTACACGAGGTCGGCGAGCGTCTCGGGCGGCGTCGCGGGCTCCGCGCCCGTGCCGTCCGAGGCGTCCGCCGGCCAGGGGTCGTCGCTCGGCGCCTCGATCGCCGCGAGCTCCGCGAGGGTGACCGCGCCGTCGCCGTCCGCGTCCGCCGCGGCGTAGCGGTCGAAGTGGAGCGGCGCCGCGTCGTCGGGCGCGCGGCGGAAGAGCTCCTCGCCGCGCACGACGACGCCGAAGCTCGGGGCGTCACCCGCGGCGAGCTCGAGCACGCTCAGGTAGCCCGAGCCCGAGCTCGCCGGGCAGCGGTCGAGCGCGAAGCCGCGGCGGAAGACCCACGCGAAGCGCTTCACGACGCCGCCGCGCACGGCCTGCCCCTGCGCGTAGAGGACGACGCGCTTGCCGGCCTCGTACGCGTCGTCGCCCCGCACGCGCATGAGCGCCACGTCGGTCGGCGTCACGCCCGGGCCGAGCAGGGTGTCGAAGGACGGCGAGCGGACGCGGTAGTTGACGCTGCAGCGGCCGAGCCCCCACGCGAGCGCCACCTTGGCGGGCTCGGGCAGCACCGCGAAGTCGAAGGTCCGGTCGTAGCTCGGGCTCGAGTAGGCGTTGCACGAGCTCGTGAACGCGTCGGGGTCACCCGCGAGGCGCAGGTTGCCGATGGCCGCCACGAAGCGCTCGAAGCCGACGGTCCAGCCGTCGGCCGTCGCGAAGCCCAGGGCGAGCGCCGCGCCGCGCTCGACGGTGAGCTCGAGCGAGCCCGGCTCGGGCCGGTCGTCCGGCGGCAGGCAGCCCGCGGCGAGGAGCGCGAGCGCGGCGCAGAGCGCGGCGCAGAACGCGGTCGGGTGACGCACGTCAGAATCCTCCCTCGACGCCGATGCTCGGGATGGTCACCGGACCGACGTCGTTGCCGCCGAGGGTCTCGGTGTGGAGCGTGGCGTTGACCATCTCGACCACGAAGGATACCCACGCCGTCTCGAGCAAGCGCCAGCGTTTCTCGAGGCGGAAGTCGATGCGGTAGAAGGCCGGATCGCGCTCCGGATCGCTCGGGCGGTAGCCCGCGGGCGCCCCGACCGGCGGCGCCAGGAGCGGCGCGCCCGTGTAGAGCGAGAAGCGCACGCCGCTCCGCCACAGGTGCCCGAGGTCGAGCGACAGCGCGGAGTGGAGCACGTGGCTCCGGTCGAAGGCGGCCGGAAAGGTGTAGCCGTCGAGGCTGCGCTGGCTGCGCGAGAACGTGTAGGCGACGAAGCCGCCGACCGAGCTCGACAGCGAGCGGCGCAGGTACACCTCGACGCCCTTCGCGCTGCCCAGGCTGCGCGGGACCTGCGTGGCGGCGTTGCCCGGTGGACGCACGCCGGCCGTGTCGGTCATGTCGAGGAAGACCGCGTCGAACACGGTCGCGCTCGCGGTGATCGCGAAGGGCAGATCGACCTCGACGCCGGCCGACGCCTGGAACGAACGCTGCAAGCCGTCCTTCAGGCTCGCGAGCGCGAGCCCCGGCAGCGGCACGATGAACGACGGGGGCTGCTCGGCGAGGCCGAGCGCGTGCAGGATGCGCACGTCGTCGGTCACGTCGACGACGACGGCCAGGCGCGGCTCGACGGCGAGCGCCTGGGCCCCGTTCGAGTGGTACCCGTCGAGGCGCACGCCCGGCGTCAGGCTGACGCGTGGGTCGACCTGCCAGACGCGGTCGACCCACCCGCCGACGACGGCGTCGGCGCGCGCCGGGAACAGCGCCTCGAAGGCCAGCACGTCCGGGTCATCGGGATCGACGTAGGGCCGCGGGGCGGTCGAGTAGAGGTCGTGCTGGGCGTCGAGGCCGGCGCGCAGCGTGACACCGGGGTCGAGCGGTCGCTCGAGCTCGAAGCGCGCGCCGAACGACACGTCGCGGCTGTTGCGCCCGTCGGCGACGCGCGTCTGGTCGTAGCCGAAGGTCACGGCCGTCCGCATCCGGCCGCCGTCCGGGAAGCGCACGTCGTAGCGGCCGTCGACGCGGTAGAACTCGGCGCCGAAGAGCACGGTCTCGATGTCGTCCTCGGTCGACGAGAGAAAGTCGTAGGCGCCGAAGGCGAAGAGCGAGACGCGGTCGCGCGGCGTCAGGTCGTAGGAGAAGCGCGCCTGGTAGTCGCGGTAGTCGAGCGTGATCTCGGGCGAGATGAGCGAGAAGAGGCCGGCCGTGTACGAGTAGCGCCCGCCGAGCAGCACCGTGCCGCGGCCCTCGTCGAAGCCGCCCTCGACGAGCGCGCCGGCGTCCACCAGGCGGATGCTGCCCTCGCCGTGCCAGTCGCTGCGCGGCGCGGTCGTCTCGGCCGCGACGATCGCGCCCGCGTAGCGGCCGAAGCGCGCGGGGTAGCCGCCGGCGTAGAGATCGACGCGCTCGACGATGGCCGGGTTCACGACCGACGGGCCGGCGGCGACGTGGAAGAGGTACGGCACGCGGACGCCGTCGAGGAAGTAGCCCACGTTGCCGGGCGGAGCGCCGCGCACGTAGAAGAACGGCAGGCCCGACACGATCGGCGTGACGCCGGGCAGGATCTCGATGGCGCGGAACGGGTCCCCGAAGGCGCCGGGGAGCTGCCGCACCTCGTTCCGGGTCAGCGACGACACCGAGGGCGGGTGCTTCACGCCCTCGACCTCCACCTCGATCGGCGCCTCCTCCTCGGCCTGCGGCTCCGGCTGCGCCTCCGCCGGCGGCACGGCCGGCTCGGACGCGCCGGGGTCGGCCGGCTGCGCGCGGAGCGGTGGCGCCCACGCGAAGAGGACGGCGATGCTCGCGACGGCGATGCTCTTCGGGACCCTCATCTGGACTCGTGCGGGGGGCGCCCGCTCAGAAGCGGACCCTCGCCGCGACGCCGCCGAGGTCGGGCGCGCAGAGCGGCAGCACCGACAAGCTGGCGCCCTGCTCCTCGGCCCGTTCGGGCTCGGGCAGCTCCGGCTCGTCGATCGCGAAGAGGAGCGCGCCCGCGACGAAGAGCCCGACCCCGGACAGCCCGGCGACGGTGGCGGCGGTGCGGTACCGGTCGCGCGCCTCGAGCGCCGCGTCGTGCGCCGGGCCGTCGGAGAGCGCTGCGGCGTCGCGCTGCGCGATGACGGCGAGGACGCCGAGCACGATGCCCGTGCCGACGCCCGCGGCGCCCGTGCCGAGCGCCACCCACGAGCCGATGCGCTGGTCCGTCTCGGCGGGGTCGGTCGTCAGCGTCGTGGTCTTGCCCCGCTCGAGCAGGACCGCCTCGATCACGGGCTCGTGCCCGCCCAGCGTGACGACCACGCGGTGGCGCCCCGGCTCCGCGTCGACGAGCTTCGGTAGCGGCGCCACACCGACGAAGACGCCGTCCACGCGGATCTCCGCGCCGCGCGGTGCCTCGACCTCGAGCCTCGCGGGCTCCGGCCCGGCGCCGGGCGTCTCCGGCGGCCGGGTGGGCTCGCAGGCGGCGCCGAGCCCGCCGAGCACGACGGCGCACACCGGCGCCGCGAGGGGCGAGCGGCGGGGGGAGCTCGGGCGCATGGTCGGAAGGATGCCCCACGCGCCGAGCCGGCGCGAGCGGATCGAGTCGCGCGCGGGCGGAGTCCGGGTCAGTGCAGGATCGGGTCACCGGCCGGGGGAGCGGTCTCGCGCGCTCGATCGTCCGGCTCGAGTGCCAGGCCGTGGCTGGCGCCCGTGCCGACGACCGCGACGCGCTCCTCGACCACCCGGATCGCGGCCGGGCCCTCGCACACGTAGAGCAGCACGGTCCGGCACAACGCCTCGAGGGCGGCCACCTCCGCGACCGGCAGCGCGTCGAGGTCGGCCAGCGCGTCGCCGCGCAGCACCGCGAGCCAGTCCCCGAGCACGGCGAGCCGAGCCGGGATCTCGCGCTGGCTGCCGAGGTCCCGCAGGCGCTCCGCCAGGGTCGAGCCGCTCGCGCCCCGATCGGCGCACACGCGCTCGAGCGTGCGCAGGAGACGCGCGACGTGCCCCGGTCCCCGCCCCACCGCCGCGATCGAATGCCCGGTACGCAGCTCGCCGGAGAGCCACTCGCGCGGGGGCGGGTACACGATGGTCCACACGAGATCCTGCTCGGCCATGGCGGCGTGCCACGTCGCGCGGCGCAGGGTCACCTCGGCGCACCCGACGCAGACCAGCGTCTGGTACGAGGTGATGCTGGGCTCGACGGCGAGCCGGTCTTCGGAGCGCTCGGCAGGGCTCGCGCCGGGGGTGGCCGTCGAGACGATGCGCATCGGCCCGACCCGGCAGCAGTGCCGGCAGCACAGAAGCCCCGTGGTGCGCTCGTCGTTCGACATGCTGCCAGTCCCTCGCATCCGGTCCGTTGGTGCCGCCTCAGGGCGTGGCGAACAGCGCCTCGCCCCCGTCCCGCAGCGCGGTCTCGTAGTCGCGCCAGGACATGCAGAAGTAGCCGTGCGCACCCCAGGCGCGCCCGAAGGAGTTCGCGAGCCACACGAGCTCGCGCCCGGCGTCGAGGCCGACGAGCGCGACCTGGTGCCCACCCGAGGCGGCGCCGGTGTAGCGCACCCGTCCGCTCGCGTCGGGGGTGTCGCAGCCGGCACGCCACGCGAAGCCCGTGACGCCGGGCACGAGCACGAGCGCGCGGAGCGCGCGCTCGAGCGTCCGGGTGCGCGCGTAGCCGGAGATCCACCCGCGGCGCTTCAGCACCTCCATCACCGCGACGCCACGCGTGCCGGTATCGTCGGGCGGGTAGGCGCCCTCGATGTCGTCGAGCGCCGTGGCGGCGCTGTAGACCGCGACGGCGTCCTCGGCGCCGAGCTCGCGCCCCGGCGCGTGGAAGGGGTCGGTGCCGAGCATCCCGACCGCGGCGTGACCGGCGCAGCTCCCGAGCGCGCCCTGCACGAAGATCGGCACCCGGCGCTCGTGGCGCACCGACACGATCCGCGCCGCCATGCGGAGCCGGCGCCGCTCGGCCCGCATGCGCACGCGCTCCGTCTCCGCCATCTTGCCCTGCGACGTGCTCACTCGGCTGATCGAAACAGACCGGCACCGAGGACGCCATTACAGGGCATTACAGCGGCCGGGCAGCGCCCTCGGCGACCCGGGCAGCGACCTCGGCGACTCGGGCAGCGCCCTCGGCGACTCGGGCAGCGCCCTCGGCGACTCGGGCAGCGGCCTCGGCGACTCGGGCAGCGGCCTCGGCGACTCGGGCAGCGACCTCGGCCACTCGGGCAGCGGCCTCGGCGACTCGGGCAGCGGCCTCGGCCACTCGGGCAGCGGCCTCGGCGACTCGGGCAGCGGCCTCGGCGACTCGGGCAGCGCCCTCCGCGACTCGGGCAGCGCGAGCCGTCCGTGCGGGCTCTGCGGTTTCCACAGGGTAGCCGTCCACGGCCGATCGAGCCCGGTGCGCTGTCAACCAGGTAGTGCGCCAAGTCGCGCCGCCGAATCTCCGAGATTCCAGAGGGAGTAAGTCGGGTAGCCCCGGGCGGTTGCCCGCCCGGGGCTACCCGACTGAGTTCCGCTCCTGCCTGCCGGGCCGAGTTTTCACTGACTCGTGGCGGCGGCCGCCCGCCCTACCGCCTTCCTGGTGCGCCAAGACGCGTCGGGGCGTGCCGACGCCTGCCTGTGTGAGGAGGATGCGATGAGCTGAGCAAGCAGAAACCTCACGTAGACGCCCCGCGGGGTAGCCACTCGCCTCCAAGTACCCAGAAAGAGGCAACCGACTTCGTGGTTCGGGCCTCGGCCCACGAGTTGCTGCCCTGGCAATCCGGGCGGCTTGGCGTCCGCGCGAGCTCCATCGAGCCGAAGCTGGGGAGCCGGCAACGCCGCGAGTTCTCCGGGCTCATCGCTGACGGCCAACGGCTCATCGCGTCATCGCTTCTTCTGGGGCTGGTGCGGGCTACTCGCCTTGGCGACCGGGCGCCCGCGCGGAGCTCGCGCACTTTTGTCGCAACTGGGACGGCGGCGGGCCGATACTCCAGGGAACGGGGGACGCCGCCGAGGCGCCAGGGTGATCGATGAGCAACGCAGAAGACGAACCCAGGTGGGGCTTACGGCCCGGCCAGCGCTGCGCGAACTTCGTCGTGGTGGAGCCCGTCGGGCGCGGCGGCATGGGTGAGGTCTACAAGGCGGTTCACTCGTATTTTCCGGAGCAGGTCGTCGCGCTGAAGGTGACCCTCGAGCGCTTCGCGAACCAGCGGCAGTACCGCGAGCGGTTCGGAGAAGAGATCCAGATCGTCAAGGACCTGAGCCCCAACTCGAACATCGTGGAGCTCAGGGACGCGGGCATGCTCGAGGACGGGCGCCTGTGGCTCGCCACCGAGTTCCTGGAGGGCGTGAACGTCCAGGACTACATGGGCAGGACGCGGGGGCCGATGGCGATCCCCGACGCGCTCCGCATCTGCCGAGACGTGTGCCGCGGCCTCGAAGCGGCGCACCAGCGGGGCATCGTGCACCGCGACCTCAAGCCACCCAACGTGTTCCTGACCGTCGCCCACGAGTCGAAGATCCTCGACTTCGGCACGGCGAAGCTGACGACGCGCGAGTACCGCGACCGGCAGGTCAAGAGCACCGCCGCAGGCGTCATCTTCGGCACGGTCGCGTACATGTCGCCGGATCAGCTCGACTCGGGCGTACCCGTCGACTTTCGCACCGATCTCTACTCGCTCGGCGTCATGCTGTACCAGCTCATCGCGTACCGGCACCCGTTCGCAGCACCGGACGGCACGCTGCCCGATCGGATGGCGATCATCGGGCGGATCTTGACGCACCTGCCGGCGCGGCTCTGCGAGCTCCGGCCCGACGTCCCGGAGGCCGTCGCCGATCTCGTCGCTGGCCTCATGGAGAAGAAGCGCCACGAGCGACCTGCGAGCGCGGCCGCGGTCGCCGCCATCGCCGACGCCGAGCGGGCGCGCTTCCTGCAGGCGCACGCCCTGCCCGCGGACGATGCCTTCCTCGACCCTGCCGGGATCCTGAAGCCCTCCGCGGCGTATTCGCGCGCCAAGCGGCCGCGCGCCTCTGGCAAGCCGAGCGTGGCGCAGGACGCCGAGCGAGACCTCTCGCCGCCGCGCCCGGAGGCGCCACGCCCAGCGCCAGCAGCCGCGCCGGTGGCGCCTCCGGCGCTCGCGCCCGAGGTGCGTGGCTTCACACCGAGGGTGGACACGGAGCTCATCGCCACGGCCCCGCTTCCCGGGGCTGCGCAGGGCGCAGAGCAGGCGCAGAGGGCCGAGGCGCCAGCCGCTTCGCCGGAGCGAGCCGGGCCCGCCCCGGTGCGACCGCCAGCCCCGGCCGAGCCCAAGGTGATCGTCAGGGCGGCCGCCACAGGCGCCGGCGCACGCAGCGCGGCGCCACACACCCCGCCGGACGCCGAGCGCGCGAGCACTGCCGGCGGGGCGAGCGCGCACGGGCGCCGCGGGCCCATGCAGGTTGATCGGTCGCTCGTGCGCGCGCTCCGAGCGGTCGCTGCCTGGGCCGTGCGCCCGCAGGCACGCCTCCGGCGCTATCGACCGCTCGACCTGCTCGTCGCCGGCCTCCTCGTGGTCGTGGCGGCGACGGCGGGTGCCCTCGTCGTCCTGCGTCTCTTGCCGCGCGCCCCGGCGGCGGCCGAGACCACGGAGGCGCCGACGGCGCCGGTGACGAACGCGGCACCGGCGACCACGACACGAGCCCTGGCGTCGCCGGCGCTCGGCGCCGCGGCTGACCCTGCGCTCGACCCCGGCAGCGCCGCACCGCGCGCGGCCGAGACGCAGCTCGATGCCGGGGCACCTCGGACTGGAACGTCGGCATCGGGTACGGGGTCGGCTCCATCGGCTGCAAGGTCGGCCGCGCCGGCGCCGGCGGCGAGCGCCCCCGTGGCGACGCCAGGCGCCACCGTCGCGCCGCCACCCCTGCAGAAGCCGCCGCCCACCGCGCCCACCCACCCGAAACCGATCTACAGCCTGCCCTTCTGAGCATGGACAAGCCCCACCACGACACTCCGTCCGCGCACGCGGGAAAGCAGCCCGTGGCCGCACCGCGCTTGCCGGCGGACACGCTGCGCATGCTCGACGGGACGGATCCGATGGGGCCCGCGCTCGTCCCGAGCGATGCCACGCCTCCCATGACCGCCGCGGTCGCGACCGGCCAGGGCACGCCGATGGACGCGCTCGGCGCCACCACCCGGCCGATGCATGCGGAGGTACCCGCACCGGCGGTCGCGGCACCGCCGGTCGTGGCACCGCCCGTCGCGCCTCCCGCGATCGCGGCCGAGCGCCACTACCCGAAGTTCATCCTGCCCGACGTGGACGGCGTCAAGGCGCGCCTGCTCGTCGATGCCACGCTGCGCCGCGCCGTGCTGCGGGCGAGCGGCTACGACCCGGGGGGTGAGCTCACGCCCGAGCTCATCCAGGCGCTGTGCTCGGACGCCTCGTTCGTCGACGCGCTCGTGCGGGTGGCGATGGGCGACGAGCTCGGGCGCACACCGTTCGTGCGCAAGGCGTTGCCGGGTGCGCGGGTCGCGAGCGCGGCGGCCGATGCGGCAGCCGCTCCCGCTGCGCCCCCGCAGGAGGCGAGCGCCGGCGCGGCCGAGCCACCCTCCGGCGCCACCTCGCCAGCGAGTGACGAGGTCGTCTACGAGGCGTTCCGCGCGCTCCCGAGCGCATCCCACGTCGACGAGACCGCCGTCGTGCGGCTGCCAGGGCGCTCGCGGGCGAAGATCTACGCGCTCGGGTTGGTCGCAGTGTTCGCCGCCGTCGTGCTCGTTGCGCTCGCACTCTCGCGTTCGGGAACCGGAGAAGCGACGCCACGCGGGACCGACACCGCTCGGCTGCCCCCGGTGACCTCGTCCTCGAGGCCGGGCGCGAGCGCGCAGGCGCCCATCGACGTCGCAAGGCCGCCGGGCGCACCGGCCCCTGGAGGCACCGGCGCCTCATCCTCGGCGGCGGCGCCGTCCGAGACCCACGAGCCCACGCCGAGCGCGGCGCCTTCGTCGCTGCACTCCACGGCGCCCGCTACGACACGGAGCGCACCCGCGGCGACGGGCTCATCGCTCGCTGCGCCCCCGCCGCCCACGCCGGCTGCGTCCACGGCCGCGTCCGCGCCAAGCGCGCTGCCGTCGAGCCCATCGCCGAGTGCCTCGCCGCTTCCGCCGCCGAGCGCGACCACGTCACAAGTCATCCCCGGGTTCAAGCCACCGTTCTGACTGCCATGAAATCACCTCGTTCCAACCGCCACGTCGCCCCGCGCCGGTCGCTGACACGCCGCTGCGCGTGGCTCGTCCTTCTGGCTCTTGCCTTCGCCCCCCGACTCGCGAACGCGGCCGAGCCTTCGACCGACCCGACCATCGTCCAGGCGCGCGAGCTGCACCAAAAGGGCGCCGAGCTCCTCGCCAAGGGCGAGCTCGAGGCGGCGCGCGCGGCGCTCGCGGCCGCCTACGCCATCCATCCGCACCACGCGACAGCGGCTGTGCTCGGCACCTGCGAGGTGAAGCTCCAGCGCTATCGCGACGCAGCCGAGCACCTCGAGCAGTACCTGCGCGAAGCGCCGGCGGACACGGACGCCAGCGAGCGCCAGGCGGGCGAGGAGCTCTTCGCGACGGCGAAGGAGCACGTGGGGGAGGTGCGGATTTCGGTGAGCCACGCGCTCGGCGACGGCGCTCACGTCCTCGTGAACGGCCGCGCGGTGGGCGACTCGCCACTCGGCAAGCCGATCTTCGTCGAGGCGGGCGCCCTCGTCATCACCGCCGAGAAGGCGGGGGTCGGACGCGGCGAGGCGCGCTTGACGGTCGGCGCCGGCGAGGCGAGCGCGGCCGACGTGGAGCTCGGCGCCGGGTCCTCGAGCGGCCACCCCGTCTGGGCGCTCTCGGTGACCGGCTTCGCCGTGGGCGGGGCGGCGCTCGTCACCGCGATCGGGCTCCACGGCGCGGCGAACGCCCAGAGCAGCGACAACGCCGACCGTCGCGCCGAGCTGTTGGGGGCAGGCGCCTTCTGCACCCCCGTGACGGGCGGCTTCGAGGCCTCGTGCCAGGAGCTCGCCGACGGCGCGGGCCGGAAGGACGCCTTCAGCAACGCCGCTTTGGGCAGCTACATCGGTGCGGGCACGGTGCTCGCCGCCAGCGCCATCTATACCCTCGCGGCGGCCGCGAGCGCGCCGAGCTCGAGCCTCGCGCTCGTGCCTGTGCCGTCGCCCGCCGGCGCCACCGCGTTCATCCTAGGCAATTTCTGATGGTCGAAACGAAGGGACGAGTACCCATGCTTTCAACGAGGATGTTCCGTGCGGGACTCGTCGCGGCGCTGGCCGGGACGAGTCTCATTAGCGCCGCCTGCAGCAACGACGCGACTGACTGCGAGTTCATGCTGGACGCCGCGTGCGTGTCCGGCACCGGCGCTAGCCAACAAGGCGGCTCCGCCGGCCAAGGCGGCTCCATCGACCCCGGCTGCGTCCCCGCTTCGCTCCCCACCCAGACGCCGCTGCCCGACTCCTGCGCGGGGGTCTTCGTCTCGGGCACGACGGGCTCGGATACGACCGGAAACGGCAGTCGCAGCGCGCCGTACGCGAGCCTCAGCAAGGCGCTCGAGGGTGGCGCCGGCGTCGTGTATGCATGCGCGGCGCAGACGGCGGACACGGCGACGGTGACGCTGCCCGCAGGCACGACGCTGTTCGGGGGGCTCGACTGCGCCGACTGGCACTACACGGGCGACAAGACGGCGGTGAGCCCGGGCACGCCGGTCGCGCTCGTGCTGTCGCCCGGCGCGGCCGCGAGCGCGCTCGAGGACCTCGCCATCACGAGCGGGCCCGGCGTCGCGCCGGGTGAGTCGAGCATCGGCGTCTTCGCCGACGGTGCGACGGCGACGCTTGCCCGCATCGAGGTCACGGCGGACGACGGCGCGCCGGGAGCGGACGCGCCCCCTGACGCGACCGACCTCGCCCTGAACGGCACCCCCGGCGGCCCCGGCACGACCGGCTGCACCGGCGCTGGGGGCGTCCTGGGAGGAGGCGGAGGAGGTCAAAAAGTGTGCCAGGCGCTCGACTTGAGCGGCGGAGCCGGCGGGAGCGGCCTCAACGGCGCGACGGGTGGCAATGGCTCGCCTGGGAACTCGACAGGGGGCCTCGGCCTCGGTGGTGTGGCGGGTGTCGGCGAAGGGATTGTCGGCGTCTGCCAGGGCGGCCCCGGAGAGCCCGGGCTGCCCGGCACCCCCGGCCCCGGCGCGAGCGGCTCAGGCGCGCTCCAGGCCGCCGGCTACGCGGGCGTGGTCGGCGGTGCCGGTGTCAGCGCGGGCACGCCCGGCGCAGGCGGCGGCGGTGGCGGAGGCGCCAACCTCTGCACGGGTGCGGGCTCGAGCGCGGGCGGCGGCGGTAGCGGCGGATGCGGCGGCCTGCCGGGTACGGGCGGCGGACACGGGGGCGCGAGCCTCGCGCTCGCGAGCCGCAACGCGACGCTCACGCTCTCGACCGTGACGCTCGTTGCAGCCGACGGCGGGCCAGGCGGCACGGGCAGCACCGGGCAGGACGGTGGCAGCGGCGGCGTCGGGGGGTTGCCGGGCGGCAATCCGAATCCTGGGACAGACGGAGCCTGCTCCGGAGGCCAAGGCGGCAAGGGCGGGCGCGGCGGCGCGGCCGGTGGCGGACTCGGCGGCCACTCCCTCGGCATCGCCTACGCCGGCACCGCGCCCACGGAGCAGGGCGTCACCATCACGACCGGCGCCGC
>JACRDA010000446.1 GCA_016212965.1 Myxococcales bacterium
CGGCGCGCCGCACTGAGCCCCGCGCCGCGCGTCGGCCCGCCGGCGCCCGCCGCCTAGAGTGCGACGAAGCGGGCGTGCAGAGCGCGCTCGGCGTCGGGCACCGAGGCCGCGTCCACGACGGCACCGAGGCGGAGCGCGGTCGCGAGCATGCGCCGCGGCCTGGCCGCCGCGGCTGCGAGCGCCTCGCGGAAGGCGACGAGCTGCGCGCCCCGCTCGGTCAGACCTCCGCCGACGACGCTCACGAGACCGAGCCCCACCGTGACGGCGAGCGACGGCAGCTCCGCGGCCATGCGGGCCCGCGCCTCTGCGAACCCGGGCGCGCTCATGAGCGACAGCAGCCACTCGGCACGCTCCTCGGTCACGTGCTCCTCGAGGATGGCGGCGCCGGCGTCGAGCAGCAGGCGCTCGGCCCGCTCGAGACTCGCGAGCTCGCCGAGCGCCGCGTGCGCGAGCTGCCGGTGCCCGACGATGGCGCGCGCGCGCGGCTCGTCGCCCGGCGCAAACCTGCGGATCACGGTCTGGCGCGGCGTGTCCGACACGGGCTCGAAGCTCGAGCGCGCGTAGATCGCGATGCCCGCGCGCCGCGCCCACTCCACGGCCTGGGCGCACACCACCTTCGCGCCGCTCTCGGCCATCTCCTGCAGGAGCGCGTGGTCGAGCTCGGGGAGGTGTCGCGCCTCGGGCACGGTGCGCGGGTCGGCGGAGTACACGCCGTCGACATCGCTGTAGATCTCGCAGCGATCGGCGCCGAGCGCCGCCGCCAGCGCGACGGCCGTCGTGTCGCTGCCGCCGCGACCGAGCGTCGTGATCTCGCGCTTGTAGCTCATGCCCTGGTAGCCCGCGACGATCACGACCGCGCCGCGCGCCAGCTCGTCCTCGATGCGGTGGGGCCGCACCTCGATGATGCGCGCGTCGAAGTGTCGGTCGTTCGTGATGATGCCGCTCTGCGAGCCGGTGAACGAGATGGCGCGCACCCCGCGCGCCTGGATGGCGATCGACAGGAGCGACATCGCCACGCGCTCGCCGGTCGACACGAGCATGTCGAGCTCGCGCCGCGCCGGCTCACGCCCCTCGCCTCCCGCGCCGCCTGCACCCACGGCGTCGTGTGCCAGCTTGAGGAGGCCGTCGGTGGTCTTGCCCATGGCACTCACGACCACGACGACGTCGTTGCCCGCGCGCCGCGCGTGCACGACGCGCTCGGCGACGCGGCCTAGCTTCTCGACGTCCGCGACCGAGGAGCCGCCGTACTTCTGCACGACGATGGGCCTGCGCACCGCCGGCGCTCCCGGCTTCGGATCCTCGAGCAGCATGGCACGACCTCGCTGTCGGGGGCGCTACCACGGCTCGCGGTCGAGCGACAAGTTCTCGCCGCACGACCGCTGCGCCGCGCCCGCCACGGTGGGACAACGCCGCGCGGCCGCGGCCGCTTCCTGCGGCTCAGCGCTCCGCTTCGGCCGCCGCGAGCATCTCGCGAAAGAGCGCGGCCTCCCGCTCCCGTCCCGCCGCCTCGGCGTCGGCCGCCAGCGCCTGGAGCGCGTCCCGCCACACGGGGCGCCATGTGGCGCGCTCCTCGGCGCCGCCCTCCTCGACGCGCGCCGCGGCGAGCGCGAACAGCTCGTGGTGCCGCCCGAGGCGCCCGAGCACGGCGGCAAGCGCACGCCCGACCTCGGCGTCGGCGGGGTTGGCGCGGAGCCTGTCGCCGAGCTCCGCGGCGCGGGCCTCGTCGTGCGCGGAATCCTCGCTCGCGGGCTCTTGCGCCGGTGCGGGCGCGCTCGCGAGCGGAGCGCGGGCCGGGACGCGCTCGGCCTCGGCGGGGCGCCCGGCCGGCGCCGCGAGCCGGGCGAGCTCGCGCTGCGCCTGGCGATCGCGCGGTCGCAGCCGCAGCGCCAGACCCCAGAGACGGCGCGCCGCGAGCGTGTCGCCGCGCTCACGCTCCTCGAGCGCAGCCCCGTCCGCGAGCAGGCTGGCGACGGCCGCGCAGGCATCCTCGCGCCGCGGGTAGCGACCGGCCGGGCCGAACAGCGCGGCGAGCGGCCCCGGCTCGGCGTCGCCCGCGAGCACGGCCATGGCCCGCTCGACGGCGTCGGCGAGCCGGCCCAGGGCGACGCTCGCACCCGCGAGGTCCCCGAGCTCGCCCCGCCAGCGCGCCTCGAGCGCGCGCGCCTCGAAGCTCGCCGGGCCGAACGGACCAATGGCCCGCACGCGCGCGACGGCCGCCGGGAAGTCGCCCGCCACGTCGGCGAGCGCGCGTGCGAGATCGAGCAGGATGGCCTCGTCCCTGCGCCCCGCTCGCTCGCCCAGCGACACCGCCCGCGACAGGAGCTCGAGCGCGCGGCGCCGCTCGCCCGCCGCCTCGAGAGCGCGCGCGAGCCCCGCCACCGCCGGCGCGTCGTCCGGCAGGTAGCGCAGCGCGCGCTCGAAGGCGGCGCTCGCCTCGGCCCACGCCCCCGCGGCGACGTACGCCCGGGCCGCCCGCATGCAGACAGCGTGGCGCAGCGCTGCACCACTCGCGGCCGCCTCGAGCTGGCTCGCGTCCTCGCGCGCACCGCGCAGGTTGCCAGCCGCGAGTCGCGCCTCGAAGCGCGCCGCGCGCGGCGCCGGCAGGCCCGGCGCCCGCACCACCGCCTCGTCGAGCGCGGCGAGCGACGCCTCCCGGTCCGGCGCCACGCGGCTCGCCTCGAGCCACGCGAGCGCGGCGAGCGGCCCATAGGGCTCGAGCTGCCCGGCCTGTGCGAACGCCGCGTGGGCCGCGTCGGTGTCGCCGAGCGCGGCGAGCAGCGCGCCGCCGAGCACGCCCGCATGGACGAGCGGCGTGGCGTCCGACAGCAAGCTCGCGGCGGCCGGATCGCGCCCGCCCGCCGCCCGATCGAGCTCCGCGATGCGTCGCGTGAGCTCGGGATGGCGGGGCGCGCGCTCGAGCGCCGCGAGGTAGGCGCCGCGCGCCACATCCGGCTCGCCCCGCGCGTGGGCGTCCTCCGCCTCGGCCGCGAGCTCGGCGAGCTCGCGCGCGCGCACCAGCCTCTCGCCGAGGAGCCCCAGCGCGGCACCCGCGGCCCCCCCCTCGGCGTCGCGCAGGGCCCGCCAGCCGAGCGCTCCGACGTCGAGCTCCACCCGTCCGGCGCGCACCCCGGCCGCGTCCGCGGCGCGCATGCCGGCGAGCGGCAGCAGCGCCCGCACGAGCTGCCGGGCGACACCGGGCACCGTCACGACGCCACCGCGCACGACGCCGAGCCCCTTCGTGCAGGCCGCCACGGCGCGGAGCGCGTGAGCCTGCGGAGCGCCCGGCAGCCCGAGCGAGCGGGCCGCCATGGGCAAGAGCACGAGGTCGCCGTCCGCCGGCCAGAGCAGCAGCTCGAAGGCGAGGGCAAAGTGGTCCCCCGCGACGCCGACGAGGAGGCCGTCCTCGATGGGCGCGAGCACGGCGCACGGCGCAGCCTCGGCGAACACGCCCGCGAGCCGGCGCGTCGCGAAGCGCCGCAGCGCCTCCGCGTCGAGTGTCACCGCCACACGCTCGAGGCGCCCTCGCCGGTGCCGAAAGGCCGTCACGCCACCCGAAAGGTCCACGGGAAAGCCGATGCCCGGCAGGCTTGCCACGAGCTCGACCACGCGGAGCGGCCCGAGCTCGAAGGGCGCGCCGAGCTCCACGCCGAGCCCGCTGCGACTGACGACCAGGCGGAGCTCGGGCCTCGGATCCGACTCGGTCGTCCGCGCGGCGGGCCGCCCCGTCCGGGTGGACGAAGGCCCGGCGCCGGCGTCCCCCTCCAGGGACGCGACGCTCCGCTGCGAACGACTGGGGCGGGGCCCCGCGCTCGCGGGCCCGTCCGACCTCGGCATGCTCCTCGCTGGTCCCGCACCTCGGTGCGGGGCACGTAGCGGTGGGTCCACCGCTCCCCACCAGGCTACCAACCCCGCGCCCAAACGCCCAACTCTCCGCCGTCGGCCCACGCGCCGGGGCCCCGCGACCACCAAATGGCACGACCGGCCCGCACGCGAGCCGGTCGTCACGGACGCTCGATCCGGGTCAGTCCTGCGCGATCTTGGTGCGCATCTTGGCGACGAGCGCCGGGTAGCCGTCGCGCTGCAGGATCTTCGTGAACTGCGAGCGGTAAGTCTTCACCAGGCTCGCCCCTTCGGGCGCGATGTCGAGCACGAGCCAGCGCCCGTTCGACTCCTTGACGCTGAAGTCGATCTCGATGATCGGCTCGGACGCGTCGCTGCGGCTCTTGGCGCGCATCTTGACGACCGTCGCATCATCGTCGGCGCTCGACTCCGTGTCGTAGTTGATGTCGTAGCCCAGAACCTTGTTGAGGTTCTTCTTGTAGCTCTTGCGCACCAGCTGCTCGAGCAGGCCGCCGAACTCCTTGTGCTGGTCGTCGGTGAGCGAGTCCCAGTGCTTGCCGAGCGACGCCTTGGCCAGGTAGCCGTAGTCGAGCCAAGCGTCGAAGATCGCCCTGATCTGGGCCTGCACCTCGTCGGTCTGCGGCTTGCCGATGAGCTCGAAGAGCGCCGTCTGCTTCTCCTTCACGGCGTCGGTGGCAGGGCCGGCGTACGCGATGGCGGACCCGAACGTGGTCACCAGGGCAAGGGCGATCATGGTCAAGAGCTTGCTACGCATCGTTCGCAACTCCATCGCCCGCGGCGGGGCGCCGGGGCGGTCTGGTCTCGGGGCGCCTCCAGGGCGCGCACGGCGACCCGGGACGGGACTCATTTTGCTACGTTTTCGGTGCTCGACAAGTGCGAGCCGGAGCGATGGAGCTCCGACGTGAGACAGACGCGCTCCGGGCCCGGGATATTCACGAGTCGGCTACACTGGACGCATGCCACCGAGCGACCCTCCCCCGGGCCGGCCGTCCTTCGGCCGCGGTCTCGCCTTTGCGTTGCTCCTGCCCCTCGCCATGGCGACCGCGTGGATGGTCGGCCGGAGCTGCGACCGCGGGGGCGGAGACGACCGCGGCTTGCGTCTGGCCCCACGCGACCAGGGCCAGCGGGATCCGGCCACCTCGGCGCGGCCGGCCGACTCGGGGGGCGTGAAGCTCGCGCTCGACGCCGGCAGCGTGCAGCTGCTCGACGCGTCGCTCCGAGCGCCCGAGGTCGCGCCGCCCCAGCTCGAGCAGCCGCTGCGCTGACGCGCGCACCGGCGGCGCGCGCGGCGAGGGTCAGCCGCCCTCGAGCGCCGCGAGCTCCGACTCGAGCGCCTCCCATTCGGCCAGGAGCGCCTCGATCCGCCCCGGCAGCTCGGCCTCCTCGCGCACGAGCGCGTCGAGCTCGGCCTTGGAGGTGCGCTCGAAGAACCCGTCGCTCGCGTAGCCATCGTGGATGGCACGCTGGCGGGCCTCGGCCGCGGCGATGGCCTCGAGCACCTTGTCGCGCCGGAGCGGGAGCTCCTTCTGGCGGTTGCGTCGGCGCTTCTGCTCCTCCCACGACGCGCCCGCGCCCTGCCCGCTCTCGCCCTCCTCGACCCGGCGCTCCGCCTTGGCCCGCAAGACCACCGCGGCGACGTCGAGGTGGTCGTCCCCGCAGCGCTCGAGGTACTCGGCGTAAGTGCCGGGAAAGTCGCGATGGCCCTGGGGCGTCAGCTCGAGGATGCGCGTGGCGAGCTGGGACACGAACCACCGGTCGTGGGACACGAAGATGACGGTGCCGGGGAAGGCCACGAGCGCGGCCACGAGCGCGTGGATCGCCTCGATGTCGAGGTGGTTCGTGGGCTCGTCGAGCACGAGCACGTTCGGCCGGTCGGCCGCGAGGCAACCGAACACGAGGCGCGCCGCTTCGCCGCCCGACAGCGCGCGCACCGGTTTGTTCACGTCGTCGCCCGAGAACAGCACCCGGCCGAGGTGCCCACGGACGAAGGCGTTGCCCTCGTGGGGGCGCACGGCCCAGAGCACCTCGAGCGCGATCTTGTCCGGATCGCCGAGGATCTCGTGGTGATCCTGCGCGAAGTAGCCGATCCGGACCTCGTGGCCCCAGCCGACCCGGCCCGCGTCGGCGGCGAGCCGACCCACCAGGATGCGGAGCAAGGTCGATTTCCCGAGCCCGTTCGCCCCGATGATCCCGAGCCGCTCACCGCGCCGCACCGCAAGCGACACGCCCCCGAGGACGCGCACGTTGCCGTACGACTTCTCGAGCCCCTCGGCCGTGAGCACCTCGCGCCCGCTCGGCCGCTCGGGCTCGAACAGGAAGCGCGGCGCGCGGCGCGAGGTGTCGGCGAGCTCCTCGACCTCGACGCGCTCGATCTGCTTCAAGCGGCTCTGCGCCTGGGCCGCCTTGGTCGCCTTGTAGCGGAAGCGCTCGACGAAGGCGCGCTTGTGGGCGATCTCCGCCTCGGCCTTCGCGATCTCGGCCTCCTTGCGCGCGCGGATCGCCTCCTTCTCGGCGGCGAAGGCGCTGTAGTTGCCGGTGTAGAGGCAGATCGTGCCGTAGTCGACGTCGAGCACGTGCGTCGCCACGTTGTCGAGGAAGCGCTGGTCGTGACTCACCACGATGGCGCAGCCGCGGTAGCCCGCGAGGAACTTCTCGAGCCAGCGGATCGAGAGGATGTCGAGGTGGTTGGTGGGCTCGTCGAGCAGCACGACGTCGGGCCCGCCGATGAGCACCTGTGCGAGCAAGACGCGCAGCTTGAAGCCGCCGGACAGGGTGCCGAGCGGCTGCCGGTGCACCCTCACGGGGATGCCGAGCCCCTCGAGGATCGAGCTCGCGCGCGCCTCGAGCGTGTAGCCGTCGTGCGCCCGCACGAGCTCCTCGAGCTCGCCCACGCGCGCCGGGTCGGCGCCCGACGCGAAGAGGGCGCGCTCTTCGACGAGCGCGCGCCACACGACCTCGTCGCCCGCCGCGGCGACCTCGAGGATCGGGTCCTCGTCGCGGAGGAAGCGGTCCTGCCGCAACACGCCCATGCGCGTCGTGCGCGGCATCGTGACCGAGCCGTGGGTCGCGGGCTCGGTGCCGGCGATGATGCCGAGCAGCGTCGTCTTGCCCGAGCCGTTCGCGCCGACGAGCCCGTAGCGGCAGCCGGGACTGAGCTTCAGGCTCACGTCCTCGAAGAGGACCCGCGCACCGAAGGATTTGCCGAGGTTCTGGAACGAGAGCATGCGCGCGCCGCTGCAGCGAGGGCCCGCGGGGGGCGGGCTAGCGCCGGTACCACGCCGCGTCGCCCGATGCCAATCGCGCCGCGGGCGACCACACCACGTCGAGCGTCGTGCGCCCGGCGGCGACGTCGGCGACGAGCGTGTCGAGCGCCGCCGTCAGGCTGGCGGCGCGCACGACCACGGCACCTTGCGCGACCATCTCGGCGACCACGCTCGGCGCCACGTCGGGCGTCGCGACGGCGCGCAGGATCGCGGGCAGCACGATGCCCTCGCGGGTGAGCCGGCAGAGGCTCGGCCAGCTCCGCGCGTCGCAGACGACGAGGTCCGCGCCGCTCAAGAGCCCGCGCGCGTCCTCGGGCGTCGCGGCGACGAGCACGACTGCGGAGCGCCCGGACGCCTCGTCGAGGACGATGCGCCGCGAGCCGACGCGCGCGGATCCCTGCAGTGCCGGGTCGGCGTCGCTCAGCACCAGCGTCGAGATGCGCGCTTCTCGTGCACGCTCGCGCTCGCGGGCCCTCGCCGCGGCCTCGCGGCGCTGCGCGGGCGTCAACACGATCGGGTAGGCGCGCTTGACGTAGCGCGGCTCGGCCAGCGTCTGCGCGCCCGCGTCCCAGAATGCAACGGCCGCCATCCCGGGGCGCCCCACGATCGGCCACAGGGTGCGTGCGACGTCGTATTTCTGACGCTCCCCGTACGGCCTCAGCGCGACCAAGAGCTCCACCGGCCCGGGCCCGCCGTCCTCGTCCGCTTCCACGACGCGCACGCCGACGACGCAGCCCACCGCCTCGAGCGCGTAGGCGACGTCGACGTGCAGGGCCGTCACCACGGCCTCAGAGTAGCGCCCCGCCGCGCGCCTGCGAACGCCGCTTGCGAGCGCGGCGCGCCCTCCGTGTCACGCGGCCCACGTCGCCGGCATGGGCGCCCAACATCGGCGCCTCGCAAGCACGACAGGTCCGCGAGCCGAACACCGACGGACGCAGGGGAATCGCGCGCCCGCGAGCGACGGCCGCAGGCCGGAGCGCGGCGCCCTCGATGACGCCTCAGGTCCGCCGGCCGAGCGGAGCGAGGCGGGTGGACCTGAGGGGAATCGCGCGCCCGTCAGCGACGGCCGCAGGCCGGAGCGCGGCGCCCTCGATGACGCCTCAGGTCCGCCGGCCGAGCGGAGCGAGGCGGGTGGACCTGAGGGGAATCGAACCCCTGACCTTCTGACTGCCAGTCAGACGCTCTCCCAACTGAGCTACAGGCCCGGGCCGTGAACGGCGGCGCACTATCTAGCCACTTCGCGTCCCGTTGTCTCGCACATTCGTGCTCTCTCGGGCGGAGAGGCGCGACCCGTCGACCAGGACGGGCGGAGGAGCCTCGCCCTCCTGCGTGATGCAGGGCAGATCGCGCAGGTGGATGAACTCGACGCCACCTGGAAACTCCGGGGTCGGCGGGACGACACCGTTCTGCGGGGGCACCACCGCGAGCGGCTCGAGCTGGCTGATGAGCACGTCGAAGAAGACGGCATTACCCGGGTCGGTCTCGGTCGCGCGCAGCTGCCGCAGCTTCGGCAGGTTGTGTGCGCACAGCGGGAAGGCGCCCCAGGGGCAACCCTTGCACGGGTTGTTGAGGTTCTTCTGCCGGTAGTCTTGCCCGACCCGGTACGCGAGCGCCGTGAGGACGGCGAGACCGACCTTGAGCCCGATCCCCGCCAGGGTCCACGGCGCCGCGACGAGCACCGCCGCGGCGGAGAGCGCGAGCCCCGCGCCGAGCATGCCGCGCGCCGGGATCTTGAACCACCGCCGCTGCACGTGCGGCTGCACG
The DNA here is from genome assembly GCA_016212965.1 of Myxococcales bacterium. Lineage (GTDB taxonomy): Bacteria > Myxococcota_A > Polyangia > Polyangiales > Polyangiaceae > JACRDA01. The sequence goes on from JACRDA010000446.1 coordinate 8,889, forward strand.
AACACCGGCAGGTACCCGACGAGGGCGAGCCCCTGCAGGACGAGCGCGCTCGTCACGCTTGTTGGCACCCCGATGAACGCGAGCGCGACCACCATCGCGACGAAGCCCGTGCCAAGGCAGGTGCAGCCGAGGCACAGAGCGAGCCCGAAGGGCCTCACGAGGTGATGGTCGTGCCGGGCACACGTCGGATGGTGCGCCATCCTCGGCACCCGACCGAGGAGCGCGATCGACTGAACCGACCCGGGCGGCAACGGCGAAGGCCCCGACAGCATCGGGAGCGACACCCCCGGCGGTGGGCGTGCATCAGACTCCAGACGCACGTCCCCTATCGGCCGCGTCGACGAAGCTGACACGACGCCTCCTCTACCACCAGGACACTGCGCGACGGCGCGGGGCCGACGCGTCAGTTGATGTCTTGGCGCTTGAAGACGATGACGAGCGTCTTGATCGGGCAGCAGGGACCGACCATGCCGCGCATGTCGACCCAGGAGTGCGCGAACTTGTAGCCCGGCATCTGGTTCAACGCCGCTTCGATCTTCTCCGGCGAAATCACGGGCGCGCAGCAGCTCGCGTCCACGACGATCACGCGATACGCCGGCCCACCCATCGGTTGTTGCTGACCCATCATCTGCGGTTGCATGGGCCGGATTGTTAGTCGAGCCCGCGGCCTTGGTCAATGCCTCAGCGAAGGCCGCGCACCGACTCCTCAGCCGCCGGGTCGGGCGCGCGCGCCGCGAGGCTTCGCACCGGCGGGAGACGCCGAAGCCGCGGCCGATCTCGACGCGGCCAGCCCCGCGGGGGTCGAGGGGGGAACCCGCGACAGGGGGAACAGCTGGATGCAGAGCTGGTACACTCGCTCCGGCTCCGTCTCGGTGTCGCAGCGCTCCATCATCTCTTCGCGGAAGCGCCGGATCCGCTGCTTCAAGTCGGCGAGCGAGCTCGCGCGGATGCACACGGTGAGCGCGCTCACGTCGCGCTCGTCGGGCGGGACGTCGTCGACCGCCGCCCCGGCGCGCTCGATCATCTGCCGGTGGTAGACCGGCACCATCGCCGAGCGCACCTCGTGCCCGGTCGTGAGGCTGGGCTCCCCGCGCAGGAGTCGCCCCGAGGCGTCGCGGACGAGGAGCCCGAGCCGACCGAGCACGTCGAGCGCGGCGCGCGCCTCGCGCGCCGTCACGGGCGGCAGAAGCTCCGCCGCAATCCAGCGGGGGTCGTCGACGAAGTCGGCGCGCGCCGCGAGCTCACGCACGACCGGATAATACCAATGCCGGAGGTACTCGAAGAGCGGCCCCTCGAGGCGGCGCGCCGCGCGGAAGCGCCGGTTCGCCGCCACGCGCTCGAAGGCGCGGTTGCGCTCGACCAGCGTCTCGGCCTGCGAGAGACCGACGAGGTCCGCGAAGAAGCGGCTCTCCGCATCGTCGAGCTTGAGCGCCCGGGCAAAGGCCTCGATCGTGCCCGCCCCGAGGTTGCGCTTGCCGTCCATCACGAGCTTGAGGAAGTTCGACGACGCGAGCCCGGCACGGCGCGAGAAGTAGCGGTACGAGTACTGCGGCTTCAGGATCTTGCTCGCCGCGAAGTGGTCCCGCAGAAACGCGCGGTAGTCCACGTACTCGTAGACGCTCGGCAAGCGCGGGGGCGGCGGCGGGGGGGGCGGCGCCGGGCCGTCGCTCGACGGAGCCGAGTCCGAGGGAGGTCCGGCGGCAACGGGAGGCATCGCACGAGGCTATCGCTCGCGCGCGCGCGGCAGAAGGGCGGACGTCGCGCCCGAGAAAAGGGCGTGTACCCGCGGAACACGCCACTTCACCGCGGCGTCGCACTCGGCCGCGTCGCTCTTCGCGGGCGCCCTGCTATGCTGGGCGCCATGATGCACGGTTCTCTGCCCGCCCCGACGCGGCGGCCTGCGCCCGCGTGCGGGCGGCCCCCGGCGCGCGGCGGGCGCTTCGCTTCGCTCCTCTTGTTGTCCCTCGGCGTGGCGGCGTGCGGAGGCACGGACGTCGGCAACGGCGCGGCGGCCGTCGAGGTCGACGTGCGCGGCTACGCGCCGGCGAGCAAGGCGCGGAGCCTCACGGGCGCCGACGGCTGGCGGGTCGACGAGCTGTGGATGGCGGTCGACGGCCTGCGCCTGCGCGCGGGCACCGTGTGCGACGACGGCGCCGACGTCGGCATCGACGTGGCCGGCCCGTTCGTGAGCGACCTCGTGGGCGCGGGCGTGCTCGGTGGCCCGGTCCGCTTCGATGCGTTGCCCGGCGCCTTCTGCGAGCTCCGGATCACCTTTCACAAGCTGGCGGCCGGCGAAGGAGCGCCGGGCACGCCACCGGGTCTCACGGACCTGTCGATCCTCGTGACCGGGGCGCGCGCCGACGGCGCGGCGTTCACCGTCAAGAGCTCGATGACCGAGGAGTTCCGGCTCGAGAATGGCTTGGGCCACTTCGAGCTCCCGGCGGGGCCGGATCCACTGCTTCTCGCGTTCAACCTCGATCCCTGGCTCGCGGCCCTCGACCTCGACTCGCTCGGGGCCGGACCCATCGAGGTGAGCGAGCTCGTGAACTCGGATCGACTGCAGCTCTTCGACGAGGCCGTCAAGGACTCGGCGGCGCTCCTGCGCGACCTCAACGGGGACGGCGAGGTGGACAGCGACGACGTCGGGAACGAGATCGCACACTGACCCACACCGCCCTCGCCCCCGCGCGACCCAGAGAGCGAGGCCAAGCGCGCGAGGCCAAGCGCGCGAGCGCGAGCGCAGGAGCGCGGGGCACGCCGACGTGGGCGCCGCGCGTCCCCGGCGTGCGCGCAAATTCCTGTAGCCAGGTTGTTCGGATCACGGATAGCGTTTATCCTAGGTGTATCCATGTTGGCCCCAGCGCAGAGTCTAGTCATCGCCGAGCGCTATGCGCTCGTGCGCGAGCTCGCGCGCGGCGGCATGGGATCGGTGTGGCTGGCGCAGGATCAGAAGCTGCGCCGCCAGGTCGCCATCAAGCTCATGATGCCGCTCTGGGCCGAGAGCGGCGACGCCCGCAGCCGCTTCGAGCGCGAGGCCATGGCCGTCGCGCAGCTGAAGAGCCCGCACATCGTGCAGGTGTTCGACTACGGCATCCAGGACGGCTGCCCGTACATCGTCATGGAGCTGCTCGAGGGCGAGGACCTGCGCTCCCGCCTGCAGCGCGACAAGCGCCTCGAGATGGAGGCGGCCGGCGTCATCCTCGTACAGACCGCCAAGGCGCTCGGTGTGGCCCACGCCGCCGGCATCGTCCACCGCGACCTCAAGCCCGGCAACGTGTTCATCGCGCGCTCGCGCGACGACGAGATCGTCAAGGTCATCGATTTCGGCGTGGTCAAGGCCGACCCGAACTCGGACATGGTGCGCGAGGCCACCCGCACCGGCTCGGTGCTCGGCACGCCGCAGTTCATGAGCCCGGAGCAGGCGCGCGCCCTGCCCGACATCGATCACCGCAGCGACCTCTGGTCGCTCGGCATCATCCTCTACCGCTCGCTCACGGGCGAGCTGCCGTACAACGGCAAGAGCGCGACGGACGTCATCGTCAAGATCTGCACCGAGTCGTTCGTGCCCGCGTCGAGGCTCGTCCCGGAGCTGCCCGAGGAGCTCGATCGGTTCTTCGACAAGGCACTGGCGCGCGAGCCTGGGGACCGCTTCGCGAGCGCGCGCGAGATGGCGGTCGCGTTCATGCAACTCTCGAGCGCCACCCTGCCCGGGCCGATGAGCATGCCGGGCGCGATGCCGGGCGCGCGCACGAGCTACCCCTCGCTACCGGCGTTCACGCCCTCGGGTCTCTTCGCGGCAGCGGCGCCGCCCGACGCCGCGGCGCTCGCGGGCCCGCCCCCGAGCGGCGAGGAGAACCCCACGACGCTGCGGAGCGGCAAGATCGCCCCGGTGCGGATCAGCCACAGCCAGGCGACGCTCGCGACGGCGTCGGTGTCGACGACGACGCCCGCGGTCGAGCGGCCCCGCGGACGCCGCTCGTTGTGGATTGGCCTCGGCGGCGCCGCGCTCGTAGCGGCGGGCGTAGCGGTGGCGGTCGTCGCAGGCGGCGGAAGGGCGCCGGCGCCGACCGCCGGCGTCGCGACGGGCGTCGAGCACGCGGCCGCCGCCGGCGCGAACCCGGGTGCGGCGAAGGTGCAGGAGCCGGGCGGGGCCGCGCAGGACACGATCACGCCCGCGCCGGCCGCCAGCGGTGCGGCGGCGAGCGCCGAGGAGCCGCCCACGACGGCGAGCGCCGAGGCGACGCCGAGCGCGAAGCGGACGGCGGTGCCGGTGCAACCAGGGGTCACGGCCGTGCGCCCGCCGACCCCGGGCAAGGCGACGGCCGCCGCCACGACGGCGACGGCGCCGGCGACCACGAAGACGAATGGCGATCCTTTCAACGAACGCTTGTAAGCTCGAATCGATGAGCCACACACGACGCGCTGGGGCGTGGCGTCCAGGTCTGATCCTCCTCGGAGTGGCCGCATTTCTGTCGGGGGCGACGGCTGGCGCACAGGAGCCGCCGAAGACGCCGAACGCGGACGACAAGGTGGCCGCGCAGGCGCTCTACGACGAGGGCAAGAAGCTCAAGGCCGACGACCACTGGGAAAAGGCGTGCGACAAGTTCGCCGAGAGCCAGCGGCTCGATCCGCAGGTCGGCACGCAGGGCTCGCTCGCCGACTGCTACGAGCACATCGGGCGCACCGCGAGCGCGTGGTCGAACTGGACGGACGTCGCCACGCTCTCGTCGCGCCAGACCGGCGACATCGCCCGGCGGCGCGAGGAAGTGGCCCGCGAGCACGCGGCGGCCCTCCTGCCGAAGCTGTCGCGGCTCAAGATCAAGGTGACCGAACGCGTGCCGGGCCTCGAGATCAAGCGCTCGGGCCAGCCGCTGCGCGACGCGCAGTGGGACCTCGCCGTGCCGGTCGATCCCTTGAAGTACGAGATCGTGGCGAGCGCGCCGGGGCGCGCCACGTGGAAGAAGACCGTCGAGGTGCCGCCCGACGGCGCCAGCGTCGAGCTCGTGGTGCCGAAGCTGGTCGTCGTCGAGACGCCGCCGCCCGTGCCCACCGGCCCCCCACCCTCCGACGGCACGGCCCAGGTCGCCGCCGGTGGCGTGTTGACGGGCCTCGGCGTGGTCGGGCTCGGCCTCGGCACGGCCTTCGGCGTCATGGCGATGGGCAAGAAGGACGACTCGCTCGACTTCTGCCGCACGGACGATCCGAACAAGTGCAGCCAGGAGGGCGTCGATCTCCGCCAGCAGGCGATCACCTTCGGCAACGTGTCGACGGCGGGCATCGTGGTCGGAGGAGCCGCGTTCGTCGTCGGCCTCATCACGATCTTCACGGCGCCGTCGGCGCCCGACGAGCCCGAGGGCGAGTTCGCGCCGAGCGCAGGCCCGACGGCGCACCTCGACGTCGGACCCACCGGCTTCTCGGTCACGGGGGTGTGGTGATGGCGCGCGATCTCCGCCCGCGGGTGCGGCGCCTTGCCTTTTTCGGCATCGGCGCGTGGGTGGCCTGGCTCGGCGCCTGCAACGCCGTCCTCGGCATCGAAGAGGCCGAGCTCGACACCTCGAGCAACGTGACGACGTCGAGCGGCGGCGGCGGCGGCGCGGAGTGCCAGAACGCCGGCGACTGCAACGACGCGAAGGTGTGCACGGAGGACAGTTGCCTGGCGGGCAGCTGCCAGCACGCGCCGCTTCACCAGGTCATCGCAGACGCCTCCGCACAAACCGACAACGACTGCAAGCAAGTGCTCTGCATCGATGGGCTCGCGCAGCAGGTCCAGGACACGAGCGACCTCCCCGACGACAGCAACGACTGCACGGTGGACACCTGCAACGGCGCGACGCCCATCTTCAACAACGCGCCCGCGCACACCACCTGCACGAGCAGCGGTGGCGCGGTGTGCAACGGCCTCGGCAACTGCGTCGAGTGCGTGACCAGCATTGACTGCCAGGGGCCTGAAATCTGCAACGTCGAGTTCGGCACCCCGTACCAGTGCGCGTGCCCCAAAAACTGCGAGAACCAGGGCCAAACGTGCGGGTGGCTCCCCGATGACGGCTGCGGGAACCTCGTGAACTGCAACGGCAACCCCCCCATCAAGGACGGCACCGAGACCGACGTCAACTGCGGCGGCCTCGCCGCGCCCAACTCGACCTGCAACATCGGCTGCGCGACGGGGAAGGCCTGCGTGCAGAACTCGGACTGCGTGACCGGCTCGTGCGTCGGCCTGGTTTGCCAGTGACATAGGCGCCGCGTTCGGCGGTGCAGGGCGACCAGGTCCCCATCAGATCAGGTGGTCACCGAAGGTGGCTCGACTCGCGTCGGATGAAACTCGGGTAGCGTGGTCGGGTGCCGGCGCCGAGATCGGTCGCTTCTTGGTGCTGCGAGCCCGCAGATCAGGTGGATCCGGAGCCCCACGAGTA
>JACRDA010000447.1 GCA_016212965.1 Myxococcales bacterium
CGCCGTCGCCCGAGCCGGCGTTCCCGCCGCCGCGGCCCTACCCGCCCTCGCAGTCCACCACCCCGCAGCCGCCGACCCCGCCGGGCGTCGCGCTCGGGGCCGCTTGGACGCAGCGCGTCCGCGTGCTCGGAGCCACCGCGCCGCTCGGGCCGCTCGCCGCGGCCGTCACGCTCGTCGCCGTGCTCGCGGCGTTCTTCGTCGGCCGCGCCTGCGGCGGCGCGGCTCCGGGCGCCGCGGCGAGCACGGCGGCGTCGACCTCCGCCTCGGCGGCCGGACCGAGCTCGCTCGTCGAGCGGGCCGCTCAGGGCGAGGTCGCGGCCACGGCCGAGATCGAGGCGCGGCCCGAGGGCGCGCGCTCGGCCCACGAGGTGGTCGCCCTGTCGCTCGGCGCCGTCGCCCGCAAGCGCGGCGAGCTCGCCGACCTCGAGCAGAAGCTCGCGGCGCAGCCCGAGCTCACGCGCGACCCCAAGGTGCTGACGACCCTGCGCAGCTACGCGCTCGACCCCGACGTCTTCCGCGAGGCGCTGCGCCAGATCGCCCTGCTCAAGGGCGACGTGGGGCCCGATCTGCTGTTCCAGTTCGCCTCGGGCCCGAAGAACGCCACGAGCGCCCTCGCCCAGGCGCTGCTCGCGGCGAGCGACGTCCGCGGCAAGGCGGCGCCCGCGCTCGCGCTCATCTTCGACCTCCGCGACGCCGCGAGCTGCGAGGCCAAGAAGGAGCTGCTCGGCCGCGCGATCGAGAGCGCCGACGCGCGCAGCCTGCAGCCGCTCGCGCAGCTGCGCATCAAGTCGGGCTGCGGCCCGCAGAAGCGCGACGACTGCCACCCGTGCCTGCGCGACGACGCGCGCCTCGACGACGCCATCGCGGCCGCGACGCGCCGCCCCGCGCCGAAGCTCTGACTGGTCGCGGCGCCGTCACGTCGCGACGGCAGGCCGGCGACCCCGGGCCGGCAGCGCACGCAACCGGGCGGCGACGGCGCGGGCGAGCTCGACGCCACCCGCCGCACCGACGAGACCGCCGACGACACCGCCGACGACGCTGCCGACCCCGGGCCAGAGCGCGGAGCCGAGCGCCGCGCCGGCGAACGCTCCCGCGAGCCCGCCGAGCGCATGACCGACGCTGGCCACCGTCTCCGCGCGGTAGCGCGCGCCGTCGATGGCGCCGCGGTCGAAGGCGGCCCGAGCCTCACGGAGCTCGAGCCCGAGCTCACCGACCGTGCAGAGCGCCGCGAGCCCGGCCATCGACCGCCGACTCGCGCCGAGCGCCCTCGCCCCGAGACCGGCCACCACCGCCGCACGCAGGGGCTCGCCTGCCGCGCTCGCGAGGGCGCGCTCGCCGCCGACGGCGAGGATCGCCGCGGCGACCTTGGCCCGTCCGGGGCGGTTCAGCCGCAAGGAGCAGAGCGCGCGGTCGAAGGTGGCCAGGGCATCCATCGGTACAAGCATGACCATCGGACGCCCGTCGCGCACGTGCGCCGGCCGCCGCGCCCGCCCGGGGCTACCGGCCGCCGCGCGGCTCTTCGCTCGCGAGCAGCGGGCCGAGCCAGTGCTCGAGCGCGGCCGGCGTCGTGCCCTTGCGGCGGGCGTAGTCGGCGAGCTGGTCGCGCCCGATGCGCCCAATCGTGAAGTAGCGCGCGCCGGGGTGCGCGAAGTAGAAGCCGCTCACGCTCGCCGCCGGCGTCATCATGCAGCTCTCGGTGAGCTCGATGCCGATCTTCTCGGGCTCGAGCAGCTCGAAGAGCTTCTGCTTCTCGCTGTGGTCCGGGCACGCCGGGTAGCCGACGGCCGGGCGGATGCCGCGGAAGTTGCCGGCCAAGAGCTCCTCGAGCTCGAGGGGGCTCGCCTCGCCGTGCCCCCACTCGCGGCGCACGCGCTCGTGCAGCATCTCGGCGAAAGCCTCGGCGAGGCGGTCCGCCAGCGCCTTGACCATGATGGCGTCGTAGTCGTCGAGCTCGTGCTCGAAGCGCGCCACCAGGCTCTCGGCGCCGATGCCCGCCGTCACCGCGAAGCCGCCGATGTGGTCGCGGACGCCGCCGTGAAGGGGGGCCACGAAGTCGGCGAGCGACAGGCACGGCTCGTTCGCGCCCCCGGGCTGCTGCTGGCGCAGGCAGCACAGGCGCTCGAGCTCGCGCTCGGGGTGCGCCGGGTCGAGCACCACGATGTCGTCGCCGTCGCTCGCGGCCGGCCAGATGCCGTAGACGGCGCGCGCCTCGAGCAGCTCCTCGTGCGCGATGCGGTCGAGCAGGCGCTCGCCGTGGGCGAAGAGCTCGCGCGCCGCCGCGCCGTACTCCGGGTGCTCGAGGATGCGCGGGTACTTGCCGGGTAGCTCCCAGGCCGTGAAGAAGAAGGTCCAGTCGATGTAGCGCCGGAGGGCCGCGATGGGGACGCGCTCGACCACGCGCCGCCCGACAAAATCGGGCTGCGCCACCGCGGCGGGCGAGAAGTCGAGCGCGGCGTGGCGCGCGCGCGCCGCCGGGAAGGGCACGAGCGGCCGCGAGCTCTTCTGCAGGTAGAGCTGGCGCTGCCGCTCCTGCTCGCTGCGGTTCTTGTCCACGAAGCCGGGCCGCTGTGCGGCGTCGAGCAGGCTCGAGACGACGCCGGCGGCCCGCGACGCGTCGAGCACGTGGACCGTCGGCGTGCCGTACTCGGGCGCGATCTTCACGGCGGTGTGCGCCTTGCTCGTGGTCGCCCCGCCGATGAGCAGCGGCAGCTCGAGACCCTGACGCTGCATCTCGCGCGCCACGATCACCATCTCGTCGAGGCTCGGCGTGATGAGCCCCGACAGGCCCACGAGATCGGCCCGCTCGGCGCGCGCCGCGTCGAGGATCTTGGCCGCCGGCACCATCACGCCGAGATCGACCACCTTGTAATCGTTGCAGGCGAGCACGACGCCGACGATGTTCTTGCCGATGTCGTGCACGTCGCCCTTCACCGTGGCGAGCACGATGGTGCCGCGTGCGCGGCGCTCCTCGGTGCTACCCGCGCTCTCGCCCGCGGCGGCCGCCGCAGCGGCGCGCGCCTGGTCCATGAAGGGGGTGAGGTAGGCGACGCCGCGCTTCATCACGCGCGCGCTCTTGACCACCTGGGGCAGGAACATCTTGCCGGCGCCGAAGAGGTCGCCGACCTCGCGCATGCCGTCCATCATCGGCCCCTCGATGACCGCGAGCGGCCGCCCGAGCGCCACGCGCGCCTCCTCCACGTCGGCCTCGATGAAGTCGACGACGCCGTGTACGAGCGCGTGGTGGATGCGCGCCGCGACGGGCGCCGTACGCCACGCGAGCACCGCCTTCTCGGCGGTGGCGGCGCCGTCCTTGAGCTCGCCCGCGAGCTCCACCATGCGCTCGGTGGCGTCCGGGCGCCGGTTGAAGAGCACGTCCTCCACGCGCTCGCACAGCTCGGGCGGTAGATCGGCGTACACGCCGAGCTGGCCCGCGTTCACGATGCCCATGTCCATTCCGGCCGCGATGGCGTGGTAGAGGAAGGCCGTGTGGAAGGCCTCGCGCACGCGCTCGTTGCCGCGGAACGCGAAGGACAGGTTCGACACGCCGCCGCTCACGAGCGCGCCCGGCAGGCGCGCCTTGATGAGGCGCGTGGCCTCGAGGTAGGCCTTGGCGAACTCGTTGTGCTCCTCGAGGCCCGTGGCCACGGCGAGGATGGCCGGGTCGAAGACGATGTCGCGGGGGCTCATGCCGACCTCTTCGACGAGCAGCCGGTAGGCGCGCTCGCAGATCTCGAGCTTGCGCGCCGTCGTGTCGGCCTGACCCCGCTCGTCGAAGGCCATCACGACGACGCCCGCGCCGTAGCCGCGCACGCGCCGCGCCTTGTCGAGAAAATCGGCCTCGCCTTCCTTCAGCGACAGGGAGTTCACGATGCCCTTGCCCTGCACGCACTTCAGGCCCGCCTCGAGCACGCTCCAGCGCGACGAGTCGATCATGATGGGCACGCGTGCAATCTCGGGCTCGCTCGCCACCAGACGCAGAAACGTCGTCATGGCACGCTCGGAGTCGAGCATGGCCTCGTCCATGTTGACGTCGATGATGTTGGCGCCGCTGCGCACCTGCTCGACCGCGACCGCCAGCGCCTCGTCGAGCTTGCCCTCCTTCACGAGGCGCGCGAAGCGCCGCGAGCCGGTGACGTTGGTGCGCTCGCCCACCATGAGAAAGCGCGAGCCCGCACCGCGCGCCTCGGCCAGCACGGGCTGCGAGCGACGCGCGGCAGGCACGCCGCCCCCGCGCTGCGAGCGCGGCGGCTCGGCCGCTCCCGGGCTCGAGCGCGCCGGCTCGGGCACGCTCGGGTGCACGAACAGCGGCTCGAGCCCCGCGAAGGCGCTGTAGTCGGGGGGCGGCAGGGGACGGCGCGGCCGGCGTCCCGCCACGCGCTCGGCGATGGCGCGGATGTGGTCGGGGCGCGTGCCGCAGCAGCCGCCGACCAGGTTCACGAGCCCGCTCTCGACGAACTCGCCGAGGATGGCCGACGTCTCGGGCGGCTCCTCCTCGTAGGCGCCGAAGGCGTTCGGCAAACCGGCGTTCGGGTAGCAGCTGACGAGCGTGTCGGCGATGCCCGCGAGCTCGGCCAGGTAGGGCCGGAGCTGGCGCGCACCGAGCGCGCAGTTGAGGCCGACCGAGAACGGCCGGGCGTGCGCCACCGAGATCCAGAAGGCCTCGACCGTCTGGCCGCTCAGCGTGCGACCGCTCTGGTCGGTGATGGTGACGCTCAGCATCACCGGCAGGCGCTCCTGGCGCTCGCGGAACACCTCCTCCATGGCGACGATCGCGGCCTTCAGGTTCAGCGTGTCGAACACCGTCTCGGCGAGCAGGATGTCGACCCCGCCGTCGCACAGCCCGCGGATCTGCTCGGCGTAGGCCGCCGCGAGAGAGTCGAAGTCGATGGCGCGGAAGGCCGGGTCGTTCACGTCGGGCGACAGGGAGAGCGTGCGGTTGGTGGGGCCCACCGAGCCCGCGACGAAGCGCGGCTTTCCGGGCGTCGCCCGGGTCGCGGCGCGTGCCTCCTCGACCGCGAGGCGCGCCGCGGCGACGTTCATGTCGTAGACGGCGCTCTCGAGCCCGTAGTCGGCCTGCGCCACGCGCGTGGCCGTGAAGGTGTTGGTCTCGATGATGTCGGCGCCCGCCTCGAGGTAGGCGCGGTGCACGTGGCGCACGACGTCGGGGCGGCTGAGCGACAGCACGTCGATGTCGCCGCGCAGCTCGTGGCCGTGAGACGCGAAGCGACTGCCGCGGTAGTCGGCCTCACCGAGCTCGACCCCCTGCATCATCGTGCCGGTGGCGCCGTCGAGCACCAGGATGCGTTCGGAGCACAGCTTCTCGAGCACGGCGTAGGCAGGGGTTCGTTCCATGGCGCGGGGTTCTCGCTCAGGCGGTTCGGGCGGCTCGGGCGCGCACCGTGCGCGCCGCAAAGGCGGTGATGACCTCGAAGTGGGGCTTGCGCGGCTCGCGCGAGCTCACGGCGCAGTGCGACACCGTGAGCCCCTGCCCCTCGAGCAGGCGCCGCAGCGCCGCGGGCGTGAAGCCCGCGTTCACGTGGCCGTAGCGCGCGGCGAGCTCGGCGTGGCGGTGGGCGCGGAGCGCGATGACCGCGAGCACGCCGGCGGGCCGCAACACGCGCGCCGCCTCGCGCACCACCGTGTCGGGCGCGGTCGCGTACGCCAGGCTGTTGAACAAGAGCACGGCGTCGAAGCACGAAGCCTCGAACGGCAGGGCGTGCATGTCGGCCACCGCGTAGGCCACGTGCGGGTGGCGCCCGAGGCGGCGCCGCGCCTCGGCGATCATCCGCTCGCTCCGGTCGAGGCAGGTGATGCTCCGCACGCGCGGTGCGAAGAGCGCCGCGATGGCGCCGTCGCCCGAGCCGACGTCGAGCACGTCGCCCAGCGACACGAAGCCGAGCAGGCCGCGCGCCGTCGCCTCCCAGGTGCGCCCGGGCGAGTAGTGCCGCTCGAGCTGCCCGGCCACCGTGTCGGGCCAGCTCTGCGCGCCGGCGCGCGCGCGGATGAGCGCCGCCGCGCGCTTCTTGTCCTCGCTGAGCACGGCGTCGGCGAGCTCGCCCGCCACCACGCCCCAGAGCCGCTGCGCGGCGGGCGGCATCGCGCCGTCGTTGAGCCCGTAGTAGGTCGAGCTCCCGCTCGGCCGGTCGCGCACCAGGCCCGCCTCCTTGAGCTTGCCGAGGTGGGTCGAGACGCGCGACTGCCCGAGATCGGTGATCTCGGTGAGCTCGGCGACGGTGTGCGGCGCGTGGGCCACGAGCGCGAGCAGCCGCACGCGGGTGGGGTCCGCGAACAGCTGCACGAGGTCGACCGTGGCTTCGAGGCTGGTCATCGGGCGCCGCCCATCATCCGTTCATCAGGATGTACGGATACCAAGCGGGGGCGGCCCGGTCAAGGAGCCGGCCCGAACGGCGGCGAGCGCGCTATGCTCTGCGCCCGATGAGTAAGGACGCCCCGACCACCGTCTTCGAGGACGCGTACGACGCGAGCCACCCCGCCGCGCTGGCGCTCTACTGCTCCGACGGGCGCTTCACGCGCGCCGTCGAGCGGCTGATGCAGCACCTCGGCCACGACCGACTCGACACGCTCACGATGCCGGGCGGCCCGGCCCTGCTCGAGACGAAGAGCGCCGCGCTCGTCGAGGTGGGCGCCGTGCGCAGCGCGCTCACCTTCCTCGTCGAGGGCCACCACATCCGGGAGCTGCTCCTCGTGGCGCACGCCGGTTGCGGCTACTACCGGCGGCGCTACCCGATCCACGAGCCGGCGCAGATCCACGCGCAGCAGCTCGCCGATCTGCGCGCCGCGGCGGCGTGGGCCCGCCGCGCGCTCACCGTCGCGTCCATCGACCTCTTCTACGCCACGACCGAGCACGGTCGCGTCGCCTTCCACGCGGTGCCGGTCGACTGAGACCGGCGGCGCCGCGCGCGTCCCCGCGCGAGCTGCTAGCCTTGGTGCAGACTTCGACCTTCGCCGTTCGAGGTGCCGCCCATGCACACTCCCTCTCGCCGGCGCGCGGTGTGCGCCCTCGTGCTCGCAGGTGTCGCGCTGTCCACGCCCGCCCTCGGCGGCGACCCCGAGGCGGCCCCGGCGCCCGACTGTCCGCCGGGCGCGGTGTGCGAGGCGGTCGACATCGGCCCGCCCGCGGAGCCGGCCGAGCCCGCGGCGCCCGAGCTCGCGCCCGACCCGGCCGTCGAGGGCCCGCTCGACGCGCCGCCGGTCGTCCCGCCGGACGACGACGCGAGTCGCTTGCCGGGCTACGAGCAGCCGAGCTTCGTGCTCCCGCCCGACGCGCCCGCCCGGCTCGACTACGCCGCCGGCGATCCGGTGCCGCCCGGCTACCACCTGTCGGACACCCCGAACGATGTCCTGCTCGTCCTCGGGTGCACGCTCGTCACGGTGAGCTACCTGCCGCCGCTCCTCATCGCGGTGACCGCCGCCGCCACCGAGAACCCCGATCTCGCGCCCTACATGGTCCTGGCGGTGCCGCTCATCGGCCCGCCGCTCTTCAGCGAGCTCGTCGACGCCAGCCGCCCCGTGCGGATCCTCAACGTCACGGCCGGCGTGACCCAGGGCGTCGGCCTCGCGTTCATGGGCCTCGCCTTTGCGGCGAGCGAGACGACACTCTTCCGCGACGACCTCGCTCTCGACCCGAGCCCGCTCGCGCCGCGCGTCGCGGTCGCGCCCTTCGCCTCCCCGACGGCGGCCGGTCTCGTCGTCGGCGGCACGCTGTGACGGCGCGCCGGCCCGCAGCCCCACCCGCGCCGCGCGGGCCGCTCAGCCCTTGCGCACGTTGAGCGAGATCTTGTCGATGGCGTCGACGCCGTCGCCCGGCTGGGCGGTGACCCGCAGCACGACCTCGCCGCTCTCGGCGAGCCCGGGCAGCTGGCAGTTCATCTTCATCTCGCAGTCGCCGGAGTGCGCGCCGCCGATGTTCGAGGTCGTGCCGCAGACCGACACCGAGACGTCGTTCGTACTGCAGGACACGTGGCCGACGGTCTTGCCCTCCTGGAGCACGTCGATCTCGTAGCGGACCACCATGTGCTTCGAGCCGTGCCACTTGCCGTCGGTGTCCGCCCAGAGGGCGAGCTTCTGCGAGGTCACGGGCAGGCGCACCTCGACGGTCCCCGGCCCGTGGAGCTCGGCCGTGACGACGATGTCCCCGCGGCAGGCGACGAGGCCGAGCGCACACGCGGCGAGCACGAGAGCGGGCTTGTGCATGCCCGGTAGTCGAGCGCGGCACCGTCGGGAGGTCAATGCGCCCGCACCTCAGCCCGCCTCGAGCTCCGCCAGGCTCGTCTCGAAGAAGGCCCGCACCTCGGCCATGAGCTCCTCGACGCCGCGCCCCGCGACCTCGATGGGCGCGCCGTAGCGCACGCGCACGGCGACGCCGTGGCGCATGCTGCGGCCGGCGGCGGGCAGGACGCGGCGCGTGCCGCTGATGGCGATGGGCACGATGGGCGTCCCGGTCGCGAGCGCGAGGTGGAAGCCGCCCTTCTTCAGCGGACCGATGGCCCCGGTGCGCGAGCGCGTCCCCTCGGGCGCGATCCACACCGACACGCCGCTCCGGATCTGCTCGCCGGCACGCGCCAGCGCCTGCACGGCGGCCGAGCGGTTGCCGCGATCGACCTCGACCATGCCGGCCGCGCGCATCGCGCGGCCCCACACGGGCACGCGGAAGAGCTCCTTCTTCGCGACCATGCGCAGGCGGGTCGCCGGCACCGTCGCGAAGACGACCGGGATGTCGACGTGGCTCTGGTGGTTCGACATGTAGACGAAGGCCCGGTCGGCGGGCACGCGCTCCGTTCCCTCGACCGTGAGCGTCACCCGGGCGCGCGCGAGCACCCGCTCGCCGAGCGCGCGGGTCCGGCCGTCGATGACCGCCGGATCGATGCGTCCGGTGACGCCCTCGAGGAAGGTCGGCACGGTGACGCGCGCGAGCTCGAAGACCGAGAGCAGACTGAGGCCGATGCCCATGGGGTCGGCGCCGATTAGAGCACGGCGCGCCGCTCCCGGGTCAACGGGCTCCGCCGCCCTCAGGGTCCGACCGGCGGGGTCAGGCGCGCCATGTCCTCGACGAGGGTGTCGCGCACGTAGCGGATGGTGCGCGCGCGCAGGCTCTGCTTCGTCTTGGCAAAGGCATCGCGCGACAGCGTGGCGAGCCGGCTCGCGTGCGCCAGCGCGCGCGGGAGCAGTTCCGACTCGTCGGCGAGCTCGTCGAGCCAGCCGACGCGCACACCTTCGTCGGGGTCGACGACCTTGGCGAAGAGCGTCGCCGCCGTGAGCTCGCGCGGCTCGAGCCGGTCGCGCGCGAGCTCCATCGCGAGGATCGGCACGGGCATGCCGATCTGCACCTCGTTGAGCCCGATGCGGTACGCGCCCCGCGCGCCGACCCGCATGTCGGCAGTGAGGACGACGAGCGCCCCGCCGGCGAGCGCGTGGCCGCCGCACGCGACGACGAGCGGCAGCGGCAGGCCGTAGAGGCGCAGGAGCAGCTCGCCCCCGTGGGCCACGAGCGCGCGCGCCGCGTCGACCCCGGTCATCATGGTGCGGAGATCGAAGCCGGCGCAGAAGCGCCCGACGCGACCCGTGAGCACCACCGCCTTCGCCTCGCGCTCGGCGCGATCGAGGGCGGCGCCGAGGGAGTCGATCATCGCGTGACCGAGCGCGTTCGCCTTGCCGTCGTCCATGCGGATGACCGCCGTCCCGTCCGTGAGCTCGTAGGTCGTGGGTTCCATCGCTCCTCCTGCCCGAGCGCCGGCGACGCGGCCGCGCTCCCGGCCGAAGTACACCGGCCCGGGCGCGCGGGCACGCGGGAAGCGCCGGATGCACGCCGTCGGCAGAGCCGCCGCCACGCGTTATGCTCGGGGCCCATGAGCAGCGACCCGGACGACTACGCCCAGAAGTTCATGGCCGGCGAGGGCGCGCTCGCGAGCTCGCGCGTGCGCATGCCCGGCTGGTTCTTCGGCCTGATGGGCGGGATCGCCCTGCTGACCGTCGTGGCGGGCGTCGCCACCCTGGCCACGGCGGGCCTGGCAGGCCTGTTCCCGATCCTGTTCTCGCTGCCGCTCGTCGTCCTCGTGACGCTGCTCTTCTCGCACGTGCGCGTGACCGTGACGGCGGCGCAGATCGTCGTGCAGTACGGGCTCTTCGGCCCGAAGATCCCGCTCGAGCGCATCACGCACGTGTCGGCCGAGGCCTACGACTGGAAGAAGTTCGGCGGCTGGGGCATCAAGTGGAGCCGCGACGGCACGACGGCGTACAGCGTCCCGGGCGGCAGCGGGCGCGTCGTGCGCGTCCACTACCTCGACGACAAGGGCAAGGAGAAGAAGGTCGTGGTGAGCGTCGACGACGCGGACGGCATGGCAGCGGCCCTCGAGCTCGCGCGCGCGGGCCGGAGCGCCTCGCCCGGAGTGCGCATCGCGGCCGAGCTCTCGGCCGACGTCGACGACGAGATCGAGGCGGCGGCTGCGGCCGACGAGCGCCTCCGGCAGAAGCGCTGAGCCGCGGCCGCGCGCTCACTTCTTCGGCTTCTTGCCCTTGGGTTTCTTCGGCGCCACGCTCTTGGGATCGTGCTTCGTCTCCTTGGCGTGGCCGAGGACGCGCGTCGCGTCCGTGCCGTCGACCGCGTTCGGGCCGAGCAGCGTGCCGCAGAGCGTGTGGCAGCGCACGTCACCCGCCTTGCAGGTGCACTGGCCCTTGTCCTTCAGGTCGAGCTTCTGGCGGGCGTCGGCGACGTCGAAGCCCGCCAGCCGCTCCACCATGCCCCACTTGTCGGCCTTCCTGATCTGGCCGGGCGTGCGCGGGTCGCTCGGAGCACCGTCGGGCTCGGAGCAGCAGCGGAACGACAGGTAGTAGTAATAGAAGCCCTCGTCGTGCGTGTAGATCTTGGGCCGGCACTGGTTGCGCACGCCCTTGTACCAGGGGCCCCCGGTGTGGACGCTCTCGAACTTCGCGTGCGGCGACTCGGCCGCGACGACTTCGTCGGCGTTGGCCGGCAGATCGGCGACGCCGAAGGGGCTCACGCACTCGGGTTGGCTGCCGCTCGGCACCCCGCGCCACAGCCGCGCGAGCTCGGCCGGGTCGCGCTTGCCGACCTTCTTCATGTTGGGGCCGTCCCACTTGTGGTCGCCGTTGCATTTGCGCGCGTCGCGCTCGTAGCCGTACGGGAAGGGGCGCATGTCGGGCCCCTCGCAGGCGAAGTTCCACTCGCTCTCGGTGCACATGCGCTTGCCGACCGCCGCGCACTTCACCTGCGCCTGGTAGAAGGTGTTCATCACCTCCGGGCGCACGCCCTTCTTGTTCGGCCACTCGTAGGTGTCGATGCAGTAGCGCTTCTTGACCTTCTGCCCGAGGCAGCGACTCGTCGGCGCGAAGCGCTCGCACACGCGCTTCTTGTTCGACTCGTCCCACCACTCCTCGAGGCAGGTGTGCTCGACCTCGGTGCAGTAGTCCCCCTCGACGAGCTGCATGCCGTCGGGGCACGACGCCGGTCCCACCGCGGGCGCGGGCGCCGGCGCGGGTGGCTCGACCACGGCGAGCACGGTCGGCGGCGGCGCGCCGGCGCTCGCAACCGCCAGCAGCACCGGGGCCGCGCTCGCACCCGGGCTCGGGCCCCCGACGAGACCGGGCGCGAGCGCCGCCTGGGCCTGCCCGGCGGGCCCGGCGAGAGGCGGCGTCTCGCTCGGCGCGAGCTGGGCGGTGCACGCCGCGAGGCCGAGCGCGAGGGACGAGAGCACGAGTCGCTTCATGGGGGATCCGGGGCGGAGAACGCCGTTCGCCGAGTTCATAGTTCACCGGGGCCGAAATATCGAATTCCGGGCTCCCTGCGGCGGCGCGCCTCGGCTCAGGGCGCGGCGCCCCGGATGCGCGCGAGCACGGCGCGGGCCGTCGTCGTGAGCCCCTCGGGGTCGAGCGCCGCCTCGAGCGTGCGGAGCTCGCGCGTCGCCGCGAAGGCCTCGCGGCGGCCGCCGGCGTCGAGATCGTGCCAGGCGGGGTGGGCGCACACCCGTCCTTCGGGGTCGCGCGCCCGGTGGGCGCTCGTCACCTCGGCGACGAGCCGGCTCTGGTCGTCGGCGGTCACGACCACACCTCGGCGAGGCGCACGCCGGCGCGCTCGAGGCAGGCGGCGAGGAGCTTGCGCGCCCGCGCCACGTTCTGGAGGAAGGTGTTGAGCGTCATCCCGACGCCGGCCGCGAGCTCGCGGTCGTGCTCGAGCCCGCCCGAGCCGAGCCGCGCCGCGAGCGCCCGGGCGGGGCTGCCGCCGAGCTCGCCGTGACAGCGCCGGATGCGCTCGCGCAGCCACGGATCGGCCGGCCCCGACTCGAGCGCCCGCTCGGCCGCGGCGGGGTCGAGCGGATCGCCGGGCTCGCCGCCCCCGAGCTCGACCTCGGGCACGACGCGCCCGGCCGCGAGCCGCCGCCACTCGCTCACGGCGGCGTTGCGCGCCACGCGCACGGCGAAGCGCACGAGGGCGTTCGGCCGCCCGTCCGGCACCAGGCGCGGCGCCGTGTTCCACACGCGCAGCAGGCTCTCCTGCAGCACCGCCTCGACGTCCACCGCGGCCGCGAAGGAGGCGAGGCTCGCGCGCAGCCGCCCCTCGGCCCCGGCGAGCCAGCGCGCGAAGGCGTCGGCGTCGCCGGTGGCGATGGCGGGCAGGTGCACGTCGAGGTCGGTCATGGAGGAGGCAGTTGTCAGTTGTCAGTTGTCAGTTGTCAGTCGACGGCTGTCGGTCATCGGCTGTCGGAGACGAGTTTCGACGCTCACAGCGCGATCACCACCTGTCGCCCGGCGCTCCGGAGCTCGATGCGCTCGGGGTGCACGATCCAGTCGGTGCCGCCCTCGAGTCGGGAGCGCGCCTGGAGCGCCAGGCGGACCGCCACGCCCGCGGCGTGCGCGCCCGCGCGGGTCGTGAGCTCCACCAGCACCTCGGCCGCGACGCGCGTCCCGTCCGCGAGCACGACGACCACGGCCTCGGGCGCCCACTCGAGCGGCTCGGGCAGCTCGAGCTCGACTACGAAGCCTGCGTCGTCGTGGACGACCACACGCCCCACCACCGCGAGCGGCGCGGCCTCGCCCGCCGAAAAGGCCCGGCGGAGGCCGTCCGCGACGCGCCCGAAGAGGCCGCTCTTCGCCTTCTGCTTCTGCGGCTCCGCGGCCGCCGGCTCGGCCGGGGCCGGGCGCGTGCGCGGCCGACCTGCGGCCCGCACGGGACGCGGCGGCGCGAGCTCCTCCCGCTTCTCGCGCTCCTGCTCGAGCTCGGCGAGCTCGTGCAGCGAAAAGAGCGCGTCGTCGGCGGGCGCCTCGCTCGGCGCGGGTGGCGCGTACGCCCGTGCCGGGGCCGCGCCGGGCGCGAACACCGCCTGCGCGGGCCCACCGGCGAGCGCGTACCCGGCCAGCGCGGGTCGCGCGGCGCGCAGGCCGAGCCCCTCGGCGCTCATGCCGTGCGGCAGCTCCTGCGGGATGGTCGTGCGGCGCAAGGGCTCGCGCGGGTCGACCGTGCGCTCCGTGCTCACGGCCACCCACGAGGTCATGCGCGTCGCGAGCTGGAACGCGAGGCCGAGCTCCTCGATGGCCCGCTCGACGCCGCGCTCGCCCGCAGCGGCCAGCATCTCGAGATCCTCGACCGCCTCGCGGCCGTAGAGCGCCGCGATGCCGCGCGCCCCCTCGCCGGCGCCGACGGGCGCGACGACGAGCCGCTGCTCGAAGCGCCCGCTCGCGGTGCGGCCGCGCACGCGGAGCTCGCCACCCTCGGGCTCGAGCTCGAGCGACACGAGCGCCGGCGCCCCCGCGTAGAGGTCGGGCAGCTGCCGCGGGGCGTGCGCGCGGAGCGCCGAGCCCGCGACCTCGAGCTCGACGACGAGCGGTGCGGCCGTGTGCGCGCAGAGGCGCAGGGCCGCGCGCTCCGGATCCTCGCCGAGCCCGATGACGGCCTCGACGCCGCGCCCGGCGCGCGCCGCGCCCAGCGTGAGGGTGCGGTTCACGGCCGAGCCGACCCCGACCGAGTGCACGCGCGAGCGCCCCTGGCAGCCGGCCAAGCGCTCGAGCACGGTGCGCACGATCTCCTGCTCGAAGCCGATGAGCCCGTCCGTGAAGAGCACGATCTGCCGCTGTGCGCCCGCGCGTAGCGGCTCGAGCGCGGCGAGGATCCCCGCCTTCATCTCGGTCCCGCCCTCGGCGCGGAGCGCGCGCAGCCACTTCTCGGCCTCGCGTCGCAGGGCCGCGGTGACGCGCTCGGCGCCCGGCCGGAAGCGGCGCGGTGCGTTGCCGAAGGCGATCATCTCGAGCGAGTCGTCGGCGTCGAGCGTCGCGAGCAGGGCGAGCCCCACGCGCCGCACCTGCTCGAGCGGCTCGCCGTGCATCGAGCCCGAGGCGTCGACGAGCAGCGTGAGATCGCGCGCCACGCGCGCGCCGACGGCGTCCGCCGCGGGCGGCACGAGCGTGAGCAGGCCGTATGCGTGGCCGTCCATGGGCGCCCCGGCGGCCGGGCGCGCCGTGACGAGCCGCGCCCCGACCTCGTCCGTCGCGACGGGCCAGCGCACCACGACGTCGCGGTCGAGGCGCGCGCCGCGCTCGTCCGCGAACGCCACCTCGAAGGCCCCGTCGCGCCCCGTGACCGCGAGCGCGTGCGAGGGTGAGGCTACGCGCGCATCGGCCGCGACGGCCGTGGGACGCGCTCGCTCGCCGCCCGCGCGCGCCCGCACGGGCCGGCCGAGCGCATCGCCGAGGCGCAGGCAGAGGGTCGCACGCACCGGCAGGGGACCGTCCGCGACGTCGACCGTCACGCGCGCGCCGTCCGCGACCCGACCCTCGGCGCCGACGTAACGCGGCGCGACCACGGTCGGGAAGCGCCACTCCCACTCGCCCTCGGCGAGCCAGCGGAGCTTCTGGTCGACGACGATCTCGGCCACGATGTCGCTCCCCGGCGGCACGTTGCCGATCTCCTGGCGGAACAGGCTCGAGCGGTCCTGCTCGAGCAGGGCCGCGCTGTGCCCGGCGAGCACCGCTTGCTCGAAGCGCTCGCGCGCACGCTGCTTCTTGTCGACCTCGCCGACGATGCGGCGGCCGTCGAGCTCGAACGAGAACCCCGAGACGGCGCCCTCGGCCGGCAGCGGCAGCTCGTAGCTCACCGACAAAGGCTCGGCGAAGGGGTTGTGGAAGTGCTGCGTCACGACGACGCGCGCGATGCCGGCGGCAGCCTCGACCGCGAGGCCGACCGCGCGGAGCGGCAGCTCGCGGCCGTCGGCCGTGACGAGGCGCCCGCCGTTCGAGGCGTGGGGCGCGTGCGGGGCGGCAAGATGGGTCGCGGGCAGGGTCATGGCGTCGTCCTCCGTGGTGGGCGGGCCAGCGGCCCGCGCTCTCGGGCGACCAACGCGCGGCACCCCGTGCTTGTGACGGAAAAAGCGACCGGCGGATTCGTGCCGTCCGCCGGGGGCCTCGCGCCCCCGCCGGGGCGCACGCGCGGGCACCGCGCGCTACGCGATGCCGAGCGCCGCAAGCACGGCCTCGCCAGCGGCGATGCCCTCGGAGGCCGCGCCCTCCATGAAGCCGAGGTTCTCGATGGACGTGTGCTCGCCGCAGAAGAACACGTTGCCCTGCGGCTCGCGCTCGTAGCCGCAGATGTCCTGCGTCTGCCCGACCCGGTAGTAGGCGTACGAGCAGTTGAAGCGCCGATCGATGTGCGCCTTGGTCTCGCAGCACTTGCCGTTCCACAGGGCCGTGAGCCCCGGGAACACGGGCTCGATCTGCGCGAGGAAGGCCTGCGCGTCGGAGACGACGTCCGGATCGCCGCTGTTGCCGTAGGGGTGCGCGAGCGCCGTGGCGCCCGCCGCGTCGCCGCCGTTGTAGCCGACCAGGATGCCGCTCGTGCCCGCCTGACCGCGCGTCGGGTCCCACGAGAGTTGGTAGCCGGTGTCGGAGTAGGTCGAGCCGTTGCCGATGCCCCAGGCGCCGGCCTGGTTCCAGAGCCGCGCCGTGAACTGCAGTTGGAGCTTGCAGTTGCGCCCCTGCCCCTGCTCCATGATCGCCTGCTCCTTCAGCGCGTCGAAGCCTGCGGCCGAGAAATCGCGCGTGCGGAGCGCGCCGAACGGGATGGCGAGCACGACGTAGTCGGCGCGCACTTCCTGGGTGCCGCCGTCGGTGTCGAAGGTCAGCGTGTAGCTGCCGTCCGCTTCCATGCGCAGGGCCTGAAACTCGAAGCCGAGCTTGACGACGTCGCCGATGCCGAGGTGGTCGCCGATGGCGCGCGGCAGCTGATCGATGCCACCCGTGAGCCGGTACTGCTCGTCCGACTCGCCGAGCACCGACAGTGCCGCGGGCGAGCCCGACAGCATGCTGATGAGGTTGAGCGAGCTCTGGTCGGCCGTCTCGGCGCCGTACTCCATGCAGTAGGCAGCATCGAGCAGGCGGCCGAGCCGCGAGGTGTGGCCGCCCGGAACGCGGCTCTCGATCCAGTCGTAGATGCTGAGGTCGTCGAGCACGCGCCCCGCCGGCGTCACCGTGTCGAAGGTGACGGGCCAGCCCGCCGCGTCCGCGTCGGCCATGAGGGCGTCGTAGATCGCCGCGAAGTCGGTGTCGGCCTCGGCCTGCGTGTAGTAGCCGCCGTTGAAGTACCAGGTCTCGGTCGAGCCCACCGGCTGCGCGGCCAGGGCGTCGGTGAGCGCGAGCCCGAAGCGCTGCGCGAGCGCGTGGATCGTCGTGTGTCCCGAGTCGATGAGCTCGGCGTAGATGTCGGTCACCTGGGCGTCGCTCCACGACATGGAGGGCGCGCCGGCCGGTGCCACGTGGCAGCTGTTGCAGCCCGTGGGCTCGCTGCCGCGCTCGGTCACCATGCGACCGCCCACGCGGTGCGTGAACACGTCGTACACCGTCGCCGCGACGCCCTTGTCGCGCAGCGTGAGCGCCGCCGCGAGCCCGGCGATGCCGGCACCGACGATCGCGATGCGCGGCGCGTTCGGCGTCGGCGCGGGCGTCGTCTCGTCCTTCTTGCAGGCCCCGAGCGTCGCGACCGCCGCCGACCCGAGCAGCAGATCGCGGCGCGTCGTACCCCGCTTCACGGCGGCCTCGGCGCGCTCGTGGCGCACCACGTCGACGGGCACCCTGCGATGCAGCGCCGTGCGGTGCTCGGCGGCGAGCCGGCGGATCATGCTGAGGAGCGGGGTACGAGGCATGCGGGCTCCCTTTCGGCGCGGGCCCCTCCCGGCGACCGCGCGGCAATGCGAAGGCTTATCGGGCACTTACCCGACGGGTCACTCTACCGACCCACACATCGGCTCGGCAAGGACAAGTCGCGCCGCCGCGCCCGCTCAGCCGGCCGGCGGCTCCTTCATCTGCCTGCGGATCTCGCGCACGGTCTCGATCTCGTGCCGCACGAAGGGCAGGCCGTTCTTGAGGAGGCCCGCGGCCTTGTTCTTGATGAGGTAGCCGATGCGGCGCGCGTTCGAGGCGCTCGTCTTGGCGCTCTCGGGCAAGACGCCGAGCATCTTGCCGATGATGGCGAGCGCCTCGAGCGTGTAGCCCATCTCGTCCTTCGTGTGCGCCGCGGTCACGTTGCAGCGCAGCCGCTCCGTCCCGGGCGCGACGCCCGGCGACACGAACGGCATCATGATGACCTCGGCCGCGTGGAAGAGGTAGGCGCCGAACATGAGCGTCTTCATCTCGTCCTTGATGAAGATGGGCGAGATGTGGGTCGTGCTCTCGCCGAGGTCGAAGCCGAGCTCCTCGAGCCCGCCACGGAAGAAGCGCGCGTTGTCCTCGAGCTTGCGGAAGAGCGAGTGGTCGGTCGAGATGATGTCGAGCGCCGCGAGCGCGGCCTCGCACTGCGCGAGCGGCAGGGTCGCCGAGAACAGGAACGAGCGCGCCGTCAGTTTCAGGTAGTCGATGAGCGTCTGGTCGGCGCACACGAAGCCGCCGACCGTCCCGAACGACTTCGAGAAGGTGCCGATCAAGAGATCGATCTCCCCGACGAGGCCCGACAGCTCACAGACCCCGAGCCCCGTCGGCCCGAGCGCCCCGAGCCCGTGCGCGTCGTCGAGCACCACGACCGCGCCGTGCTTCTTCGCGACCGCGACCATGTCCGCGAGCGGCGCCAGATCGCCGTCCACGCTGTACAGGCCCTCGATGACGACCATCTTCTTCGGGTGCGACGCGCTCGCGAGGATCGAGTCGAGGTGCTTGACGTTGTTGTGCTTGCAGAAGCGCACCTCGAGCTCGGGGCTCTTGCCCTGCGCCATCAGCACGCCGTCGATGATCGAGGCGTGGCTCAGCTTGTCGAGCACGACCGTGCACTCGTCGTCGAGAAAGGTCTGCAGGACGCCGACCAGGGCCTGGTAGCCGGTCGTGAAGACCGCGCAGCCCTGGTAGTGCGTCCACTTCGCGAGCCGCTCCTCGAGCAAGAGGTGCCGCACGCTCGTCGCCTGCGGCCGCGCGCTCCCGAGCCCCGTGCCGTAGCGGCGCGTGCCGGCGACCGCGGCCGCGATGAGCTTCGGGTGCTGCGACAGGCCTAGGTAGTCGTTCGAGGTGAAGTTGACGTAGCTGCCCGCCCCGACCTTCACGCGCGGCCCGACGTTCTCGAAGGGCCGGAAGAACGGGAAGGCCTTCTTCGCCTTCGCCTCCTCGATACGGCGGAGCATCTCGGTCGTCTGATCGTGGAGCCAGCTCATGGTCGAGTCCCGGGGGCCAGGGCGACCGGCCAAATCCGATCGCGCGTGCCGCCGCTACGCCCGCGTCCGGGTGCCGTCAAGATCGCGCATCGGGTCGGGTGGGGTCGCCCGGGGCGAGGGGCGTCGGCGCGGCACGGCGTGGGCCCCGCCCCGACTCGCGCTGCGGCGCGGGCACGCGGTCGGTGTCGGAGAGCGAGCCCGATCGCCCGCGTCCTCGCGCTCGACATCGGGGCGGGTCCCCCCACGCCGTGCC
>JACRDA010000455.1 GCA_016212965.1 Myxococcales bacterium
CCGCTCGCGATCGCGCTCGGACCCGGGGGAGCCGCGAGCGCGCTCGGACGCGCACTCGACGGCTCGCTCTTCGAGCTCGGGCTCGGGGCCGACGCCGTCGTGCGCTCGATCCCCGGCGGTCCGACGCCCCTCGGCGAGCCCGCCGCCGCGTACGAGGCCGACGGCGCGCTCGAGCTCTTCGCGATCGCCGCGACGGGCGAGGGCTGGCAGCTGCGGCGCACCGCGCGCGGCTGGCAGCGCTGGCAGAACCTCGGCGGCGGCGCGCTCGTCGGGCGCATGGCCGTCGTGCGCAGCGACCGCGACCTGCTCGCGCTCTTCGCGCGCGGCCGCGACGGCGCGCTCGCGCACGCCTGGCAGCTCCAGCCGGGTGGCGCGTTCAGCCCGTGGCTCTCGCTCGGCGGCGCGCTCGCCGGCGAGCCCGTGGCGTTCACGACCGCCGCCGGCAGGCTCGCGCTCGTCGCGCGCGGTGCGGACGGCGCCCTCTGGCACCTCGGGCAGGCGCAGGCCCACGGCACCTGGGGTGCGTGGGAGCGGCTCGGCGCGAGCGTCGCGGGCGACCCCGCCGTGTACGTCGACGCGAGCGGGCGGGCGGCGGTGCTCGCGGTGAGCCCGGACGGCGAGCTGCTGCGCCTGCGCCAGGGCACCCCGGGCGCGGCCTTCGGCGCGGCGGAGCCGGTCCCGCGGCCCGCACCCTGACGGGCGGAGCCCGTCCCGCGGCGCGGGCGGCGCCTGGCGTGCCGGCGCCCGGCGTTCAAGGCGCGTCGCGATCGATGCGGAACGGCGCCACGGCCTTGTAGTGCACGGGCCGTGGCCGGCGCAGCAGCTCGGCGCCGTCACCGCGCAGGGTCGGCAGCGCGAGCGGCACCCCGAAGCGCTCGGCGGCGAGCTCGACGAGCGGCGACGCCCGGTGGCCGCCGAGACCCGCGGCGAGCTCGGCGCTGTCCCAGAGGCCGAGGAACTGCGAGCCGGCGATGTCGACCGCGACGGCGTTCGTCCCGCCGATGGCCACCTGCTCCGCGCTCGGCACCAGCAGATCGAAGCCGTCGCCGTTCATGGCGGGCGCGCCCTCGACGAGCACGGCATCCGGCACCATGACCTCGAAGGCGTCGATCTCGCGCGCCGCGAAGACCTCGAGCGAGCGTACGTACGCCGCCCGGTCGTCGTCGCCCGCCTGGAGCTTCTTCACGTAGTCGAGCAGCTCGCGGTGCATGCGCCACTTCTGCAGGTGCGCGGGCGCGCGGTCGCTCAGCATGAGCAGGCCCTGCGTCGCCTTGACCGCGAGCGACACCACGCTGAAGCGGTGCGCCTTCAGCTTGGGCAGCGACAGGAACAGGCCGTGATCGAGGTGCTCGGCGAGGAGCTTCGGCACGAGCAGGGTCGGTACGGTGGTTCCCTCCATGCCGGTCACGCGCAGCGGCTTGCCGGGCGTGCCGGGCGCCGTGTCGAAGTAGCCGTCGTCGACCATGTCGACGAGCGGCACCTGCTCCGCGGCCGCCATGGCGCGGTACCCCGTGAGCGCGATGACCTTCTGCCAATCGGCGTGCGGCACCGAGCAGCCGTCGGCGACGGTGATCGCCGTGAAGCCGCGCGCCCGCAGGCAGCGCACGACGCCGCGCACGAACTCGGGGTCGGTCGTGCGGCCCGTGATGCCGTTGTCGCCGCCGCCCTCGCGCAGGGCGTGGTAGCCGCAGATGTTGGGCTTCAAGAGGACGGGCGTCGTCGGGGGGCGCCACGGCACGACGGCCTCGCAGATGCGCTCGCCGAGCTCGAGCGCGCTCCCGCCCGCGAGCACGGTCACGG
The DNA here is from genome assembly GCA_016212965.1 of Myxococcales bacterium. GTDB lineage: Bacteria > Myxococcota_A > Polyangia > Polyangiales > Polyangiaceae > JACRDA01. The sequence goes on from JACRDA010000455.1 coordinate 1,801, forward strand.
CCGAACGATCCTGGCCGAGGCGCGCGCGGGCCCGGGCGCGCAGGGCGGCGCCGTCGACCGAGCCGGCCGCGAGCACGCTCGGCCCGGGCTCGGCCTGGGTCGAGGCGTGCGACACGACGTCGGCGGACGCGGCCGCGACGGCGCTCGCGCTCGGCGCGGTCGCGGGTGCGGCCACCTGGCCGGAGGGCGCCACGGCGGAGGCGCCCGTCCCGAGCGCGCTCGAAGGGGCGAGCCCCACCCGCGGCGCCTCGGGCTGGGGCTGGCAGGCGACGACGCCGACAGCCACCGCGAGCACCGCGTGCGCCGCCGGCGCCCGCCGCCGCGGGACAGGGGTGGAGGTCGGGTCGCGCACGGGCCGTCATCGTACAACGCCCGGGGCGCCTCGGAGCGTCCCCGATTGCGGGCGGCCGGCCGATGCCGCATGCTGCTGCGCCGCTCGCCTTCGGCGCCCGGCACGGCTACACGCCCGTCGGCCCAGCCGGCACCGCAAGGACTGTACGTGTCCCACGCCAACGAGATGACTGACCCGCCCACGGACGCCACCGACGTCGCCTCACCCCCGAGCTCCGAGGCTCCGCGCTCGCGCGCCGGAGCGTCGCTGCGCGCCTACCTCGAGCCGCGCCGGCAGCGGGTCGAGCGCGGGCTCGCGGACTTTCTCGGCTTCGGCGGCCGGCGGCCCCTCGAGCTGCACGCCGCCATGCGCTACGCCGTGCTCGGGGACGGCAAGCGCCTCCGACCGATCCTGTGCATCGCCGGCGCCGAGGTCTGCGGCGGCGGGATGGAAGACGTGCTGCCCACGGCCTGCGCGCTCGAGCTCATCCACGCCTGCAGCCTGGTGCACGACGACTTGCCCGCCCTCGACGGCGACGAGCTGCGGCGCGGCCAGCCGAGCTGCCACGCGCGCTTCGGCCCGGGCATCGCCCTGCTCGCGGGCGACGCCCTCTTCTCGCAGGCTTTCGAGCTGCTCGTCGAGCAGCGCCGCCTCTCGGGCGCGTCGCGCACGCTCGACGCGCTCGCCGTCATCACGGGCGCGACCGGCACCGACGGCATGGTCGCGGGTCAGGTCGAGGACATGCTCCACGAGGGCAAGCCGGGCGACGAGGTCACGCTCGAGTTCATCCACACGCGCAAGGCCGGTGCCCTCATCCGCGCCGCGCTCGTGTGCGGCGGGCTGCTCGTCGGCGGCGACGAGAGCCGCATCGCGGCGCTCGGCGCCTGCGGCGGCGCGCTCGGCCACGCCTTCCAGGTCGTCGACGACATCCTCGGCGAGAGCGGGGACCCGGCCGCGCTCGGCAAGCCCGTCGGCGCCGACCGGCAGCGCGGCAAGCTCACCTACCCGGCGCTGCTCGGGCTCGAGCGCTCGTGGGTCGTGGCCGGGCGGCTCGTCGACGAGGCGCTCGAGGCGGTGGCCGGCCTCGGCCCCGCAGCCGAGCCGCTGCGCGAGCTCGCGCGCTACGTCCTCGAGCGCGCCCGCTGAGCAGCGGTGAGCTCCGTCGGCTGGCCCGCCCGGGCGCGCGTCGCCGCGCTCTGCGAGATCGCGCGGCGCGTCGCCGATCCGGCCGGCGCGCTCGGGCGCGAAGCCCGCGCCGCGCTCGCGCTCGCGACCGGGCTCAGCCGGCCCGGCATCGAGCTGGCGCTCCGCGAGCACCTCGAGCACACGCCGAGCGCGGCGGAGGTCGAGACCCTGCTGTGCCTTGCCGAGCGCGCGCCGCGCTGCACGGTCGTGCTCGCGGCCAACGTGTGCACGGCGGCCCTCCGGGCCCTCGCCTGCGCCGTCGCGTGCGCGCCCGTCGTGCGCGTGCGCCCGTCCCGGCGCGACGGGGTTCTCGCCGAGCTGCTCGTGCGCGAGGCGCGCCGGCTCCCGGCGTTCGAGCCCGCGCCGGGTGCGGAGCCGCCGCTCGAGCTCGTGACGGAGCTCAGTCCGGTGCCGGGCGAGCTCGTCCACGCCTACGGCAGCGACGACACGCTCGCGCGCCTGCTTCGCTCCCTGCCTCCGGGCGTCGAGCTCCGCGCCCACGGCTCGGGCTTCGGCCTCGCCGCGATCGGCGCCGGCCCCGACCTTGCCGAGACGGCGGGTGCGCTCGCCGCCGACGTCGTGCCCTTCGACCAGGCGGGCTGCCTGTCGCCGCGCGTGGCGCTCGTCGCGGGCGGAGTCGCGCGGGCGGAGGACTTCGCGCTCGCGCTCGACGCGGCGCTCGACGCGGCGGCGCGAGCCGTGCCGCGGGGGGTGCTCGATCCGGGGACGGAGGCGGCGCTCGCGCGCTTCGCGGCGACCTTCGCCGCCGTCGGCCTCGCGCGCGCCCGGCCGAGCCACGTGGTCGGCTTCGATCCGGCCCCCGAGGTGCTCGTGCTCCCGCCCGCGGCGCGCGCCGTGCTCGTCGTCGCCGCCGAGCCAGGCAAGGTCGCCGCCCTATTCGGGCCGTACGCCGCCGAGCTGACGGCGCTCGGCGAGGTCGGCGACCCACGGCTCGCCGACGCCGTCGCGGCGCTCGCGCCCCATGCCCGCCGCTCGACGCTCGGCGCGATGCAGCGGCCGCCCTTCGACGGCCCGGTCGATCTGCGGCCGCGCACGCGCGGCAGGGGCGGCCGGGCGAGCTGATCCGACGCGCTGCGCCGGGTCGCCGCCGCGCCCGCTCACACCTCGCGGATCACGTAGCCGAACGGCCCGACCAGCACGACGTAGCGGCGGCCACCGCGACGCACGGCGTAGGCCTGCGGCGCCGGGGCAGGCGCCCCCGGGCGGCCACGGGCGGCGCGCGGAGCGACCCAGCCGGCGTCGCCGTCGACCACGAAGGGCGTCGCGTCGACCGCCTCGAGCGGCTCGGCACGCGCCCCGACCTCGAACGGCGCCTCCTGCCGCCAGGCGGCGCGCGCCTCGACCACGCGCTCCTCGGAGCGACCGGCGAGCCACACGAAGCCCGCGACGAGCACGAGCGAGAAGCTCCCGAGCGCGAGGCCCGCCACGGCCATCGGCACGGCGACGATGCGCCCCACCTTCGCGGCGATGCGCGTGGCGGCGAGCAGGCCGCGGCGTTCGCGCAGGGCGCCGCGCAGCACGCGCCCGCCGTCCATCGGGAAGGCCGGCAGCAGGTTGAACAGGCCGAGCATCAGGTTGGCGCTCGCGAGCGTGGCCGCCAGGGCGTGCACGACCGGCACCCCGGCCGTGGCGAGCGCGAGCAGGCCCGCGAGCCCGGCGAGGAGCAGGCTCATGGCCGGCCCCGCGAGCGCGATCACGACCTCGTGGCGCCCGCGCGCGGGCTCGCGCTCGATCTTGGCGACACCGCCGATCGGCATGAGCAGGATCTCCGCGGTGCCGATGCCGTAGCGGCGCGCCGCGAGCGCGTGCGCGAGCTCGTGCGCGACGACCGAGGCGAACAGGAGCGCGATGGCGACGAGGCTGCCGACGACGCCCATGAGCCCACCGCCCCAGGACAGGAACAGGACGAGCAGCAGCATGCTCCAGTGCACGCGCACGGGGATGCCGAACAGCTTGCCGAGACGGAGGGACCAGTTCATGGGGGGTGCCTTTGCGTTGCGGCGCGTCCTCGCGCCTCTGAGCATGGATGCGCATCGCGAAGCGCGCGCGCAAGCCTTGCGCCTCGCCCCGAGCGTGGCAGGGGTGGCCATCGGCCTCACCCGGCGCGCGCCGCTCATCCGCAGTTCCCGCCCCGCCCGAGCTGTGGGAAGGGTGGCGCGCCGTCCTCATTGGGAGCGACGCGAGGAGCCACACATGCACGCGCTTGACAAGATCCAGGGCGGGATTGGGCAATTGGACCAGAAGGCGCTGTTCGAGCTGCTCGGCCTCGAGCGCGACAACCTGGGTGCCTTCGACGGCAGCTGGTTCGGCTCGGGCGAGGTCACCCCGGTGCACACGCCGATCGACGGCAGCGTCATCGGCACCGTGCGCCAGGCCACCCCCGAGGACTACGAGCGGGTCGTCGCCCGCGCGGACGCCGCGTTCAAGGTGTGGCGCGCCGTGCCGGCCCCGCGCCGCGGCGAGGTGGTGCGCCAGATCGGCGACGCGCTGCGCCAGGCGAAGAAGCCGCTCGGCGCGCTCGTGACCCTCGAGATGGGGAAGATCCGCGCCGAGGGCGAGGGCGAGGTGCAGGAGATGATCGACATCTGCGACTTCGCGACGGGGCTGTCGCGCCAGCTCTACGGCCTCAGCATGCACTCCGAGCGTCCGAGCCACCGCATGTACGAGCAGTGGCACCCGCTCGGGGTCGTGGGCGTCATCAGCGCCTTCAACTTCCCGGTGGCGGTCTGGGCGTGGAACGCCGCCCTCGCCTGGGCGTGCGGCGACGCCGTGCTCTGGAAGCCGGCGAGCAAGACCCCGCTCACCGCCATCGCCTGCACGAAGCTCGCCGCGCGCGTGTTCGCCGCCAACGGCTTCGACCCGGCCCTCTCGGCGCTCATCGTGGGCCGCGGCTCGACGGTGGGCGACCGGATCCTGCACGACCGGCGTATCCCGCTCGTCAGCGCGACCGGCTCCTGCGCCATGGGCTACCGCGTGGGCCGCATCGTCGGCGAGCGGCTCGGCCGCACCATCCTCGAGCTCGGCGGCAACAACGCCATCATCGTGTCCCAGCACGCCGACCTCGACCTCGCCATGCGGGCCATCGTGTTCGGAGCCGTCGGCACCGCCGGGCAGCGCTGCACCTCCACGCGTCGCATCATCGCGCACCGCTCGATCTACGAGAAGCTGCGCGATCGGCTGGTCGCCGCCTACGCGCAGGTTCGGATCGGCGACCCGCTCGCCGAGGGCACGCTCATGGGACCGCTCGTCGAGCCGAGCGGCGTCGAGGAGATGATGGCCGCCGTGGAGCGGCTGAAGAAGGAGGGCGGCAAGGTCGTGTACGGCGGCGAGCGCCTCTCCGGACCGGCGTACCCGGGTACCTGCTGGGTGAGCCCGTGCCTCGCCGAGGCGAAGAACGACTACACGATCGTGCAGGAGGAGACCTTCGCGCCAATCCTGTACCTCCTGCGTTACGACGGCCTCGACGAGGCCCTCGCGCAGCACAACGGCGTGCCGCAGGGGCTCTCGGGCGCCATCTTCACGACGAACCTGCTCGAGTCCGAGGCCTTCCTCGCCGCCACCGGCAGCGACTGCGGCATCGCCAACGTCAACATCGGGACGAGCGGCGCGGAGATCGGTGGCGCCTTCGGCGGCGAGAAGGAGACCGGCGGCGGCCGCGAGAGCGGCTCGGACTCGTGGAAGGCGTACATGCGTCGGCAGACCAACACCATCAACTGGGGCAAGGAACTGCCGCTCGCGCAGGGCATCAAGTTCGGCGACTGACTCCCCGCCCCCTCCGGGGCGGAATCCTGCCGGCCGCGGCCGGCGTGGTACCATGCGCCCATGGGTGGCGGACGCGCGCGAGGCAACGGACGCGGGACGACACGGCGGAGCGCCGCGCGGCTCGCGCGCCGCAGCGGGGCCCTCGCTGCCGGCGTGGCGCTCGCGGGCTGCACGGCCGTGCTCGGCTTCGACGACCTCGTCTTCGACCTCGGCGGCACGGGCGGCTCGGGCACGGGCGGCTCGGGCGGCACGGCGTCCACCGGCGGCGCGGGCGGTGGGCCCGTCGGTGGCCAGGGCGGCGGCGGCGCCTCGGTCGGCGGACAGGGCGGCGCCGGCGCCGTCGGTGGACAGGGCGGCAGCGG
>JACRDA010000453.1 GCA_016212965.1 Myxococcales bacterium
ATCCGCCCACTGCTCCGAGCGCCTGGCCGACGCGGCGACACCCGCTAGCGCGCTTCGTTTTCCGACCGCCAACGACGAAAGCCCCCGACAAGGACCACCCCCTCTCCCTCGGGAGAGGGGGCCGGGGGGTGAGGGAAACATACTCAGGTCCGGATGCCGCCTGCTGCTTCGGCAAGGGTCCAGGGCCGCTCGACCCCAGATCTTGCACGCACGGTCGCTCCGGCGCCCGTCACTGGAAGTTGATCGCCGCCCAGCTGCCGTCGGTGCTGAACCCGCAGGCGACGCTCGTGAAGGTCGCCGAGCTCATGTTCACGTAGTGGCCGCAGACCGGCGGGCCGTAGAACGAGCAGTTGGGGCAGGCGTTCTGGAAGATGGTGAAGGTGTCGCAGGCGTCGCACCCCGCGCAGCCGGCCTGATCCTTCTCGCCCCACATCGAGTCGAGGCAGCCGACGATGGAGCCGACGCCCCAGCCGGGGCACTCGTTCTGCCCGTTGCCGCCGCAGGCGGGCGTGCCGTGCGAGAACGCGTCGTGGGCGATGTTCACCGACTGGTCGTGCGTCGCTTGCTGATCCACGCACGACTCCGCGGACACCCAGCGCTGGTAGGCCGGCAGGCCCTTGGTCGCTCGGAGCGCGTTGATGTGATCGACGCAGGCCTGCCGGTCCGCCTCCCACGGATCGGTGCTGGTCGTCGTCGAGGTGGTCGTCGAGGTGGTCGTCGAGGTGGTCGTCGACGTGCTGGTCGTCGTCGAGGTGCTCGTGGTCGAGGTGCTCGTCGTCGAGGTCGAGGCTCCGCTGCCCCCTGCGCCCGAGGTGTCGACGCTGAGATCGTCGGCGCCCGTGACCAGGTTGCACGCGACGGCCTCGAGGCCCCCGATGGCCAGGCAGATGACGAGGGGGCTCGTGCGTCGGGCCATGTCGCGATGCTACGCGGCGCCGGCGAGGGCGGTCAACGAGTGCCGCTCTGCGCCGACCGCTCGCGGCGCGCCCGCGCGAGCACGACGACCCCGAAGAGCGTCGTGCTCGCGCCGCCGAGCAGGAGCCCGCCGCCGACGAGGGCGAGGATGAGGGGCAGGAGCCACAGCGAGGTGAAGTCCTCGAGCGTCGCGTCCCCGGCGCGCCCCGGCTCGTAGAGGACGGTCACGCGCTCGCCCGTCCGGTAGCCCGGCGGCGACGAGCACACCTTGCCGCGCTTTTCGTGGACCCGGCCGTCGTCGGCGACGAACTCGAAGCGCGGGGTCGAGCAGCGGTCCTTGCCCGAACCGCTCTCCACGAGCTCGACCACCGTGCCCTCGGCGCGCAGCCCGTGATCGACCAGGCGCTTCGAGGCCGAGTAGCTCAGGCCCGCGCCGACGCCGAGCCCCGCGGCGGCCACGAGGAGGAAGATCCCGCCCGACAGGAGGATGGCGCCGAGGCGCCCGGGGCTGTGGGACTGGAACACCGTGACCATGGGGACCTCTCTCTCGCAGGGCGCGAGCTTAGCGCGACACGGCGTCGAAAGGACGGTCGGGCGCCATCGTGCGGCCTCGCGCACGGAGCTGGCGCAGCGCCGGAAACCGCGCTAGAACGCGCCCCTCTGCTTCGCGGCCCCCGCGCGCCCTTCGCGTCGCGCGGCCGCCCCCGAGACCCGCCATGCTGCAGTCGCTGCTCAACGTCATCCACATCATCGTGTGCGTGTTCCTCGTGCTCGTCGTGCTCCTGCAGCAGACGCGCGGCGGCGGCCTCGGTGGCTCGCTCGGCGGCGGCGCCTCGCAGATCTTCGGCGGCCGCGGCTCGGGCAACTTCATGACGCGCATGACCGGCATCATGGCGACCATCTTCATGCTCACGAGCGCGACGCTTGCGTACCTGTCCTCGGCCGGCGACCGCGAGATGCGCGAGTTCGACCAGGTCCAGGAAGACCGCTGACGCGCCGCGCTCGTCAGCTCGCCGCGCCCGCAAGGCCCGCGAGCGCCCGGTAGACGGCATCGACCTCGAGCTCGACGGCCGGCGCCGAGAGCGCGACGCGCTCGCCGGCGCGGTAGTCCGTCGTGCGCCACGTGTCGCCGACGCGCTCGACGGCCGTGATGCGCGGCGCGGCGTGCGAGACGACGAGAATCGCCCGGAGCGAGGGGATCTGCTGGTAGTGCGAGAGCTTGTCCCCGCGGTCGTAGTCCTCGGTCGAGGGGCTCGTGACCTCGATGAGCACCGTCGGGTTGGTGATCGCCGTCCTGTCGGTCGCCGAGCGCTCCGCGGGGCCGCAGACGAAGGATGCATCCGGGTACGTGGACAGGCCCGTGGCCTCGATGCGCACGCGCAGATCCGAGGTCAACGCGGTACACGCTGGCAGCTTCGGAGCGAGCTCGAGCAGCATGCGCGCCGCGAGCGCCGCGTGCTCCGGCGTGCCGCCTGCCATGGCGTAGATCTCGCCATCCAGGTACTCGTGGCGGAGGTCGCCGTGCTCCTCGACCGAGAGGTACTCCTCGAGCGTGTGGTGCAGGCGCCGCGCCGTCGACATCGGCTTACAGTATATCGCGCGCGCTTTGCGTGGTGTGCGTGCTCGACGTGCACCCAGCCGCACGGAGAGCCCGTCAGCGGCGGATGAAGGCCGGCGGGTAGGTGACGCACGCCACGCTCGGCGTGCCGCCGTGGAGCTCGCGGGCGCGCGCGAGCGCCGCCTCGACCGTCGCCGTCGGCTCGAAGCCGAGGTGGCGCGCGATCTCGGGCTCGCCGATGCCCGCCACGAACACGCGCCCCGCGTGGCGCAGGCGCTTCAAGGGGTGGGTCGCGAGCAGGCCGTGGATCGGGTGAAAGCCGAAGCCCGTGCGGTAGCGCTCGACGTACGCCGGGCGCGTCGCGAAGTCGGCCTCGTAGCGCGCCATGATTTCTCCGGGCTCCCTCGTGTCGGCGAGCACGCGCTCGTAGACCTCGCGGTACGAAGGATGGCGCGCGTCGTCCCAGGTGTCGGGGCAGGGCGTCGCCAGGACGACGCTGCACCCGGGCTTGCCGAGCGCCTCGATCATGCCCCCGAGGTAGCCGAGGCCGGTCGAGAGCAGCGTGAGCAGAGGGTTCATGCTGCTGAAGGCGGCGTAGGGGCTCCACTCCGGGATGCCGTAGACGACGACGTCGGTCTTCTCGGGCACGAGCTCGCGCCGCGCGGTGTGGTGCGCGAGGAGTAGCTCGAGCGTGGCCCTGCGGCAGGCCGCGACGCTGCCCGCGTAGAGGCGCGCGACCTGCATCGGATTCGCGAGGACGGTCTCGAGCTTGAAGATGCGCTCGGCGCCGAGCTTGTCTTCGACGAGCGCGCCCATCTCGTCGAGGATCTCGTGCATGCGGTTGCGCGCGAGCGACATGCTCATGAGCTCCGGGGTGTGGTGCCAGCGGATGCTCTTCCAGGTGCTGAGCCCGACGCACACGCTCTTCCAGCCGCCGTTGAAGCCGTCGCTGCCGCTGGGGCCGCGGGGAGCGGGTCGGCCGAGCAATCCACGCCTGCGCCCGCGGGCTCGGGCGCGCCGGCCCCAAAGCCCGTCGTCGCCGCCGAGGTGGCGCTCGGGGGCGCGAACCTGTGCGTGCGCGACGGCGCGGGGGCCGTGCGCTGCGTCGGTGAGTGGCCGCTCGCCTTCGAGACCGAGACGTCGGTCGGGCAGCGCAACCAGTACCTCCACGCGCCCGTCCTCGTCGCGGGGCTCGGCGACGCCCGCGGGCTCGCCGTCGGCACGAACCGCGGTTGCGCCGTGCGGGCCGACGGCTCGGTCGCCTGCTGGGGCAATACCGTGGCGTCGGCCACCGGCTGGTCGGGGGCGGTCGCCGATCGGCTCGACGCCGTGCCGGTCGAGGGCGTGAGCGGCGCCGTCGCGCTCGCGCTCGCCTTCACCCAGAGCTGTGCGCTCGCGGCGAGCGGGGAGGTCACCTGCTGGGGACCGCGCCTGGTCGTCGACGGGCGCCGGCGCGGTCCCGCGCCGCCCCCGCACCGCGTGGAGGTCGGCGGCGCGACGCAGCTCGCTGCCGGCATGGACCACCTCTGCGCGGTCACGCGCCGCGGCACGGTGGCGTGCTGGGGCGAGAACCGCCGCGGCGGGCTCGACGGCCGGCCGACGCCAGCTGGGGACCCCGAGCGCGTCGTCACGGTGCCCGGCCTCGCCGACGTCGTCGAGGTCGCGACGAGCTGGCACCACAACTGCGCCCGCACGCGCGCGGGCGAGATCTGGTGCTGGGGCAGCAATGGCAAGGGCGAGCTCGGCGACGGCTCGAGCGACGCGCGCGCGGGCGCCCCTTTGCCTGGTCCAGATCGCCACCACCGAGAAGACCTTCCTGATCGACCCGTTCGCCGTCGCGTCGCTGGAGCCCCTGCGTGACCTCCTGACGGCGGACTCGCCGGTGAAGGTGATCCACAACGCGCGCTTCGAGCGGCGTCTCCTCGGCTCACTCGGCATCGAGCTAGGCGGGGTTTTCGACACGCTGGAAGCGTCTCGGCGCCTCCGCGGCCACGAGGCACTCGGCGGCCACGCGCTAGCCGCGGTGTGCGAACGTGAGCTCGGCTTCACGCTCGACAAGAGCGAGCAGACCTCGAACTGGAGCCGGAGGCCACTCAGCGAAGCCCAGCTGCGGTATGCGGCGCTCGATGCGGAGGTGTTGTTGGCCCTGCATGGGCGGCTGAGCATGACTGGCGGGGGCGAGCGCGGGAATCATGGCTGAAATCTTCCCGACGCTCCGTTCAGCCGATTCTCTCGATGGCGCTCGGCGGCCCACCTCGAGATCCCGTACCGTTCGCTCAGCGCCTGGACATCGGACGTGAGCCCCATGCCACGCATGGGCAGGAGGAACTCGGCGGCAAACGCGTTCGCTTGCCGCGTGGCGACCCAGCGCGACTGGGGGCCGTGCGCCGCGCCGAACGCTGCCTCCGACAGGCCAGCCGCCAGCAGTCGACCGAGACCGGCAGCTATGGCGAACCGAGTTGGTGCGACACCGCCATAGGCATGGTCTCCCTCGGTGTACAGAATCGCCGCACCTCCCTTCGTTCCGCGCATCGTGGCGCTGCGGAAGATGGGCGGGCCGTCGAAGACGCCCAGCCCGACGCCAAGCCGGTGGAGCACGCCCCGCAGATCGGGGAAGGGCGTGTCCGGCTGCCGCAGCCATGCGCGGGCCTTCTCGGCTAGCCGGTATCCACGTTCATGCGGCGGCTGGAGCATTTCCGCCCGGTCGAGCGCTAGGTCGCGCCAGCCGGCCCCGTTTCCAACCTCGCGCACACGGTCGGCGACTGCAGAAGACAGCTGGTCCAGACCGCGTTCGTCGGAAACGACGCTCGAGTCGACCAGTATGCCCTCGAGCACGCGGGTGTCTTCGCCCAGCGCCTTCGCGAGGCGATGCCAACGAGCGGCGACTAGCTCGCCGAACTCGACCTTCCTCCGAGCATCGGGTGTCGCGGCGAGGGTCTGGGCTTCCGTGAGACGCTGACGAAGCCAATTCGCCCATGGCCTCGCGGCCGCATCGCGGTCCGCCTGGCGGAGAGTTTGTTCGACGAACCCACCAAGATCCGTCGCGAGGTCGGCCTTCGACACCCAAGTCGGCGCGAGCCGGTACTTCCCGTGCTCCCCGGGCGGACTGAACCGTATCGAAGGATCGAGCGCTTGGGGCGCCGGGCCGACTGCGATTCCGACGCGCCGGTCTTCAGGTAGGAAAGCGATCGACGGCAGCGCGATGTCGGACGCCCCGTGGCCGAGAGAGTGACGGTGCTGCCAGAGTCCCAACGCATTCCGATCGACGTTACCGAGTTCCTGCCAGCGCGTTGAAGCAGTCTGGAGGCCGGGCACGGTCGGGCGACGCCCATCCTCGGCCGCCGGGGCCTTTGGAAATGGTGGATGGATGTCCCAAAGCACATAGAGCCAGTTCTCGACGATCCAGTCAGCGAGACCGCTCATCCCGCCGATCACGGTGTCGCGTCGGCAGCCGTCTGGGTCCAGCGAGGACGTCAAGCACGCCTCGCCGAGGTCGATCCTCAGCGCCGCCCAGGTCGACCGCTCGGGCCCGAACGCCTCGTCATCGCCCGGTCGATCGAGCCACTTGACGGTCAGCTTGAGGCGCCAACTCATGCTCGCAGTCCCCCGGGAAGCACGTCTTCCACGGCACGCTCGGCCCGCGTCGCCAACTCTTCGATGAACGCCGTGGGAATTTCCGGATAGCAGTTGTACGCGGGCACGGCCTCGTTGGTCGAGACTGCCACGAAGGTCCAACCCTCGATGGCGTTCCATAGGCGCTTGGGGTGCCCCGCCCACGTCTGACCTGCGCTCTCCTCGACGAGCGCTTCGTCGAGGAGGAGGTCTCGCAGCCGGTTGTTGTCGGCCCAGCCTGGGCAGCGTGACTTGCGGTCTCCAAGCGTGCGGCGGTCGCCCGGCTCCTCACGACTCAGGGCGGCGTGGTAGCGCTTGCAGCGCGCGACCCGCGGACGAGGGGGAGTTGCGGCAGGCATCGAGTCCGTCGCCGTCGGTGGGGCTCCGCGCTTCGCGGCCTGCGTTCGGCTGCGTTTGGCCATGCTACCTCTTGCCCCGCCTGCCCGAGGCGCGAGCGAGGTGCACAGCACGAGGCAAGCCCTGCCGCGGGTGGGATGGCGGTTGCGATTCCACGTCGCGTACCGTACACGCGCAAGAGCGCGTATGCCATCGGCGCCAGGTGTTCGGGCGCCGCCCCCCGAAGCTCCCGCGGCTACGCGGCCGGCGGCTCTGGAGGCGCGGCCGGTGTCGGCGGCGGTGGCGCCACCGGCGCGACCATCCCGGACATGAACGCCTTGACGGCGTGGGGGCCGACGAGGCCCGGCAGGCCCGCCTTTGGCGCGAGCTTGCCGACGAGGCCGAACAAGAGGACGAGCGTGCGCTCGACGTAGAAGAAGCCGTCCGGGTAGTGGACGCTCTTCATGACGTCGCGCAGCTGCCCGCGCGTCTGCTCGTAGCCCGAGAGCTTCCTCACCGTCTCGGCGTCGAGGCGCGAGAAGTCGTCGATCTTCACGCGCCCGAGCACCTTCAGGTAGTCGCGCCCCACGCGCGCGAGCAAATCGCGGTCGCCGCCCTCGGCCACGAAGCCCATGCGCTCGAGGCCGAGCAGGATCTGCTCGTCGCTCTTCATGAGCGCGCCGATGACCACCATGCGCATGCCGTCGGCGAGCGCGTCGGTCACGCGCTCGACCGCGCCGTGATCGAGGATGACGAGCGTGGGGGCGCCGTCGCCGCGCACGAGGAAGTTGCCGGGGTGCGGATCGGCGTGGAACAGGCGCGCCTCGAAGAGCATCGTGAAGTACGCCTCGACGAGCAGCCGGCCGACGGCCTCGGGATCGACGCCGCGGCCGTCGAGGGCCACGAGGTCGCTGATCTTGGCGCCCTCTTCGAAGCGCATGGTGATGACGCCCGCCTGGGTGAGCTCGTCGATGACCTCGGGCACGACGATGTCGTCGCGGTCGGCGAAGATGGCGCGCAGTTTCTCCATGTTGGCGCGCTCGTTCTGGTAGTTGGTCTCGTGGTCGAGCATGGCCGAGAGCTGCTCGAGCGAGCGCTCGAGCTGGCTGCCGAGGCCGAGGATCTTGCGGACGCGCGGGGCCACGCGCCGCAACACGGCGAGATCGCGGCGGATGAGCTTCTCGATGCCGGGGTAGAGGACCTTGACCGCGACGTGGCGCCCCTCGTGGTCGACCGCCTCGTGCACCTGCGCGAGCGACGCGGCGGCGATGGGCGTGCGCTCGAAGCGCTGGAAGTGGCGCAAGGGATCGTCGCCGAAGGCCTCGCGGAGGCGCCCCATCACCTCGCGAAAGGGGCGCGGCGGCACGCGATCCTGGAGCTGCTCGAGGGCGCGACCGAAGGCGGCCGGCAGAAAGCCGCCGAGCACCGAGAGGACCTGCCCGAGCTTGATGAACACGCCCCGCAGGCGCATGAAACCGCGCGCCAGCCGGAGCGCGTTCTTCTCGTGCAGCTTCGCGAGACGAGCAGGCCGCGGACCGAGGATCTTGCTCCCGAGCCAGTAGAGCCCGTACGACGCGAAGACGCGCCAGAACAGCCAGAGCGCACGCAGCGAACGCAGCACGGGCGCTAGCGTAGAACGGCGGGCCGCGCGCGTCCCGTCGCGAATCGCTCTTCGGCCCCGGGGCTCGGGGCTCAGGGCGTCGCGGCCGGGGGCAGATCGGTGCCGACGAGCGCGTCGTGCGCGGCGCGCGCCTTCGGGACGAGCCACGCGCCGAGCGCCCCGCGGTGCAGATCCACGTCCTGCCAGAAGAGCTCGAGCCCCGACACCGACACCGGCCCACGCGGCTTCGCCACCGGCGTGCCGAGGAGCTCGCCGAAGATCGCGAGCGCCGCGAAGTGGTAGCGCCCGTGGCTCGGCGAGAGCGCGAACCCGAGCACGTCGACCGCGCTCACGGCGAGGCCGAGGTCGTCGCCGTCGGAGAGCTCGGCCACGAGCGCCGACAGCTCCTTCGTGCTCACCTCGAGGGTGTCGTCGCCCGCCCACGGCACGAGCTCGTAGAGCGCGCTCGGGATCGGGAGGTCCTCGCCGTCGAGCTGGTGCTGCAGCTCGTGGCGCTCGGTCGCGGCGGTCTGCACGGCGACGAGCGCGGCGCGCACCTCCTCGGGCTGGCGCTCGGTGTCGAGGCCGCGCGCGGCCAGCAGGGCACGCAGGGTGGCGCCACAGCTCCGGTCGAGGTTCTGGGCCGCGTAGTCGTCGAAGCCGCAGCGTCCCTCGGCGAGCGCGTCGCGCAGCCGCTCGGAGGCGCGCTCCACGACGTCGAGCACGACGAGCGCGAAGGGCTCGTCGCGCCGCACCATCCCGAGGCGCGTGCCGCGGATGTTGAGGTGGTCGAGGCGGCGCACGTGCAAGGCGGCGAGCTCGCGGCCGTCGAAGCTGCGGCGCTCGATGCGCTCGACGCGGTAGGTCGTGAGGTAGAACACGCGGCGCACGTGGCGGCGGCCGTCCTTGTCGCTCACGATCTCGAGCACGTTGCCGTCCACGTAGTAGGGCAGGCCGAGCTCGCGCACGCGTCGGTTGACGCCGTGGATGCCGTCGATCCAGAGCTGGCCGCTCTCGTCCACCACCTCGGCGTCCCCGAGCAGCCGCTCGACGCGCCGCGCGAGCTCGCGATCCACGTCGCGTGCGGTCGTGAGCACGTCGCTCGAGAGCTGGCGCACGATCTGCGCCGCCTCGCCGCCGCTCTGCTCCGACTGGAGCGCGGTATTGCGCTCGGAGAGCGCGACGACGTAGCGCGGCAAGAGGCTCGAGAAGAGCTCGTCCGTGCGCGGGCTCGCGGCGCCGAGCTCCCAGGCGAGGTTCGGGGCGGGCTGATGCACGCGCCACGCGAAGAGGCCCGCAGCGAGCGCACTGCCGAACGCCGCGAGCGCCCAGAGCCGGACCCTGCCGGTCAGGAGCCACAGCGCGGCGCGGGACGCGGCGCGGGGGATCGCCGTCGGCGGTGCGCTCACGTCGGTGGCCGCCGTGCCCACGCGCGCTTCGAGGCTCGCAAGCCACGCGCGCGCCGTCGCGGCGTCGGGCCGGAGCGGGCTCGTGCCGGCCGAAGCGCCGTCGTCCTCGCTCTCGGTCGCGAGGGCCGCGAGCCGCTGGCGCATGAGCCAGCGGAGCAGCGGGTGGCTCGCGGGCGCGCCGGGCGCGTCGAGCACGCTGCCCTCGGCGCCCGCGGCGAGGTAGGCGCGGAGCAGCGTTCGGAGCCGCACGTCGCGCGCGAGCGTCGAGGCGGGCGGCAGCGGCGGGAGCGGATCGTCGCACAGGTGCCGCGCCACGGCCTCGACGGCGGCCGCCAGGGTGCCGATGGCGACCGCGAAGAGCAGGGCGCTCCGCAGCTGCAAGAGCACGCGGTGGCCGTCGAGGTCGAAGAGCAGGCGCAGGCACAGGGCCGCGGCCAGGATCGATAGACCGTAGCGCGCGAGAAAGCCGAGCAAGAGGCTCGGTCGCGCGCTCCGCCGCTGGGCGACGAGCGCGCCCACGGCGCAGCCGAGCGGCCACAGGCCGAGGACCCAGAAGAGCACCAGCCCGGCCAGCATGCGCCCCTGGCCGCTCTTGAGCGCGCCGACCACCGACTCGCCCACGCGCACGATGTGGGGGGTGCCGCGGATCGGCACCACGTAGACGAGCACGATGAGCGCCGCGCCGAGGAACAGCATCACGCGCGCGCCGCGCCGCAGGACCTCGTTGTGGCGCAGGCTCGCGCCGCGCACGCGCAGATCGCTGCCGGCGGCGATGAGCCCGAGGCCGAGCACGGCCGGCAAGGCGTTGCGGCCCACGAAGTCGAGCAGGCCGGAGAAGGCCTCGCGGTAGGCGACCCGGGCGTCGCTGAAGAGGCCGACGGCGAGGGCGAGCGCCGCGAGCGCGAGCAGGCTCTGCGCGAGGCGCGTGAGCCGCGGTGCAAAGCTCAAAAGGAGCAGCACGAGCCCGAGGCACGGCGGCGCCAGGATGCGCAGGGCGTCGACGGCGCTCGCCGTCCGCAGCACCTGCCAGAGGTAGAGGCCACCGTCCGCCGCCAGGCTCACCGGCAGGACGGCGGTCGCCACGGCGGCGAGGCCGAGACGCCGGTAGCGGCGGTCGTCGCTCGCGCGCAAGAGGCGCGGGTGGTCGCGCGCCTCCGACGGCCCGCCGAGGTCGGGCTCGAGCGAGTCGGAGGACGGCGCCATGGCTGGCTCGAGGAGCGTCGGCGCGGCGCCCGCGTCAGGGCTCGACCCAGTACACGCGGTTGTTCCAGGCGTGACCGTCGGCGTCGCGGTTGCCCTGGTGGAAGAAGACCCGCTTGCCGTCGCGCGAGAAGCCCGCGAGCGTGTCCTTCTGCCCGTTCAGGGTGAGCTGGCGCACCTCGCCCGTCGTCGTCGAGACGAGCGCGATCTCGATGTCGCCCGGCACCGGGTCGTCGGCGTCCTTGCCGTCGGGTGTCTCGACGGCCACCCACTTGCCGTCGGGCGACATCTCGAGCCGCGTGCACAGGATGGGCGCGAGGCGCTTGTAGCTGCCGGCCGCGCGGTCGAAGCGACCCACGAAGGTGCCGTCGGCCGACTCCTCCACCACGATGAAGAAGCTCCCGTCGGGCGAGGGTACCGGGTGGTCGAAGGCCGGGTCGACGGGTGGCGGTGCGTCCGGGTCGGCCGCAGGCTGCGGCGGCTTGTCCGGCTCCGCGCCCTTCTTCTTCGCAGCGGCGCCGAGCACGGCCGTGCGCGCGCCGGTTGCCGCGTCGGCCACCCACACCGAGGTCGGCTCGTTCGGCTGGCTCGTGGCAAAGACGAGCTCCTTGCCGTCGCTCGTGAAGTACGGCAGCGACAGCCGCGCGAAGCCGCCCGGCAGGATCTCGCGCAGGTTCTTGCCGTCGCGCCCGACGAGCGCGAGGCTCTCGGGGCAGTTGCGGCAGTCCGACGCGTAGTACGCGACGCGCGACCCGTCCGGCGCGATGCGCGGCGTCGAGAAGTAGTGGGCGCGGTGGCTCGCGACCTCGGTCAGGCTGGCGTCGTCCACGCCGAGGATGACGAGCGACTTCGACCACTGCCGGTTGTCGAGCACCGCGGCGACCCATTTGCCGTCGGCCGACACGGAGGGAAAGCTGAACACGTTGAAGGTCTCGAGCAGCAGCCGCTGCGGCGAGCCGTCCTTGGTCGCGAGCCGCAGCTGCTCGTGGAGCTCGCCCATCGTGAAGCTGAGCGCCGTGTCGTCCTTGAGCACCGAGGCGCGCGGCAGCGACATGAGCACGAGCCCCTCGCCCGGGCCCGCGCCGACGTAGTACTCCTCGCCGAGGAACTCGCTGACGAGCGTCTTCTTCGCCTTGCCGTGCTCCTGCTTGGCGTCGCTCTCGCGCGCGCGCTTCTCGTCCTCGGCGCGCTTCTTCGTGGCCTCGCGAAAGCGGTGCGCGAGCTTGAACAGGGGGTCGAGGCGCGCGATGGCCGTCGTCTCGTCGATGTTGCGCTGGTTCGGGGCGGCCTTGGCGAGCGCGTCGACGAGCGGCAGGTCGGACACGGCGACGGCGAGCCGCGGCAGCACCTGCTTCGGCAGCTCGGGACAGAGCTCGTCGAGCGCCGCCTCCTCGGTCGCGCCCGTGAAGTAGAAGCGCTGCGGGATGGCGATGTGGACGGCCTCGCCCGGCGCCTCGGTCGGGACGAGCTCGAGCGCGAGCTCGAAGCCGAAGTCCTTCTGGTCGTCGCTGCCCGCGAGCGCGCGGCCGCCCAGGCCCTTGACGGTGCCGAAGAGCACGAGGCCCGCCTCGAGCGAGCGCGCCGCCTCGAGCAGCTCCGCGCGCTCCACCTTGCCGTCGAGCTTCGCCAGGGTGCCGGGGTCGCCCGCGGGCACCACGTCCAGGCCGAGCCCGCCCTTCTTCTCCTTGTCGGCGGGCGCGCCGAGGTGCTCGGCGAAGGCGTCGGCACAGCGCGCCGAGCTGCGCCCGTCGCGGCCCCACCACGCGCCCGGCACGCCGCCGACCTCGGTGCCGACGAGCAGGAGCACGCGGTGCGCCTTCGGCTTCGGCTTGAGCCAGACCTGCCAGACCGCGACGCCGATGCCGCCGAACAAGAGGGCGATCACGGCGAGCACCGGCCAGACCGGCCGCCGCTTCAACTTGTCCGGATCGAGCGACGGGATCGAGTCGGGTGCCGGCTCCGCGAGCTTCGAGTCTGCCATGGTGGTGAGGTGCGCGCGTGATGCGCGGCGCGCGGCCCTCGCCTTTTCTACACGACCGGCCGAGGCGGCGCGAGCGTCGCGGGCGAAGGTCTTCGCCGACGAGCTGGTGCGCGTCGCGCCGCCAGCTCCAACCCCCTCCGCACGCAGCCGTGGCAACTCGGCACGTCCCGCGAGACGGCCCGTGGCCACACGCCCGGCAGCCGCTGTGCGGCTGGAGAGTCCGGCTCGATTCGCCTACACTAGCTGGTCCCGGCGCGACGGGGCCCGGGCTCACCGGAACGACGGCGGCAAGAGCGACCCTGCTCCGTGGTCGACCGCATTGGGGCGCTCGCGCGCCAGGGCTGGAGGGACGATGGTACGAGGCGCAAGATGGGTGGCGACCTGGGGGCTGCTCGTGACAGGGTGCGCGGCCTATGCCCCGCTGCTCCGTGGGGAGCGGGCCGCCGGCGACGGCTTCCCTTGCGAAGGCATCCACGTGGCGCGAAAGGACAGCGATGGCGTGCTGAGCGTCGCGACGCATGACTGCAAAGTGGTCGCCGAATGGTTTGCGCAAACGCGCGCGAAGCCCTGGGTCGTGGAGGCCGAGTTGGGCCACTATCGGCATCCCATCGGCTGGCACCCAACGCTGGGCTACTTCCAGGAGCTCGGCAGCCACGATGTGCTCCTGACGTTCGACAGGTGGATCGTGGCTCTTCACGACCGAGCCGGGTTCGAGGCCGGCTTCGGCCCGATCCGCCAAGATGCCGACTGGATGCTGGAGTTCGCACGGGGCGGGCAGGGCGTCCCTCTCGAGAACTGGGGCGACCTCCATGACTTCTTTGGCGGTGCGGACGAGCTCACGAGCCTGGAGGCTCAGCTGGCCAGGGACGGCATCCCGCGCTGGGACCAGGCTGCGAGCAAGACTCCGTACAGCCTTGCGACGCACGGCGCATTGCTGCGATCGTACTTGACCCTCTGGTTACAGTCCGCCTTCTCTGGCGAGGGCCGCCTCCGCCAGCAGCTGCTCGACCGCCGGCCGAAGCTCGGCACCCACCTGTACGACTCGTGGGACGTGGAGCACGACCACACGTCCGAGGCCCTCGACCACCTGTTGGAGCTGGTGTCGCTCGAGAGCCTCTTCGTGGAGGGAGGGCGCCTGCCGTTCGTGAACACGGCGGCGCTTCCGCGCCTCGCTCTGACGTTCGATCGAGTGCCCGCGGGCGCAGGTGCCAAACGCGCCAACTGGCACGTCGCCTGGTTCCTGGCAAGCGCGCACGGGGCCGAGATCCGGAGCAGCCTGTTCGCCGAGCTCGACCGGAGGGAGTCCCAGGCGCTCTCCGGCGGCCTGGTGGCGACTGCCGCCTTGCTCGAGGCGACGCGGCTGCGGCTCCGCCCGCCGGTGACCTTCCACGAGAGCGTTCCGTCGAACTGGTCCATGGACGTAGGCTTCACTGGGGCCGACCTCTCGGGCGTCAACCCAAGCTGGGTGCTGCACGTGTCGGCTGGCGTTCCCCACCTGGTGGTCGACGGCGCCCTGACCCAGCGCACCTCCCACCAGGTGACCGAGCCGGGCGCGCCTGAGGCCGATGCCCAGGCGCTGGCGGAGGCACGTTCGGTGTACGCAGAGATCGACACGATCGACCGCGAGATCGGCGCTCAGCGCGTGCTGGCCGGCGCCGCTCCAGACGCGCCGACCAGCGTCGTCGGGTTCTCGTGCGACAAGGGAAACACCAACTGCGTCGCGCGCTGGCAGGGCGGCGGGGAAAGCGGCTCGGCCTACGTGCGGCGAACCGAGGCCGAGCAGGCAATCGCCGAGCTGCAAGCGCGCCGTGCTCCGCTCGTGGCGAGGCTCGCGGCCCTCGACCGTGCCGCGAGGGACGCTTCTCGACCGAAGACGACCACGGTCACCGGGTCCAAGACGGTCGCCTTCTACCGCGGCCGGGTCCAGCTTTCGTTCCGGCAGGGTGGCGAGATCCACGACGAGATCATCAAGGGGAACGACAAGAGCAACATCGAGGCGTTCGCAAGGCAGGCGCTCGACACCACTGCCCGCGACCGCATTGCGGAGATCGTGGCTACTCACCGCGGGAAGATCGCCGCGCTCACTGCCGAGGCGCTGGCTCGTGCGTCGCGGCCTGCCGCGACGAGGACACCCTCGGCCGCCGAGCGCGCGCTCGAGGACCGAGCCCAGGCGTGGCTCGTTCGCCCCGACGACCACGTCCAGGACTTCGTCGACGCTCTCGCCGAGATGTGAGCTCGACTCGACTCGAGCCCATCTTCTCAGTCCGACGGAGCATCATGGGGACGTGGCGTTCACCTCCCGCCCCGCACGACCCGAAGACACCTATGGCGCGTGCCCGGCGCGGCGCGCCCCAAGGCCGACGAGAACCTCGACGCCGATGCCAGCCAACAGCGCGAGGGCCGAGCGCCAAACCGAGGACCAGACAGCGACGGCTCCCGGCGCTGGGGCCAGCGCCTCGCCCGTTGACCCCCGGCCCGGCAGGCCGCACGCTCGCCGGCATCCCATGGATGCTGGCTCGTTCGACGCCACGCCGCTCCAGGACCACACCGTCGGCGTCGTCCACGGTGCGCGCCTGAGACGCAAGCCGCTGCCGCGCGGGCGGCGCTGGCTGCTCCTCGGCGGCGTCGCGCTCCTCGCGGCGGGCGGCGCCCTGTGGGCGAGCCACGCGGTCGGCGACGTCGCGCCGATCGCGATCGCAGGCGCCGGGCTGCTCGGCTGCGCCGCCGCGTACGCGTGGCAGACGCACTTCGTCGTGGGCACGGACGGACTGTTCATGGGCGGGAGCCTGTATCGCCGCTTCGTACCCATGCGTGACGTCGACCACGCAGAGCTCGACGAGCGCTACGTGCGGCGCCGCGACGATCGGGAGGGTGTGCGCGTGGGGACCGTCGCGGTCCACCTGCGTTCGGGCGAGAGCGTGACGTTCTCGGACAGGGCGATCCCGCGCGCCGCGGCGCTCGTCGAGCGCATCAACGCATCGGTTGCGGCGCACGCGCGTGTCTCGAGCCCCCCGCGCGCGGTCGGCCTTGGTTGTGCCGGTCTCGCCGCTCCGCAATGGGTGCAGAATGTGCGCAGCGCGACGACGCTGGCCGCCTCGCCGCACCGGGCCACGCTCGCCGACGAGCAACTCTGGCAGATGGCGGAGGATTCGACTCTCGGCGTCGACGAACGCGCGGCCGCGGCGGCGGCGCTTGGCTGGCGGGCGCCGAGTGACGCCGCGCCCCGCCTGCTGCGCCAGGCTCGGGCGACGGCCCTGCCCGAGCTCAGGGACGTCTTCGCGAGCGCGGCCGCACGGGACGAGGCCGCGATCGAGCGGAGTCTCGTGGCGCTTCGGGGCGAGGTGCCGGAACGCTAGGTCGGGGCTCCTCCGACCACCCCGACGAGCAACGACCGTCGCCCGCCGCAGCGCGCGCCTTCGACGCCCGGTGGCCCCCGACGATGCAATCTGTCATGGTGTGGGGCGATGATCACCGGCGCACGCGGTGTCCGGCGGACGTACGAGGACTACGTCGACCTCGAGGAGCTCTCCGCGGTCAAGCACGAGTTTCTCGACGGGGAGATCTACGCCATGGGCGGGGGCACACCGGAGCACGCGCGGCTCGCGGCTCGCCTGATCCTGCGGCTTGGCGCCGCGCTCGAGGGGGGACCGTGCGCCGCCTTCTCGTCCGATCTGTGTGTCAGGGTCGACGCCACCGGCCTCGCGACGTACCCCGATGTCACGGTGATCTGCGGCGAGCCCGAAGTCGAGCGCTCGCGGCAGCGCGCAGTGACGAATCCGACGCTGCTCGTAGAGGTGACGAGCCCTTCGACGGCGGCGTACGACCGTGGCGTCAAGCTCGGCCACTACCGCCACATCGTGTCGCTCCGCGAGGTCGTGATCGTCGCGCACGACGAGCGCCGCATCGAGATCCACCGACGCGAAGCCGATGGGTCGTGGTCGCAGCACGTCGCTCGTGCCGGCGAAGTGCTGCGGCTGGCCTCGGTCGCGTGCGCGCTCAGCGTCGACGACGTGTATCAGGGCGTGACCGTTTCGCCAGCAGGTTGAGCCTGGCCGACGCCGCGGCGGGACGGCGTGGAACCGGCGGCGCTCGACTCGGCGCCGATCCGCGCCAGAATGGGAGCGATGCGCGCCTCCCACGCCGTGCTCCTCGCGATCGCGTGCGCCACGGGCTGCAGCAACTCGAGCCTCCCGCCCTTGCCGAGCCCGCCCGCGACGTCGGCCGCCGCGTCGTCCGATGCTGAGCCGACCCCGTCGCGGACCGTCGCGGAGCGCATCGCCGCGCTCGAGGGCATGAGCGGCTCGACGTTCGACGCGCTCGAGCGCGGCGACGGCGCGGCGCTGGTCGAGGCGGGCGAGGCCGCGCTGCCGGCGCTCATCGACTGCTTCGAGAACGACCCGCGCGTCACGGAGCTCACGGACGGCGATCCGATGCACCGCGCGCGCCTCGACGTCTCGACGCTCTGCCTGCGCATCGCCGAAGCGATCCTCGACGAGCCGGGACTCGCTTACCGCGAAGCCGGCGAGCGCCACGCCGCGGCGAGCGCGCTCCGGAAGTACGTGGCGCGCTACGGCGCGATGAAGCCCGCCGCGCGGCGCCTCGCGATCCTCACGGACGCCACGACCTCCGACGCAGCGGCCGCGGTCGCGGCGACGTGGCTCACGACCTCCGGCGGCCCGCTCGATGTCGAGTCGTCGCTCGACTACGTAGGCAGGCGGCGCCAGCTGGGCCCGATGCGCGGGCGCGAGCTCCGCGACGACCCCGCGGTCGATCTCGTGGGCGCGATGTTGCCGCGGGCGACGCGCGCGTCGGGCGCTGGTCACGGCCGCGAGGCCTGCGACCTCGCCGGCGCGATCATGACGTGGGACGCGCGCGCCGAGCCGCGCCTCCTGCCGCTCGGCCGCGCCTGCCTCGCGTCGGGCTGCCCGTGCATGTACGCGTTCGTCGCGCTCGTCGCGCACGACGATCCGGCGGCCGCGGTGCGCGCGCTCGACGAGCGCGGCCACACGCTGCTCGCGAGTGACGCATTCTCCCGCGCCCGCGGCGTCGAAGTCGCGGCCGCGCTCGACGTGCCTGCGGTGCGCCGCTTCGTCGAGGGGCGCCTGGCCGCGATCGACGTCGACGCCGCCCTCCGCGACGCCCTCGGCGCTCGGCCGCCGGCGGGGCTCACCGTGCTCCTCTACGCGTGGTCGCGCGCCGGCCTCGTCCCCGCGCGCGCGGCGCTCGAACGCGCGCTCGCCGATGCGACGCCCTTCGCGACGCTCGTGCCCGATCCCGGCACCGACGGGGCGCGCGTCGACCTGCCGCGGGCCTCGTACACGCTGCGCCTGCCCGAGCCTGTCGCGGTCGCCGCGTCGCTCCGCGCGGCCGATCTCGCGGCGAGCTCGCTCGCGCTCGAGGCCGGCGTCCCGTTCTCGCTCGGCTGGCCCGTCGCGCGCCGCGACGCCGCGATCGCCGAGATCCGCGCTGGGCTCGGCGCGCGCTGACGACCCGGCCCACGGCGCCGAGCCCACCTGGGACGCGAGGCGCGTGAGCGCATCACGAACCGACAGTGGTGTAGACTGGGCGCGTGGGCTCCTCCGACCACGCCGACGAGCAACGACTGTCGCCCGACGCATCGCGCGCCTTCTGGCAGGGAGTGTCGTTCACCGAGAGGTTCTTCATGGGTCTCGACGAGGTCCACCAGGCGTTGCGGAGGCTCACGGTCACGCTGGAGACCGACGGGATCCCGTACGCGATCGCGGGGGCGATGGCGCTCAACGCCCACGGGTATCGGCGGGCCACGGTCGACGTCGACGTCCTGCTCACACGGCAGGGGCTGGCACTCTTCAAGGAGAAGCACATCGGGCGCGGTTGGGTCGAGCGCTTCCCGGGCTCCAAGGGCATGCTCGACGCCGAGCTCCGGGTGAAGATCGACGTGCTCATCGCGGGCGACTATCCCGGCGACGGCAGGCCGAAGTCGGTCAGGTTCCCCGATCCGTCCATCGCGGTCCACGGTGACGGCTTTCGCGTCCTGCCGATCCGCGACCTCGTCGAGCTGAAGCTCGCTTCGGGCATCACGAACCCGAACCGCTTGAAGGACCTCGCCGACGTGCAGGAGCTCATCCGGCATGCTGCCTTGCCGCTCGAGCTCGGGGCTGAGCTCGATCCCCTCGTCCGCGACAAGTTCGTGGAGATCTGGAACGCGACGCGCAAGGACGGTGAGGACGACGACTGACGCGCGCCCGCGGCTGGCACCCATGCGCCACGTGGCTCGAGGGCTGACGCGCGGCGCGCGCCGCCACGATCCGCAGAGCCCCGTGCGCTCGGGGTGTCAGAGCACGCCCGGCAGGATCTTGTACGGTACCTTCTGGCGGTAGACGTCCCAGTCGGCGCCGTACTTCGCGGCGCAGCGACGGTCGTCGCGGTGGGCGCGATCGGTGAGGAGCACCGTCAGGAAGACGACGTAGAAGTAGGGCAGCGCGCCGGAGAAGAGGGCCGGCAGCGTCCAGAAGAAAGCGCCGAGGAGCTCGGGGACGTAGTGGAAGTGGCGCGCGAGCCCCCAGAAGCCCGACGCGAGGAGCAGGCTCTCCTTCTTCTCGCCTCGCTCGGTCGTGTAGCGCCCGACGACGAGGACCGGCGCCCTCCCCCAGACGGTGGTCCTGCCGCCCGTGGCGCGGACGCGCTGGCGCTGTGCGTCGGCGACGTAGTTGGTCAGCACGGCGCCGACCCCGAGGAGGAAGATGGCGACCGCAAGCGGGGCGCCGAGGTGGTTCGGGTGGTGCACGAGGTAGAGCGTCGAGGCCGTGTAGACGCTCGGCACCCATACGAGGCAGCCCCAGCAGATGTAGAAGCCGGCGCGGTCGTGCATGATGTCGAGCGACCGCAGGTAGCCCGTCTCCCAGTAGAAGAACTTGGCGACGTAGACGAGCTGGATGCCGACGGCGACGACCATCGCGTCCGACAGGCCGTAGAGCTCCTGCTGCTTGGCCGCGAACGACAGGAGCAGCAGCGGCCAGCCCATCATGCCGAAGCGGCAGTTGGTGAACATCTTCACGTCCCAGCCGAGCAAGCGCGGGTAGAGCTCGGTGCCCCAGTAGTAGTCGAAGACCGGGTTGTGCGAGGTCCCATGGTCCGCGCTCGACGAGCGGAAGCGGCCCTTGAGGTAGAGCGCGAGACAGAACACCAGGCTGAAGCAGTTGAGCGCCCCGAGGATCGCGCCGAAGTGGTCGTAGACGATCGACGCCGGGAACAGGCCGAGCCCGAACGAGGCCCCCGCGAAGAGCGCGAGCGTGGTGGCGAACGCGAGGACGCCGTTCGCCTTGTAGATCGGGACGTGCCCACCGGGGGTCACCGGCCCCTCGAAGCGCTTGCCGGGCAGCAGTCGCATGAGGGCGAGCTCGAGCGCGGCGAAGACGCCGAGGATCGCCCACGCCGCCTTCGAGCCGAAGACGACCGGCCCCCAGACGGCGGCGATCGTGCCGAACAGGCCCTGGGACCGGATCTCGTCGAAGAGCGCCGCGAGCGAGCCGTGGAGCTCGGCGTGCGTGTGCCACAGGAGCATGGCCGTCGGGGGGCACACGGCCACGAGCAACAGGGGCAGGAGCGTCTGCCGGAGCCAGCGCGGACCGACGCGCTCCTCGTCGAACGAACGTCGGGCGGGCTGGGCGGTCGTCATGGTGTCACCGCTCCATGCGCGCCTTTCGCGCGCGCCGCAAGTTCATTGACGTGCGTCAATGAGTCGCCGACGTTCGTCAGCGAATAGCGGCGGCTTGTCGCGGGCGCGGATCCCTGCCACAGAGGCCGACGCGATGGCGACCCGCCGCGACACCCAGAAGGCGAAGACACGCGAGCGGCTCTACGCCACCGCCATGCGGCTCTTCCTGCGGCGGGGCTTCGAGCGCGTCGGCGTCGACGACATCGTGCGCGCCTGCCGGGTCGCCCGCGGCACCTTCTACTTCCACTTCCCGTCGAAGGACGACGTCTTGCTCGAGGCCGTGCGGCGGGGCGAGGCGCGGATCCTCGGGCGGCTCGAGACGGAGCACGCCCCGACGACGCGCGTGGCCCTTGCTGGCGCCATCGCGGCCTTCGCCGAGGAGTGGGAGGGCCGGCGCACGCTGTGGCCGCACGCCGGCGCGGTCGCCCTGCGCCGCATCGGCGCCGAGGCGGAAGGGCGCGCGAACGACCCGCTGCGCCTCGCCCTCGCGCGCACCTTCGAGCAGGGCATCGTGAGGCGCGAGATCGCCTCGACGCTCGGGCCGCAGATGCTGGCCGACATCTTCCTGCTCGATGTCTTCGCCGGTCTGATGGCGTGGAGCGCGCGGGGCGAGCCGCCGCTGTCCGTCGTCTTGCCGGGCGTGGTGGAGCTCTTTCTCCGAGGCGTGGAGGGCGTCGGCCGCTAGGCTCGCGTCGGGCCCTCGAGACCGCGTGAGTCTTGCGCCGACCGCGGCCCGGTGCCGCCTCAGAACCAGCCCGCCTCGCCGCCGGCCGACGGCGCCGCGGCGAGGGCGTCGCGCGCGGCGCGGGCGTCGCGCTCGATCTGGCGCCCGAGCTCGTCGAGGCTCGCGAAGCGCTGCTCCGGGCGCAGTGCGGCCCACAGGTGGACGCGCAGCCGGGTGCCGTAGAGGTCGCCCTCGAAGTCGAACAGGTGCACCTCCACGAACGGCGCCGCCTTCGCCTCGGTGATGGTCGGGCGCAGGCCGACGTTGGCGACCCCGCGCGCGAGTCGCCGCACGCCCGCGTCGGACTCGAGGTCGACGAGGACCGCGTAGACCCCGAAGGGTGGCAGCGCCTCGGCCACGTCTGCGAGGTTGCAGGTCGGAAAGCCGAGCGTACGGCCGCGCTCGGCGCCGCGCGCGACGCGGCCCGAGAGCATGTGCGGGCGACCGAGCAGGGCGCGGACGCCGTCGAGCTGTCCCGCCGCGAGGAGGGCGCGCACGCGCGTGCTCGACAGCACGCCGTCGGCGTCGCCGACGAGCGGTTCGCCGACCGCGTCGAAGCCGAGCGCCTTGCCCAGGTTCACGAGCTCGGCGAAGCCGCCCGCGCGCCGGTGTCCGAAGCGAAAATCCCTGCCGACCATGACGAGGCGCGCGTCGAGCTCGTCGCGCAGCACCTGCTGCGCGAAGGCCTCGGGCGACAGGAGCGCGAACTCCGTCGTGAAGGGCTGCGCCACCACCTCGAGCCCGGGACAGTGCCGCCGGCAGAGCTCCGCCTTGCGCGGCAGGCGCGTGAGCAGCGCCGGCGCGGCGCGCCCGAGCGTCACGGCCGGGTGTGGCTCGAAGGTGAGGAGCTTCGGCGCGAGCTCGCGCGCCGCGGCGAGCTCACAGAGCGCTTCGAGCACGGCCTGGTGGCCGCGGTGCACCCCGTCGAAGTTGCCGATGACGCACGCGGCGCCGTTCGGCGCCGTCACTTCACGCATTCGGGCGGCGTCGGATGGTCGACGCAGTACGTCGGGTCGACGGGATCGCCGATCTCGACCACGGTGGCCTGCGACGCGAGTCGAGGCCGCGTGCCGCACACGGTGTCGCCGACCGCAGGCTCGGCGGGCATGCACACGCCGGCCTCGTTCGGGACGCTCCACACCTGCCCGGTGTCGTAGATCAGGTTGAGCGCGTACTTGCCCTTGGGCAGGCAGCCGTACTTGATCTTGATCGTGCGCCCGAACTGCTTGCTCAGCGTGTCCTCGAGCGCACCCTCGTCCTCGATGAGCGTGTGAGGCGGGTTGGCCTTGTCCGTCGGATGGGTGTTGAGCAGCGTCCCGCCCTTCTCCGGGTGCGAGACGTCGAGGCACAGCACGGCCGGCCGCAGCGCGACGATGACGTCCGGCACCGAGAGCGACAGGTCCGGGGCGGTGCCCAGGGTCTGGAGCAGCGCCGGAACGCCCGCGACCGGCTGGTAGAGCGTGACACCCTGCAGGATGATCGACGGGCCGTCCTGCGGCGAGTAGCCCGTGCCGCCGTCGGCGAGCTTGCTGAAGATGCCCTGCGGCGCGAGCGCCGGCACGAGCTCGGTCTCGGGGATGTGGTCCTGACCGTCGCGGATGCCGTCGAAGTTCGTGTCGGCGCGGCTCAGGTGCAGAGGCGTGTCGGGGAAGAAGAACGGGTTCTTCGCGGCGAGGTCCTGCTCGCCGGTCGGCACCCCGGCGGCGAGCCGCAGCCGGACGAACGAGTTCTCGGTCGCCTGGACCGACGCGAGGTCGAGGGCGAACACGTTCAGCTGGTAGTCGCTCGGCACCTCGATCTTGGTGGGATCGGTGTTGCCGAAGGCCTGGTCGAGCACGGCCGCGTAGTGGAACACCGGTCGCTCGAGCGGCAGCTGCAGGCCGAGCGTGACCGCCACGCCCTCGACGGCGGCCCCGGTCTCCGGGATCACGCGCGGGCAGCCCTTGCCGGTCGCGGCGTCGCAGCAACCGACGCCGGTCGCGGCGTTGCAGCTCTCGGGCGTGTTCGGGACGACCACGACGTCGCCGATCCCGATCGAGCGGTACTTCGGTCCGGCGCCGAGCAGCACCTCGGCCGTGTTGTCGATGGCCCCGCCGCCCACGTCGCCGGCCGTCGGCAGGTTGAAGAGCGAGAACCCGGCGTCGAAGTTGCCGTCGTAGTCGTAGAAGCCCCGCACCTGGTAGGTGCCGGCGTGCAGCGGTGCGATCTCGAAGGGCGCCGTGACCGTGACGGGCGGCGTGCCGGCCGGCGGACACACGAGCGAGCCGTCGGGCGCCATCGGCAGCGCCCCGAAGATGCCCTGGAAGAGGATCTCCGGGGACACGACGGCGAGGCCCGCCGCGCTCGTGCCGAGCCCCTCGGGCGGGGGCAGCAGGCGCTCGTCGAAGGCGAGCAACGCCGCCAGGCCGACGATGCGCCCACCCTGCGTGCAGGGCGGCGGTCCGGCGTAGGTGACGCTCCCCGCGATGACGCCCGCCGGTGCGAGCACGTCGATGGGCAGGAAGGTGTCGATCGTGCAGCCCGTGGCGCCGAGGCCGAGTGCCACGCCCGCGAGCGCGAGCAGCCGGAGACGACGGCTCGGGAGACCCTGGGAGCGCGTTTCACAGCTCATAGGAAAGGAACCCCATGAATCGGCGGCCGATCCGGTTGCCGAACGGATGTTGTTGCTCGGGTGGCCCGAAGGCCCCCGCGAGCGCGTTGTACACGACGCCCGCGACGACGAGCTTGCGCTCGAGGAACCCCCAGCCGAGCCGGGCGTTGAGGACCGAGTAGGCGGGCAGATCGAACAGCTGCGTCTCGATGCCGGTGAGGGTCGCCACCTGCTCGCCCCACGTCTGCGCCGACTGCCAGTGGAAGGTGATCTCGCCCTCGAAGCCGACCGGGGCGCGGACCTGCGTGCCGACGTTGATCTTGTGGTGGCTGGTGCGCTCGTCGCCGACCACGTTGCAGCCCTCGGGCTGGTCGAACTTCGAGTAGTTGATGGCGTAGTTGGCGAACACGTCGAGACCCTCGACCCCGTACCAGCGGCCGCCGATCTCGCCGCCGAAGTTGTTGTCGACGATGCAGCTGTTCTCCCAGCCGCCGTTGGCCTCCGTGATGCGCCCGCTCTCCGGGTCGAAACCGCCCACGCCCGCGCCCTTGTTCGACAGCGTCATGAGGCGCGGGTCCGCCAGGCGGATGAGGTCCGTGATGCGCTGGAAGTAGGTCGCGATCTCGAACTGGAAGGCGTCGCTCTCCTGGTTGAGGTAGTTGATCTCGGTCTCGACGATGTTCTCGGGCCCGAGCCGGAAGTCGGGATCGTCGAGGCGCACGCTGTTGCTCTCGAGCTGCACGCCGGCGATCTGGAGCTGGATGGGCAGCTCGAGGTAGGCCTCGAGGACCGTGGGCGAGCGGAACGCGGTCGCGACGGAGGCGCGGATCGCCTGGCGCTTGCTCTCGGTGGGCTTGCCGATGAGCGCCAGACGCGCCGAGGGCACGACGCGCTTGAGGGTCGGCACGTAGTCGACGCGCCCCGACACGACGGTCGTGAAGCGGTCGCCGAACTCGATCGTGTCCTGCAGGAAGAGCGCGCCGTGGTGCTCGACGGGCGGCTCCTCCACGAGGTAGGCCCACGCGATGTTCTTCAGCCGGTAGCTCACGCCGGTGATGAGCCGGTTGTGCACGTCCTCGGAGAAGTCGAACTCGGGCTTCACCTCGATGTCGGTCTCGACCGAGTGCTGCAGGGCGTCGGTGTCGTAGAGCACGTGACCGCGGTAGGCGCCGGTGAGCCGTGCCTCGGCGTCGAGCAGCGTGTAGTTCGCCCGGATGTCGAGCAGATCGCTCTTGTACGCGATCGAGGCGTCGCCGCCGTTGAGGTCGATGACGAGGTCGTTGAACGGGCCGATGCCGTAGATGTTGATGAAGCTGCGCGTGAAGCCGCCGCCGAACTCGAGGCGCTTGTCGCCGTCGATGCGGTACGCGGCGCGCAGATCGGCGTGGACGTTCTCCGCGCCGAGGTCGGGGTTCGCGTCGCTCTGGTTCAGGTCGACGCGGCCCGGCTCGATCTCGCGGGTCCAGCGCGGGCTGCGCGTGTAGCCGATCCCGCCGCGGAAGGCGAAGTCGCCCGATTTGCCGGCCGCCCACATCGAGCCGTAGGTCTGCGCGTGGTCGCCGAAGCCGGCCCGCATGCCGGTCGAGCCTTCGCCCGGCTCCTTCAGGATGATGTTGACGACGCCCGCCACGGCGTCGGCGCCGTAGAGCGACGAGCCCGGCCCGCGCACCACCTCGATGTGATCGATCTGGTCGACGTCGAAGGACTGCGCCTCCCAGAAGGTCGAGCCGAGGATGTCGTTCTTGATGGCGCGCCCGTTGACGAGCACGAGCAGCTTGTTCGACAGCCGGCTGTTGTTGCCGCGCATGGAGACGTTGGAATCGCCGGCGGTGATCTGCATCACGTCGATGCCCGCCACGCGGCGCAGCAGCTCCGGAATGCGGACGATGCCGCTGAGGTCGATGTCCTGACGCGTGATGATGGCGGTCGAGTTCGGCGAGTCGAGCGGGCTCTGCGCCCGGCGCGAGGCGGTCACGACGCTCTCCTCGTAGAGGTTGGCGTCGGCGCCAGGCTTGGTCGGCGCGACCGCGATGGGCTTCTGCGGCTCCGGCGTCCCGGGCTTCGGCGTGCCCGGCTCGGGCTTGGTGCCGGGCTCGGGCTTGGTGCCGGGCTCGGGCTTCGGCCCGGGCGCGGTCGGCTTCGCGGCGGCCGCCTTGCGCCGCTCGAGCTCCGCTCGCAGCACGTCGAGCGCCGTCTGGGCCTCGGTGCGGTCCTCGGGCTCGGTCTTGAGGAACTCCTCGTAGCCTGCGATGGCGTCCTCGATGCGGCCCGCCTGCGCGTACGCGCGCGCGATGTTGTAGAGGACGTTGGGGTGGGGCAGGATCTGGTAGGCGGTCTCGAGCTCCCGGATGCCCTCGTCGAAGCGTCCGACGTCGATGTACGCCATCCCCTGCTTGTAATGCCGCTTGGCGTCGGAACGCGCGTCGGCCCACGCGGTCGAAGCGGCCAGCGACACGAGCAGCCCTGCAGCACAGGCACCCAATAGCCTCGGGCGAAACGAGCTCACGCCGCCACGATAGCCGAAATCGCCGGCGGCCGCGTCGCGAAAGATGGCCGATTTCGCGCCGGCCACGCGCGGGCCGGATCCTCGCAAGCGTGCGCCGCGCGCGTCGCCGCGCCGGGCGCCGGGCCGATCAGTCGTAGGGGCTCGGCTTGTAGCCCGGCGTCGTCTTGGCAGAGGTCGGCGGCGGCGGGGTCACGCCCTTGGTCACGGGCGGCGGCGGGATGAACACGCTCGACGGCAGGGCCTTCTTGAGCTCGCTCGCGAGCTTGTCGCTCGTGCGGTCGAGCTTCTGGTCCGCGCTCTCGAAGCCGTCGAGGCTGAACGTGAGCTTGTGCTCGGCCTTCGCGTCGTCGCCGCTGAAGGTCACGTCGCAAGGCGTCGCCTCGCACAGGACCTTCTTGCCCTCCATGACCTTCGCCCCGGGCGGCGTGGACTCGATGTGCACGCTGCGCCCCGCGTCGGCGCTGGCGCTGGGCTTGACCTCCGCCGTCGGTGCCGCGGACTTCTCGGTCGGCGCCGCCGTCGTCGGTGCCTCGGCCGCGGTCGTGGCGGGCGCGGCCACGTTCGCGGTCGCCGTGGTCGTGCTGCTCGTGGGGTTCGGCGACGGGGTGCCCGTCACGACCACCACGGCGACCGCGATGCCGGCCGCCACCACCGCCGCCACGCCGATGAAGGCGCCCTTGCGGCTGCGCGGTGGCGGCTCGAGGTCGGCCTGCTGCACCGCCAGGTGCGCGAGCGGCTGAGGCGTGAGCGAGCCGCTGTCGCCGCCGCCCACCGTCGCTTCGACCGGCACGGGGACCGGCGGGATGAGCGGAGACTTGCTGCGCGACGTCGGTGCCTCGCTGCCGCCGGCGCGGACGATGCCGCTCGACGACGGCGTGCGGTCGCTCGGTCGCCGGTTGGCCGCTTCCAGGAGCGAGGCGGCGGATGGCAGGCGCGGCGCCTGGCGCAGGCTCTCGGTGAGCGGCGCCGCGTCGATCTGCGACAGCGCCACCATGAGCTCCTCCATCGAAGAAAAGCGCGCTTCGGGCGCCTTCTCGAGGCACCGCGCCAGGACGGCGCGCATCTCCGGTCCGATGGCCACGTGCGGGTTGAACTGCTCGAGCGGCGGCGGATCCTCGTTCACGTGCGCCATCAGCGTCTTGACGCTGCCGCCACGGTCGAAGGGCGGCGACCCTGCGAGGATCTCGTAGAGCACGACGCCGAGCGAGTAGATGTCGGTGCGGGCCGACACCGGATTGCCGAGGATCTGCTCGGGCGCCATGTATTTCGGCGATCCCATGAAGAGCCCGGCCTGGGTGAGTTCCTCGCCCTCCTTGCCCGTGACGTCCTTGACGAGGCCGAAGTCGAGCACCTTCACGATGTCGGTTTCGTCGCCCTTGTCGAAGAGCAGCACGTTGGCCGGCTTGAGGTCGCGGTGGATGACCCCGATCTGGTGGGCCTCGCGCAGCGAGCGACACACCTGGCGCACCACGTGAACGGCGCGGCCCTCCGAGAACGGCCCCTCCTCGCGCAGCGCGCGATAGAGCGTGCGGCCGGCGATGTACTCCATCGCGATGTAGTAGATGTCGCCGTCGCGGCCGTAGTCGAAGATGGTCACCGTATTCGGGTGATTCAGCTTCGCCGCCGTGGAGGCCTCGAGATAGAAGCGCTTCTGGAACTCGGGATCCTCGTCGCCCTGGTACTTGGGGTTGAGGACCTTGAGCGCGCAAATGCGCCCGAGCGGCGCCTGCTCCGCCTTGTAGACCTTGCCCATGCCTCCGCGGGCGATGACGCTGAGCACGGTGAAGCGTCCGTTGATCGATCGCCCAATCAGCGGATCGGTCTCGGGCTCCTGCTCCACGCGCCGGCTGCTGGGCGGCGTGTCGGACTCTGGTTCGGGCTGGCTCGAGGCAGGCATGGCGCGGCGGTTCGATTCGTAGTCTAGCAAATCTGACGGCCCGGCTGCCGATTCTTGTGGGGTCGCCGGAGCGTCCGACGACGCCTTCCTTGGACGGGGGACCGCGCTCTTCGCGCTCGTGTTCTGCGTCATCCGAACACTCCTGCCGATCTCGTCGCCAGCGGCGACTCCGCCGCCGTGCCGCGCGGCCCGCTGGCGCAGTGCGTCAGCGAGCGTAGCGCGTCCCCCAGGAAGGCGGCGAGTTTTGGAAGCTTTTCGAGTGCTTGTGCATGCCGGAGCAGCGCGCGCGCGGGCCCCGGCTCGCCGGCGACGAGCGCGGCGACGACGAGCGAGCTCGCCGCCTCGTGGCGGGTGATGGGGTCCGGCGAGGCGAGGTGCAGAAGGAATACATCCGTCCACGCTTCGTCCCATTGCACGGTCATGTGGGCGAGCAGCCGCAAGGCGCGGCGCGCCTCGGGCGTGACGAGCTCGAGCGCGCGCGACCAGAGCTCGGTCTGCGCCACGAAGCCGAGCCGCTCGAGCGCGCGTGCGAGCGGAGCGGGCGCCTCGGCGCCGGTGGCCTCGACGAGCACGACGCCGAGCGCGGCCGCGTCGTAGACGACGAAGCGTGCGGTACCGCGGGGGTGGTCCCACTGCTCGACCTCGGCCTCGGCGCGCACCGTCGAGAGACCGGCCTCCGAGAGCAGCGCACCGAGCACGGCCGTCGTGTCTGTGCGGCGCGGCACCGCGTAGATCCAGCGCTCGCGGGCGCTCATCGCCGCGAGCATCGCGTGCGCTCTCGGTCGCAGCGCGGCATCGATCGCCATCCTTCACCCATATCACGCTCGCGGCTCCGTGGGGCCACGCGAGCGTGCGAAGCAGGCTTCGGGCTCCGGGCTTCGGCTCCGACGCCCGAAGCCGGAAGCCTGAAGCCACCGGCACACTGGAGCCGAGTTCCCTTCTAGAGGATGAGCGACAGCCCGAGCGTCTGCACGAAGGAGCCCTGGATCCGGCCGAGCGGCCCGAGGTCGCGGATGTTGCCCTTCGGGTCGATGGCCTGGAAGGCGTCGAGCGCCGTACCCGATTCGCCGAAGACGGGCGCGGCCGTCGCGCCGTACTCGAGCGAGAGCCAGCCCGGGACGAGATCGTAGGCGATGCCGAGCGACAACGGCACCTCCCAGTACACGAAGGCGCGCGCGTGCACCGTGAACGGCGACGCGGCGGGGCCGAGCTGGAGCTCGGGGAAGTTGAAGCGGCCCCAGCCGAGCCCGGCCCCGACCCAGGCCCGTGCCACGTCGCTCAGGTGCCACACGAGGTCGCCCTGGGCGCCGAACGCGTACGTGTTGGCGTTGAACTCGGGGATCGGCGTGTTCTTGCCGATCGACGCCGGCGACGCCGTAGCCAAGGCGCCGTGGGGCACCGTCACGCCGTGCAGGGCCCACTCGAAGAAGGCGCGCACCCGCAGGAACTCGAGCAGATCCCAGCGCAGGTGGAAGCCTGCGCCGACCGCGGGCCGGTACGTCACGGGGTTCGCCTGGCCCTCCGCCCCCTCCGTGAACGGGCGGCTCACCCACAGGACGTCGGCGCCGATGTCGAGGCGCCGCTCCCAGCCGGGCGGCTCCGGCCCCGCGACCTCCTCGGGCTCCGGGCGCGGCGTCGCGCCGGGATCCTCGGAGCCGTAGATCGGCTCCTCGCCCGGCGCCGGGGGCGCGGGCCGCGGCGCGGCCTCCTGACCCGGCGCGGCCTTGGCGGGTGGCGCGGGCGGCGCCGGCTGCGCGGCGGCGATCGCGGAGAACCCGAGCGCCGCGCCGAGGCCGAGCGCTCCGGCGACGCGGCGGTTCCTCGTGCTCGGCTGTGCGCGGCTCGCCACGGGCGGGGAGCGTAGTACACGCCGGCCGAAGTTCGTAGGGCGCAGATCCGCGTTTGCGCCTGCACGTGCGTGGAAGAGCACACCACGGCGTGGCTCGGTGCCTCCTCTGTAACTCGCCTCCAAGTACCCAGAATGAGACAACCACTGAGACACGGAGACACGGAGAGCTGCACGGAGCCGGCGAAGTTCAGGGGCCCCTCCGTGTCACGCTCCGTGCTTGCGTGACTCCGTGGTTCCTCTCG
>JACRDA010000454.1 GCA_016212965.1 Myxococcales bacterium
GCCGTTAGCCGTTAGCCATTAGCCCAGAGAACTCGCAGTGTTGCCGGTTCTCCAGGTGCGCCCCGATGGCACGTTTCAGGTGAAACGGTGACGCCCCGTGACGGCACGTATCATCTCGATATTCTTAGGCTAAATGCTAAATGCTAAGCGCTAATCGCTTGATTTGGGGCTAGCTACGTGCCCGGTGTGCCGGCCGGAGACGCGATCACCGTACGCATGTTGCTGAACCATACGAACGGCATCTACGACTACCTCGTCGACGCCGCCTTCTGGCAGCAGGCCCTGGCGCAGCCGAATGTCGCCGTGACCCCGCAGGCGCTGGTCGACGTCGGCATCGGCCATCCGGCCAACTTCGCACCCGGTCAGGGCTGGGGCTACACCAACACCGGATTCATCCTCGCCGGAATGGTCATCGAGGCCGTGACGGGCACCACGGCGGGCATGGCCATCCGGCAGCGCGCCTTCGGCCCGGCAGGCCTCGACGAGGCGTTCTTCGACGGCGAGGACCTGCTCCCCACGCCGCTCGTGACCGGCTTCGGGTCCCAGGGCGAGGACGTCACGCACGCGCTCCATCCCTCGGTGAGCTGGACGGCGGGCAGCGTCGTCACGACCGCCGGCGAGCTCGCCGACTGGGCAGCGGCGCTCTACGGCGGCCAGGTACTGTCCGTCGCGTCGCTGCAGGAGATGCTGACGCCCGTCGACACCGGAGACCCCGGCCTCGCCTACGGCCTCGGCGCATTCCTCTACGATCCGAGCAAGCTCGGCGGCATCGGTCCGGGCGTCGGGCACAGCGGCAAGCTGCCCGGCTTCCATACCAACATGTTCTACCTGCAGAACGACGGCACCGTGGTCGTGCAGATCGGCAACTCCGATCTGGGCAAGAACTTCGCCGGGATTCTGCTCGCCACCCTCTATGCGCCCTAGAGCGAGCGCGCGCTCAGTCGCGCCGCGCGCGGCGCCACTGGAACATGTCGTTTTGCACCCACAGGAGCTTCGAGAACGCGCGGATGGCGCGGATCTTCCGGTCCGCGGGTAGCTCGAGCCGGTCGATGCCGACGATCACCTGGTCGGCGATGAACCCGAGCAGGGCGTCGATCTGGACGAGCGGCACCGAGATCATCGGGTCGCCGGCCTCGGGGGTGTGGGCCCGCGCCACCCGCTCGAACCAGAGCGCCTGCGCGTCGTCGCCCCGGAGCAGGAGCAGGCTCTCGACGTAGCCGCGCAGGTGCACGGTGACGAGCGCGTCGTCGTGGAAATGCCGGCGCGTGGCCGCCCAGCCGGTCAGCCGCCCGTGCACGGCCGCGAGCAGCTCCGGCACCATGCGCGCCATGAGCGAGCGCGACGCCCGCGCGAGCGCGAGGTCCTCGTCCGTCAAGCCGACGTACTGGCGCACGAAGGCGAAGCGATAGGCCGCATCGGTCTCGAGCCGCGCCTCGTCGACGAGCTCGGGGTCGAGCTCCGTGCGTGCGGCGCCGGTGCGCGCCGGGCTCTGTTCCTCGTCCTTGCTCATGGGCCGGCCCCGCTCCCCGTGGCGGGTCGAGCCTAGCGCGCAGGCGCGCCGGCGCACAGGGGCGCCGGCGCCGCGCGGGGTGGGCGACCGTCGCTCGTCAGGCCTTGGCCGCCTCGCCCTTCTTCTTCTTCAGGGTGAGGTCGGCGAGCTGGTCCTGGAGCTCGATGCGCTTCGTCATGAGCTGGCCCTGGAGGTCGGCCATGTCGATGGTGGACTTCTGCAGGCGCTCGCTGATCTCCTCCATCTTGTCCGACAGGTGCTTGCGGAGCTTCTCGGCCTCCTTGACCTTGCGGAGGTCGGCGAGCTGCAGCGTGAGCTCGTCGACGCGCGTCCGGTAGACGCCCATCTGCTCGCGGCCGAGCTGGATCTTCTGCTCGAGGTCCGCGACGGCCGTGTAGGTGCGCACGATGTCGTCGAGCTTGTGCTTGAGCTCGGGCTCGAGCTTGCCCTCGTGCTTCAGGAACAGCGTCATCTGCTCGATGCCGAGCGCCGTGTTGATGTCGACCGTCTTGTGGATCGGGGTCGACTCCTCGATGACGAG
The DNA here is from genome assembly GCA_016212965.1 of Myxococcales bacterium. Lineage (GTDB taxonomy): Bacteria > Myxococcota_A > Polyangia > Polyangiales > Polyangiaceae > JACRDA01. The sequence goes on from JACRDA010000454.1 coordinate 2,052, forward strand.
CTCGAGCGCCTCGCCACCCTTGACGACGACGGGGAAGAGATACGCGCCGCCGAGCTTCTCGACCTTGGCCTTGCCGCTCATGAGCTCGTAGCCCGGCTGCACCAGGTGGCGCACGTACACCTCGGCCTCCTCGCTGTGACGGTTGGTGAGCGTGAGCTTCGTGCGGCGGATGCGGCGCGTCTCGGTGTTCACGATGCCGCGCTGGATGGTGAGCAGCTTGTCGATCTCTTCGCGCGTGTCGATGCCGGTGTCGGCGACGATGCTGCGATCGAGGGCGTAGGGAATGAACGCCACGCTCTTCGGCAGGATCGGCTCGGCGAGGCCCTCGCCCAGGAACTGGCCGTCCGTGTAGACGGTGAAGGGACCACTGTCGAGCGTGTACTCGCTCGGGTTCACGATGCGCACGGCGTTGAAGGCGTAGCGCGTCGAGCCGCGCTCGCTCACCGGGTCGAAGTAGTAGATGCGCTTGGCCTCGGTCTCGGCGTTGACGATGCTCACCATCGCCGAGTGGTCGCGCTCGATCGACATCGGCGCCTCGGAGAGGAAGTGCGCCGAGCCGAGCGGTTGCCCCTCGTCCGCGCCGGGTGCCGGAGCTCCGGGCGGGGGCGGGGCCTTCTCCTTGCCCTTCGTCTCCTCGCCCTCCTTGGCGTCGAGCGGCTCGCTCGTGCCGACCACCCGCACGCCGTCCTTCTGCGACAGCTCGCCCGTGCCCACGGCGTCGATCTGCTCGGCCGGGATGCCGCGCGCGATGAGGCTCGTGCGCAGGGCGTTGGCGCGGTCGAGCGAGGCCTGGCGCGGGTCCGAGTCGCCGGCGTTGGCCAGCCCCTCGATGCGCACGCGCTCGTTCGAGTTGCGGAGCTCGCGCGCCAGGTTGTCGACCATGGGGTTCGCCTGCGTCGCCGCGCTCACCACCGGCCGCGCCGTCGCGTCGGGCGGGGGGTAGCCCCCGGCCCGCCCGCCCGTCGGCATCCGCTTCGGGCTCGGCTTCGTGGCCGGGCGGTGACCCGCCTTGGGACCGCTCGCGTTCGCGGCCCAGGCGTTCGGCTCCTCCATCGGCTCGTCGGTCGCACCCGTGACGCCTGCCGCGGTGCCGTAACCCTGTCCGCCGAGCTGCCCCTGCTGCTGGCGATAGGCGGCGACCTCCCGGTCGTCGTCGAGCTTGGCGACGTCCTCGCTGCGCATGTTGGCGAACACGCGCACCGTCTTCTTGCCGCCCGCGGCGTAGGGTGAGCCGCCCGACGGCGGTGCGAGCGCGACCAGCGAGCCCGAGCTCAGCTGCTCGCGCTCGACCAGGAGCACGCTGTGGAGGTCGTAGCGGAACGACAGCGCGGAGGTCGAGCCGACTCCGATCTGCACGTTGTTCCAGTCCTCGCCCGAGACGTTGTCGACCACGGCCCAGCCCTGCATGCGGGCCTTGCCGTCGGCCTCGAGCATGACGCGGTACGAGGGCTTCCAGGTCGGGCTCTCGGTCACGTAGGAGATGCGCAGCCGCTCGTGGCTCGGCGGCAGATCGATGGTCATGGTCGTCGTCCCCGACCCGGTGTCGAGGGTCGGGTAGCTGACGGGCATCGCCTCGCCGGTCGCGTCGTCGACGATGGTGAGCGACTTCAAGAAGTCGTCCACGCGCTCGCTCGGGACGCTGAGGGAGAGCTTCTCCTCCTCGGGCGACGCGAAGCGCTCGAAGTAGGCGACGCCGTTGCGGTAGATGATGACCTTGCCGAGCGACGCCGACGAGCCGATGGCCGGCGGCTGCAGGCGCGCGGCGCAGCCGAGCCCGAGGGAGCCCGAGAGCGCGGCGAGCGCGACGAGACCGAGACCCATGCGATGGTGCCTTGCCATGTCACACGCCTCCCTTCTTGGCGTCGGTCGCGGGGGCCGCGGGCGGCTCGGCGTCCGGCTTCTTCTTCTGCAGCGACAGATCGGCGAGCTCGTCCTGCAGCACGATGCGCCGGGTCATGACCTCGCCCTGGAGCTCCGCCATCTCGAGCGTCGCCTTCTGCAGTCGCTCGCTGATCTCCTGCATCTTCTCGGTCAGGTGCCGGCGCAGCTTCTCGGCCTGCGGGACCTTCTTCAGGTCCGCGAGCTGGAAGGTGAGCTCGTCGACGCGCGTGCGGTAGACGCTCATCTGGTCCCGGCCGAGCGCGATCTTCTCCTGCAGGTCGGCGAGCTCGGTGTGGGTCTTGACCACGCCCTCGAGCTTCTTCTTGAGCTCGGGGTCGAGCCGCGCCGTGCCGCGCAGGTAGAGCGCCATCTGGTCGATGCCGACGTCGGTGTTGATGTCGACGGTCTTCATGATGGGCGTCGACTCCTCGATCACGAGCTCGAGCGCCTCGCCACCCTTGAGCGGCACCGGGAAGAGGTAGGCGCCGCCGAGCTTCTGCACCTTCACGCGCAGCGCCTTCGGCCCCTTCGCGTCGGCCTCCTCGCCGGCCGACCGCAAGGAGCCGCCGCCCTCGGCGTCGCTCACGAGCTCGTAGCCGCTGGTCACCAGGTGGCGCACGTAGACCTCGGCGTCCTCGCTGTGGCGGTTGGTGAGCGTCAGCCGGGTGCGCCGGATGCGGCGCGTCTCGGTCGTCACGATGCCGCGCTGGATCGTCAGGAGCTCGCTGATCTCCTCGCGCGTGTCCTGCTGCGGGTCGGCGATGATGCTGCGGTCGAGGGCGTACGGGATGAAGGCCACGCTCTTCGGCAGGATGGGCTCGCTCAGCCCCTCGCCCAGGAACTGGCCCTTGGCGTAGACGGTGAAGGGGCCGCTATCGAGCGTGAACTCGCTCGGGTTCATGACCCGCACGGCGTTGAAGGCGAACTTGGTCGAGCCGCGCTCGCTCACGGGGTCGTAGAAGTAGACCCGCTCGGCCTCGGTCTCGGCGTTGAGGATGCCGACCATCGCCGAGTGGTCGCGCTCGATCGACATGGGCGCCTTCGACAGGAAGTGCGCGCTCCCGAGCGCCTGGCCGTCGTCGGCCGCTTCGGCTCCGCTCGCGTCGGGCGGGTCCGGGACGCCGTCGCCGTCGCGGTCCACGGTCGCCTCGTCGGTCTCGACCACCCGGACGGCCTCGTTCGACACCTTGCCGGTGCCCACGACCTCGATGCGATCGGCCGGCACGCCCTCGGAGAGCAGCTGGTCGCGGAGCGCGTTCGCGCGGGCCAGCGAGGCCTCGCGCTTGTCGGCGTCGGTCGCGTTGGCGAAGCCCTCGATGCGCAGGCGCGTGCGCGAGCGGCGGATCTGGTTCTTCAGGTTCGAGACCTGGCTCTCCATCTGCCGCAGCCTGACGGCGTAGTCGTTCGGCTTCTTGTCGCCGCGCCCGCCGCCGTCGTCGCCCTCGCTGCTGTCCGACGTCACGATCGACTCGGCGGCCAGCTGCTCGCCGCCGAACTGGTACGCGCCGCTCATCGCCTGGCCCGAGCGGCTTTGCAGGTTGGCGAAGGCCTCCTGGCTCACGCCACCCATCACGCGCACGCGCCGCGACGCGACGGCGTAGGGCGAGCCGCCGGTCGGCGGCGCCACGGCGAGGAGCGAGCCCGACGTGAGCGTCTCGCGCTCGACGAGCTGCACGCTGTGTAGATCGTAGCGGAACGACAGCGCCGAGGTCGAGCCGACGCCGATCTGGATGTGGTTCCAGTCCTCGCCGGACACGTTGTCGACCACGGCCCAGCCCTGGATGCGCGCGGGCTCCTTGCCTTCGGCGCCGAGGATGACGCGGTAGGTCGGCTTCCAGGCGGGGCTCTCGGTCACGTACGAGATCTTGAGCCGGTGGTGCCCGGCCGGAAGGCTCACGGTCATCGCCGTGTTGCCGTCGAGGCTGTCGAGCGTCGGGTAGCTCAGCGGCATCGCCTCGCCGCTCGTGGCGTCGACGATGGTGAGCGACTTCAGGAAGTCGTCGACCCGCTGGGGCGGCACCTGGAGCGTGAGCTTGTCCCGCTCGATCTCCGCGAAGCGCTCGAAGTAGGCGACGCCGTTGCGGTAGATGATGACGCGCCCGAGGGGCGCGTCGCTGGCGATGGCCGGGGGCTGGAGCGAGCTCGCGCAGCCGGTCGTCGCCGCGAGGCCCAGGATGAGGGGCAGAGCCGAGAAGCGCATCGGGGGGTTCTCCTGGCATTCGCTCGCGCGTCGACTCGGCCGGGCACCGTGCGCGGTCTCGCAGAGGCATGCCGGCCGTGGCCGGGTGTCGCGGGAGCGCGCGCGCCCGGCACCAGACTGGCACGAGGCGGGCACGAGGCGGGACGAGGCGGACGAGAGCTGGGTAGGAGTGCTTATACGTCAGCGGCGAGCGAAAGTTCTCCCTCGAACGCACGAGGTCGAGCCGGGCGCTGCCGCGGAGCGCCAACGGGCGAGGGGGCGCGGAGCTTACAGTCCCGTGTTATGCCCCGGCGCGATGAGCGTCCTCTGCCTCGTGCGCCACGGTCAGGCGTCGATCCACGCCGACGACTACGACGTGCTCTCCGAGCTCGGCGTGGCCCAGGCCCGCGCGACCGGCGCCCATCTGGCGCGCCGCACGCGCTTCGACGCCGTGTACTCCGGCCCGCGTCGGAGGCAGCGCGACACCGCCCGGCACGTGCTCGAGACGGCGGCCGACCTCGGCGTGCATCACCCCGAGCCGACCGTGCTCGAGGAGTTCGACGAATTCGTGCTCGACCCGCTGTGGATGGCCACGGTGGCCGAGCTCGTGGGCGAGCACCCGTCGCTCGTCGACGCCCTGCGCTCCTCGGGGCGCCGGCCCGTGCCGCCCGCGCACCGGGCCGCGGTGCGCGCCTACCAGACGCGCATCGAGGTCCACATGCAGGCCTGGATCGAGGGGCGGCTCGCGCTCGAGGGCCTCGAGCCGTACGCGCACTTCGAGGCCCGCGTCGCGGCGGGCCTCGCCCGGGTGCGTGCGGCGCACGTCGGCGGCAAGCACGTCCTCGTCGTCACGTCCGCCGGCACGGTGAGCGCCGCCGCGCGCCTGGCGCTCGGCCTCGACGCGCAGAAGACCGTCGACCTCGTGTGGTCGCTCGCCAACGCGTCGCTCACCGAGCTCCGCTACTCCGGCGACCGGCTCAGCCTCGCGAGCCTCAACGCCGTGGCGCACCTCGAACGCGATCTCGTGACGTACCGTTAGCTCGCATTGTGGTGTCGCCGTGGGCCGCGCTACCCTGCAGCCTGGCTCCGCGCATGGACTGGCTTCGGGCATGAAGGTGTGGCTCGCGACGACGGATGGCGCGCTCGAGACCGTGCTCGGGCGCGTGCTCGGCCCATCGGCCCCCACGCTGCGCACGTTCGGCGAGCCGGCCGCGCTCGGGGCCGCCCTCGATCGGGAGGTTCCGGACCTCGTCGTGCTCGACGCGCGGGCGCCGGAGTCCGGCATCCTCGAGGTCGCGCCGCGGGTTCGCGTCCACCCGCTCGGGCCGTCCGTGGTGCTGCTCGCGCTCTGCGACGCACCGGGCACGGCCGCGACGCTGCTGTCCGAAGGGGTCGACGACGTGACGACCAGCGTCGCGCCGGCTGTCCTGGCCGACCGGCTGCTCGTGTGCGAGCGACGCCATGTCGAGCGCGCGGCGCTCGCGGAGCGGCGCGGCGCCGGGCGTGACGCGGCGAGCGCGCTCCGCGACGTGGTGGCGCACTTGCCCGACTACATCGTCACCGTGGACCGCGCGGAGCGCATCGTGTTCACGAGCCGCGGCGGGCCCGCCGGCGAGCCCGAGGAGCTCGTCGGCACCCGCGCCATCGACCACCTGGCCCCCGAGCAGCGCGACAAGGTCCGCACGTCCTTCGCGGCGGCGCTCGCCACCGGGCAGGTGCAGAGCTACGAGGCCGGCAGTCACGGCCTGCCGTGGTCGGTGCGCGTCGTGCCCGTCCACCACGGGGGCGAGGTCGTCGGCGTCACGCTCATCGCGAGCGACCTCACCGAGCGGCGCCGCATGGAGGCGCAGCTGCGCCGCACCGACCGCATCGCGGCGCTCGGCACGCTCGCGGCCGGCCTCGCCCACGAGATCAACAACCCGCTCGGCTACGTGATGCTGAACCTCACGTACCTGCAGCGCCGCTGCGGCGAGGCGCTCGCCGCGGACCCCGCCGTCGCGTGGCTGCGCGACGCGCACGGCCGTCTCGAGAGCACCCTCGAAGGGGTGGAGCGCATTCGCCGCATCGTGCACGATCTGCGCGTTTTCTCGCGCGGCGACGACGGGCCGCTCGGTTCGGTCGACGTCGTGGCGGTGCTCGACTCCGCGGTCAACGTGCTCGAGGGCGCGATCCGCCACCGCGCGCGCCTCGTCCGGAGCTACGCCGAGGCGCCCTTCACCTGGGGCAACCAGGCCAGGCTCGCCCAGGTGTTCGTCAACGTGCTCCTCAACGCCGTCCAGGCGCTGCCCGAGGGCGGGCCCGAGCTCGGCGAGATCACGGTCTCGGCCGAGGCCGATGCGCGGGGCCGCGCGGTCGTCACCATCGCCGACACAGGCGCGGGCATCGCGCCCGAGGTGCTCGGGCGCATCTTCGACCCCTTCTTCACCACCAAGGCGACCGGCGTCGGGACGGGCCTCGGCCTGTGGATCTGCGAGCGCATCCTCGCCGAGCTCGGCGGCGAGATCGCCGTCGCGAGCGAGCCCGGGCGCGGCACGCGCGTCACCGTCGTGTTGCCCGCGGTGCGCACGCCGGGCGCGAGCAGCTCCCCACCCGTGAGCGCCCGCGCTTGACGGCCGCGCGCCCGCGCGGCACGCCCATCGGCATGAGCCTCCCGCACCCGTACCTTCTCTCGTACCCGCCCGCGAGCTGGCACATCCGCGGGGGCGTGAACTACCGCTCGCTCGACCGGCGCCCGACGAGCCCGCGGCGCGCCTTCGAGGAGTGGCGCGCCCTCGCCGACGCCATCGAGGAGCTCGGAGGCACCGTGGCGGTGATGCCGCCGCCGGCCGTCGAGCCGCCGCTCACCGGGCTCATCTACGCCGCGAACCACGGCGCCTGGCTCCCCGCGCACCGCACCTTCCTCGTCTCCCGCATGTTCGTCGAGCACCGCAAGGGCGAGCCCGAGCACGTCGCGCGCTTCGTCGCCGAGCGCCTCGGCCTGCCGGTCGCGCGCGCGCAGGCGACGTGGGAAGGCCAGGCCGACGTCGCGACGCTCGCCGACGAGCGCTTCCTCCTCACCTACGGCGTTCGCACGGTGGCCGCGGCCTCGGAGCTCGTGACGGCCCTCTTGCCCGCGGGCGCCGACGTGCTCCGCGTCGAGCTCCGCGACCCGTTCTTTCACGGCGACACCTGCATCTCGGCCCTGCGCCGCGGCGCGGGCGGCCTCCTGCTCGCCTTCGAAGGGGCGCTCGTCGGCACGACCCTCGGCGCGCTCGCGAAGCACGCCGGCCCGGACTACGAGCTCGTCCCGGTGAGCGAGGCGGACGCGCTCGCCTACGCGTGCAACGGCCTCGGCGTCGGCGAGACGGTGCTCATGCCCGAGGGCGTGAGCGACGCCCTGTGCGGGCGCGTCGAGCGGAGCGGCTTCCGGGTGCGCCCGATGTCCTTCGCCGAGCTCTTCGGCAAGGGCGGCGGCGGCCCGCGCTGCCTCGTGAACGAGCTCCGCGGCCTCGACCCCGCGAGCATCCCCGCGAGCGCGCGCTACCGCGAGCTCCGCCCCGCCCTCGTCGCCGAGGGCGCGGCCTACCCCGAGGTCGCGGGAGAAGAAGCGATTAGCCGTTAGCCATTAGCCGTTAGCCGTTAGCCATTAGCCATTAGCCGTTAGCCATTAGCCGAGAGAACTCGCGCGCTCCCGCTCCCGCCCCCGCCCCCGCGTCCGCCCCCGCGCCCGCCCCCGCGCCCGGGTGCTCGAGCGCCGAGACGTCGGCGCCCTCGGGGTGGCTCCCTTGCTGGGGCTGCTCGAGCTGTTGCGGATCGCCGAGCAGGACGAGGCTCCGCGCGGCCTGCGAGGCGGCAAGGGCGTTCGCGAGCGACATCTGCCCAGCCTCGTCGACGAACAGGACGTCGACCGCGCCACCGGCCGCGGGACTCGCCCAGAGCCACTGGGTCGCGCCCACCACCTGCGCCCGCCCGTCGGCGAGTCGCGCGAGGACCTCGGCATTGTCGCTGCATTGCGGGATCTCCGGCGGCGCGTGGCCCGATGGCTCGTCCTTGTCGAGGCATCGAACCGTGCACCCGAGCTCGCGCGCCGCCTTCGTGACGGCCTCGAGGAGGTTCCGGATGACCTTGTGGCTGACGGCGGTCACCCCGACGCGGGCGCCGCGTCGCACGAGCTCGCAGATCATCGGGGCCCCCGTGAAGGTTTGCCCGGCGCCGGGCGGTCCCTGGATCGCGAGGACCGTGCCGTCGAGCTCGGTCGCGACGCGGATGGGCGAAGTGGCCCGCAGACTCTGCCGGAGCGGGCTCGAACGCCCCGGCTCGAAGGCGCGGCGCACGGCGGAGGAGAAGCTCGCGGGCCGCCCGGAAACGCGTATCGCCCGTGAGGCCGTGCTGGACGACGTCATCGGCGAGGTCGAGGGACGCCCCGCCAGTTCGCGCTGCGTGGCCTCGCCCCCCGAGGCACCAGCTTGCAGCGTGACCTTGGCCACGGTCGTCCTGTAGACTCGCCCGGCCGAGCGCGACGACGAGTCGAGGAGCCGCGGCGGGGTGTGCGGGTGGCCGCGGGCGCGTCGCAGCGACGCGCGAGCAGCGGACCATGTGGGGGGCTCCTGGCGCTACCCAGAGGAGAACGCGATGATGGCACGATCCGAGTTTCCCCGAGCTTCCGTGCTCGCGATGGCTGCCGCACTCTTGTCGAGCTGCGGCGGGTCCAGCCCCGAGTCGCTGTGCGAGAAGATGTACAAGCAACGCGTCGAGGGTCCGATCAAGACGTTCAAGGAGCTCGGTCCGAAGAATCACGACGCGTACATCAAGCACTGCGTGACGCTGCCGCTCGACTACCTGGAGTGCGATGCCATGGGGATGGAAGCGCTCATGTCGAAGGGGGAGGAAGCGACGAAGAAGTGCGTGGCGCTCCTCAAGACGCACCAGGAGCAGCTCAACCGTGTCCTCGAGCGCGGCGAGGCCGCCACGGCGACGACGAGCGCACCGGCCGCGCCGCCCTCCGCGCCAGCGCCCGCCGGCGCCGCCGACGAGAAGTTCACGAAGGCCGACTGCACGGCCGTCTGCAAGCAGAACCTGACGTGCCAGGCGGCAGGCAAGGAGCCCTCCGAGGGCGACGTCAAGGCGTGTGTCCCGGCCTGCCAGATGTCGCAGCAGGACTTCGCGACCGGACCCAAGAAGTCGCACGTCGTCGTGTGGCGCGCCTCGGCGCACTGTACCGACAAGACCGACTGCGCCGCCTACAAGACGTGCAAGTCCGAGAAGGAAGCCGAGTTCAAGTAGCGGCGGGCCCGGTACCCCGAGGTCGCGGCGACGGAAGACCAATCCCAGTCACGGCTTCTTCGATTCGCACTGCACCTGGCACGCGAGATCGGCCGGATGGCAGCCACACGCGCCGGGCGCGGCCCCGGCGTCGCGCCCCCACACCTGTGGATCCTTTTCGGTCTTCGGGTGGATCGCGCAGCGGCGGTCCGGGTTGCAGTAGGGCGCGGTGTGGATGCAGGGGTTCCGGTAGCATTCCGATCTGCCGAGCATGTCCCTCGTGATGACCGTGCCGGGCTCACACGGGCCGCACGGCAATCTGGGACAATCGGCGTCGGACCGGCAGGTCACCGTCTCACCCTGCGGCGGGCTCGGCCGAGGGCTCACCTCCGAGGCGGTCGGCGCGTCGCCATCGGCGGGTTGCGAGCGACGCTCGTGGCACGCGAGGAGGCCGGCGACGGCGAGCGCGGCACGCGCGACCGTGGCGGCAGGCGAGCGAGCAAGGCTGGACCGACGTGCCATGGGCCCACGCTACGAAGAAACGTCGCCGCGCCGCAAGTTGGGGCTCGTCCTACAGCGCCAGCTGGGCAATGGCAGCACCTTCACGCTCATCCCGCTCCCGATGCCGTGGCCACCGTGACGCGCGATGCCGGTCTTGACGCGGGGCTTCCTGCCTCCGAGAACCGGCGCCGGTAGCGTCAGCGCGGCCAGGCCGTGGTGGGCAGCCCGGGCCGGCGGCCTTAGGTTCACGGCATGGACGTCAAGCACGTGACCGGGACCGGCGAGGGCGCGTTCGTCGTCGAGCGCGACGGCCAGCGCATCGCCGAGATGACGTACACGGCGCCCGACGCCGGGCGCGCCACCGTCGACCACACCTGGGTGTCCGACGAGCTTCGCGGCCAGGGCGTCGCGCGCGAGCTCCTCGACGCGCTCGTCGCCTGGGCCCGCGCCGACGGCGTCC
>JACRDA010000451.1 GCA_016212965.1 Myxococcales bacterium
ACCGCCGCAAGGCCGGCCTCGGCATCCGTCGTCGCGCTTTCGGCCTCCGCGCTCGACCCACTCCGACCGATCGCGAGCGCGGCCGCGACGCCGAGCCCGAGCGTCGCCACGACCACCGCCGCGGCCACGAGACCCCGGCCCCGAGCCCCGACCGCGGCCTGTCCGGGCGCGGCGCTGCTCACCGCGAGCCGTGCGTCCGTCGATGCACGCGCCACGCCGCTGTTCGTCGGCGTCAGCATCACGGCGGGCTCGACGTACGCGCCCCCGGGCGCCGACGCCGTCGGGCGGGGCGCCGACGGGGACGGCGCCGACGTGGGCGCGGAGGGCAGCGGTGCGGCGCTCGCGACGCGCGCGAGCAGCGCCCGGCGTCCCTCGATCCGGTCGGGGAAGTGGGGGCCGAGCCCGCGCCCGGCCGTCGTCGGATAGTGCGGCATGCCGGCTTCGTGGGCGTAGGCCGCGAGGTCGGCCTCTAGCGAGGCGCCATCCGGGTAGCGCTGGGCGCGGTCGCGCGCCATGGCTCGCATGACGATCGCGGACAGGCGCGGCTCGATGTCGCGGCGCACCTCCGAGAGCGGCGGCACCGTGGCCGCCTGCAGGGCGGTGATGATGTCGACGTCGCTCGGGCGCTTGAAGGGCGAGACGTTCGTCGCGAGCTCGTAGAGCACGACCCCGAGCCCGAAGACGTCGACGCTGCGGTCGACGGCGGCCCCGAGGAAGGTCTCGGGCGCCATGTACGGCAGCTTGCCCTTGAGCTCGCCCGTCGAGGTGTGGTGGATGCGCTGCTTGGCCTTCGCCACGCCGAAGTCGAACAGCATGGGCTGGCCGGCGTCGGCGAACATGATGTTGCCGGGCGACACGTCGCGGTGGACGATCTCGAGCGGTTGGCCGTCGAGACCCCGCGCCTCGTGCACGGCGTGCAGCGCGGCCGCGATGCGCGCGCCGACCCAGGCGACGATCCACGCGGGCAGCGTCTGCCCGCGCCGGGCCATCTCGCGCTGGATCTTGCCGACCTGGTCGCCGCTCACGAACTCGAGCACCACGAAGTGGCTGTCGCCGTCCTGCCCGACGTCGAGGGTGCGCACGATGTTGGGGTGCTCGACGGCCGCCGCGAGGCGCGCCTCGTCGTGCAGCATGTCGATGAACTCGCGGTCGCTGGCGAGGTGCGGGTGGATGCGCTTGAGCGCGACCGGCTTCAAGAAACCGCCCGGCCCTATCATGCGCGCGACGAACACCTCGCCCATGCCGCCCGCCGAGAGCCGCTCGACGATCTCGTAGCGGCCGAGCCGGTCGGGGTAGTCGCGCGGGGGTGAGCTCATGGCGATGAGGACGCGGAGGGACGACCTCGCGTCAGCATATCACGCCCACGCGGGGCGCTAGCCCCCGCCACCGCACCAGCCGCAATCCTCCCAGCAGGTCGAGCAATCGTCGCCGCAGTCGCACCAGCCGTCGCCGCAGTAAGCGCCGCGCTGGCAGCAGTAGTCGCCGCAGCACACGGGGTCGGCGCAGCACGGGTCGACCCCGCAGTCGGCCGGACAGTTGCACTGCGTGTCGCCGCAGTCGCAGAAGCCGTCGCCACAGTGGGCGTTGACCTGGCAACAGAAGTCGCCACAGCACACGGGGTCCGCACAGCACGGGTCGACGCCGCAGTCGCCCGGGCAGTTGCACTTCGTGTCGCCGCAGTCGCAGATGGCGTCGCCGCAGAACGCGCCGCGCTGGCAGCAGACGTCGCCGCAGCACGGGTCGCCGCAGCACGGGTCGCCGCAGCACGGGTCGTAGCAGTCCCCGGGACAGTTGCTGCAGGTCTCGCCGCAGCCGGTGTTGCAGGTGCCGTTGCCGCACGCGTTGGCGCAGCACACGCCGCCGCAGTCGCTGCCACACGAGCAGCTCGACTCGCCACAGGCGCTCTCGCACACGCCGTTGCCACACGCCGCGAAGCAGCAGCTGTTGGTGCAGTCGCTCGCGCAGTTGGCGCAGGTCTCGCCGCAGTTGCAGCTGCCGTCGCCGCAGAACGCACCGCAGCAGGGGTTCGGGCAGTCACCGGGGCAGCTCGCGCAGTTCTCGCCGCAGTTGCACACGCCGTCGCCGCAGGTGTTGCCGCAGCACGCGCCGCAGTCCTGCGCGCAGCTGCACGGATCCTCGCAGCCCGCGTTGCAGACGCCGTTGCCGCACTGCCCCACGCAGGGGCTGCAGCCGCCGCAGTCGGTGCAGCAGTTGGCGGGCGTCTCGCCGGTCTCGCAGCTGCCGTTGCCGCACACGCAGGCGCAGTCGCCGGGACAGTTGGCGCAGGTGTCGGTCGCGTCGCACACGCCGTTGCCGCAGCAGGTGTCGCAGTCGCCGGGGCAGGTCACGCAGGTCTCGGCGGCGCCGCACTGGCCGTCGCCACAGCTGCAGGCGCAGTCCGCGGCGCAGCTCTGGCACGTCTCGCCGCTCTCGCAGGTGCCGTTGCCGCACGCCTCGAGCTCGACGCACTTGGCCTGCCCGCTCCCGAGCGGGACCTCGGCGCAGTTGTGGCCCGTGGGGCACTCCTTGCCGAGGCACACGCAGGCGAGCGAGATGACGATGCGCCCCACCGTGCCGTCGGCCACCGCGCGCTCGAGCACCGACTCGACCAGCTTCGTGCCGGCGCCGTCGGAGACCTCGCTCGTGAAGGTCACGATGAACAGATGGACCGCGCCGGGCTCGGCGGGCAGGTGGACCTCGGTGCCGATGGGCATGTCGTGCGGTCCGCCGACGTCGAAGTCCTGGCTCAGGTCGAGCCGCGCGCCGGTCCGCACTTCGAGGTGGATGTGGCGCAGCCGGGGCGCGCAGAGCTCGCCCACCCCGAGCACCAGCGTCACACCGGTCGCGCCGTCGGCGGTCTGGGCCGTGCCCCCGCAGGTCGCGAGCGGGCCGACGCAGGCGAGCGCCGTGAGAACGACGAGGCGGGCCACCCATCGAAGCCAGCCATGCACGAGCCCATGCTTTCACTCCCCGGCCTCCCCGGCAAGCCGCGCGGCCGCGTGGCCTGCGCCGATCCCGGAACGGAGCGGGGCCTCGGCCGCCTTTTCGCGGCGGTGTCCTTGGCACCCCCCGGGCCCCATGACACCATGCGCGCGATGCAGCGGGAGCCTGTCAGCGCGGAGGTGCTCGGACGAACCGAGCTGTTCTCCGGCCTGTCGGCGCGCGACCGCGAGACGCTCGCCGTGTGCCTGCGCGGCCGGCGCTACGGGCCCGGCGAGGTCGTGTTCACCGAAGGCGAGCCCGGCGCCACCTTGCTCGTCGTGGCCGAAGGCACGCTCGTCGCGACGACCCACCGCCCGGACGGCAGCATCCAGGTCTTGAACCGGATGCGCCCGGTGGAGGTGGCGGGCGAGATGGCGTTCCTCGACCCGGGCCCGCGCTCGGCCACGGTCACGGCCGAGACGGAGGCGGTCGCGTACGAGCTGTCGCACGACTCGATGGACGTGCTCCGGCAGCAGTCTCCAGCCGCGGTGAGCGCCCTCGTCACGGCCGCCATCCGCGACGTGACCCGGCGTCTGCGCAAGCTCGACGACCGCATCGCGCAGGAGCTCGACCGCGTCGGCCGCAGCGCCTCGGGAGACGAGCGATGAGCGACGACCGCGACACCGACTTCGCGCCCGGGACGACCTTCGGGCGCTACGCCGTCGTGCGTCGCATCGCGGTCGGCGGCATGGGCGCCGTGTTCGAGGCGCGCCACCTCGACCTGCAGAAGCGCTTCGCCCTGAAGGTGATGCTGCCGCGCTTCGCCTGCGACCCCGGCCTGCGCGAGCGCTTCCTGCTCGAGGCGCGCATGGCCTCGCGCCTGTCGCACCCGCACGTCATCACGGTGTCCGACGTCGGCGTCGACCGCGATCTACCCTACCTCGTGATGGATTTCCTCGAGGGCGAGGATCTCTGCGCGACGGTGGAGCGCGAGGGCCCGCTCGAGCCCGAGCGCCTCGCCGACATCATGCTGCCCGTCATCTCGGCGGTGAGCGCGGCGCACGCCGAGGGGATCCTGCACCGCGACCTCAAGCCCGAGAACATCTTCCTCGTGAGCGGCCGCTACCACCACGAGCACCCGGTGCTGCTCGACTTCGGCATCTCGAAGCCCTTCGACGCCGACGCGGTCACGGGGCGCCGCTCGCTCACCCGTCCGCGCGAGGCCATCGGCACGCCCGACTACATGTCGCCCGAGCAGCTGCGCGCCCTGCCGCTCGACCCGCGCAGCGACGAGTACTCCATCGGTGTCGTGCTCTACCAGTGCGCGACCGGCATCCACCCCTACGCGAGCGAGCAGCTCGCCCTCGCGCTCGTCGCGATCCTCGCCGGCGGCGCACCGCCGCCCTCGCACCACCGCCCCAACCTGCCGCTGGAGCTCGACGCGCTCGTGCTGCGCGCCATGGCGGCGGATCGCGAGGAGCGCTTCCCCTCGGTGCACGACCTGGGGCGGGCCCTGTGGCCGTTCGCGAGCGCCCGCGGGCGCGTGCTCTGGGCCGAGGAGTTCGGCGACCCGATGCACCTCGGCCCGACGCCGTCGCTGCGCCCGCCCGCGCCGGACGCGGCCGGGTGGGCGCACTCCACGCCGGAACCGGCATCGGACCCGTCGGGCACGCCGCCGCCGAGCGCCCGCGCCGGGGCGACGCGCTCGCCCATCCGGGGCGCGCACACGACGGTGCCCGTGGGCGCCCTGCGCTCCTTCGGCGTGTTCGAGGGCTGCCCGGACAGCGTGCTGGCGAACCTGCTCGGGCAGGCGAGCACGCGCCGCCTGCCGCCGGGGAGCGTCATCGTGACGCAGGGCGCGCAGGGCAACGGCTGCTTTCTGCTCGCGCAGGGCGAGGTCGAGATCATCAAGTCCACGCCCCACGGGCACGTCGTGCTCGGGCGCCTCGGGCCGGGCTCGGTGTTCGGCCAGATCGCGCTCATCGACTACCTGCCGCGCACGGCCACGGTCGTCGCCGCCACGGAGGTCGTCGTCATCCACATCGGACGCCGGGCGTTCGACGCCCTGCTCGCCAACACGAGCGAGGCGGCGCTCAGCCTGCGCGAGCAGATCGCCATCTCCGGCATCCGGCAGCTGCGGCGCGCCACCAAGCGCTTCGCGGCCCTGTGCGACGCGCGGCGCGCGTCCGAGGTGGGCATCGAGGCGCGGCGCGAGCTCGTCTACGTGCAGACGGCGGCGCAGGAGTGGGGGCTGCCGCTCGAGGCCAACGAGCCGCGCTAGCAGCCGGCGCTGCGCGGCGGGAAGAACGGCGGCGGCTCGACGTACGGGGTCGCCTTCGGCGCGGGCTCGCTCTCTGGATCCTCGGAGCAGCTGATGCGGCGGAACACGGCCGGCTCGTTCACGGCGCTGCCGCCGTCGTTGTTCACCGACTGGAACTCCTGGATGGCAGGGTCCACGTCGCCCGTGAAGTTGTCGAGGTTGTAGCGGAAGCTCGGGATGGGCGCGCAGGGCCACGGCAGGACCTCGAAGCGCGTCCCCGAGAAGGCCACGCGGCCGCCGGTGAAGGTGCCCTTCGCGTCCATCGAGACGCGGAAGTGCCAGGGGTGCTGCGCGCAGGTGCCCGGCTCGCTCTCGCCGGCGGTCGCGTGCCAGCTGTCGTTGAGGATGGTGCCCTCGATGCCGTCGCTCGTGCCCGGCGTGCGGCGCACGGTGAGGAGCCACACCGTCCAGCGCCCGCGCCGCTCGTTGTAGAGGTGGCTCTTCCACACGCCGGTCACCGGATCTTCGCAGCGGGCCGCCGGCGGCAGGCGACTGCGCTGCTCGGCCACGTTCGCGGGCGCGACGCGCGGCCCGAGCGCCACGACCGCGCCCACGGCGAGCGCGAGCGCAAGCGCCGGGCGCGAGCTCGAGCGACGGGTCCGAAGCATCCCGCGCAGCATAGAACAGGTCGGTGCCGGCGCGCGTGCCGGGCAAGGGTGCGGCGCGGGCTGCTCTCCTTGACAGACCCGGGCGCGGCGGGCAGATCGACTGCCGGAGGGCACCGTGGCAGACGAGGCGAACCGCAAGCTCCGCCACGATCTCCGGGCGCCGCTCGAGCGCATCATCGGCTACGCCGAGCTCCTCATCGAGGAGTCGGCCGAGCGCGGGCAGCCCGATCTCGTGCCCGATCTCCGCAAGATCCGCGACTCGGCCCACGAGGTGGTGCGCGGGGTCGAGATGCTGCTCGACGGCTCGGTGCCGCTCGGCTCGCCGTCGACGAGCGGGTCCATGGTGCCGCCGGCGTCGCCGTCGGCGAGCGGGTCCGTCGGGCCGCCGGCGTCGCCGTCGGCGAGCGGGTCCGTCGGGCCGCCCTCGCTCTATCCACCCGACCTCGAGGCGCGGCCCTCGGCGCCCGAACTCGAGCTCGAGCTCTGGGGCGAGCTCGGGCCGCCGCGCCTGCGCGACACGACCGTGTCACTCCTCGTCGTGGACGACGACGCGCGCGTCCGCGACGGGCTCGCCGAGCGCCTCGAGCGCAAGGGCTTCCGCGTGGTGACCGCGGCGGGCGGCTGGGCCGCCCTCGCGTTCCTCGAGGAGCAGCGCTTCGACATCGTGCTGCTCGACGTCGCGATGCCGGAGCTCGGCGGGCTCGAGGTGCTCGAGCTCGTCCGCAAGCGCCACTCCGCCGCGGAGCTACCCGTCATCATGGCGACCGCGCGGCGCGACACCGCCGACGTCGTCGAGGCGCTGCGCCTCGGGGCGAACGACTACATCACGAAGCCGGTGGACTTCCCGGTGGTGCTGGCGCGCCTGCGGCTGCAGCTCGCGCTGAAGCACGCGAACGACCGGGTGCGCGCGCTCGCCGCCGAGCTCGCGGCCCGCAGCCGCTTCGTGCGCAGCGCCTTCGGGCGCTACGTGAGCGACGAGGTGGTCGACGCGGTGCTCGCCTCGCCCGAGGGCCTCGAGCTCGGCGGCGAGATGCGCCGCGTCTCGATGCTGATGGCCGATCTGCGCGGCTTCACCGCGGTCGTGGCGTCGCTCGACCCGGCGGGCGTCGTGCGCCTGCTCAACAACTACCTCGGCACGATGGCCGACGTCATCTCCGACCACGGCGGCACGGTGGACGAGTTCGTGGGCGACGGCATCCTCGCCGTCTTCGGCGCGCCGCTCCTGCGCCACGACGACGCCGAGCGCGCGCTCGCCTGCGCGGTCGCGATGCAGCGCGCGATGCAGCGCGTGAACGCCTACAACCTCGAGCACGGCCTGCCGGCGGTCGAGATGGGCGTGGCGGTCAACACCGGTGATGTGGTCGTGGGCAACATCGGCTCGCACAAGCGCACCAAGTACGGGGTCGTGGGCGCCGCCGTGAACCTCACGTCGCGCATCGAGTCGCTCACCGTGGGAGGTCAGGTGCTGACCTCCGATGCCACGCTCGCGGCCGTGGGAGGCATCGCGCGCATCGGCACGCGCCGCACGGTGAGGGTCAAGGGCGCGACCGGGCCGCTCGACGTGCACGAGGTGCTCGGCATCGGGGGGCGCTTCGGGCTCGAGGTGCCGCAGAGCGAGCCCGAGGTGCGCGCGCTGGCGCGCACGCTCGCCGTGCGCTTCGCGCTCCTGCACGGCAAGGAGATCGATCCGGCAGCGCACGACGGCGCCCTCGTCGCGCTGTCGGCGGAGGGCGCGACGATCGAGACGGACCGGACCGTCGGCGAGCTCGCCAACCTGCACATCGAGCTCGCCGAGGGCGGCGCCGAGGCCGAGATCTACGCCAAGGTCACGGCCGTGCGCGCCGGCTCGCTCACGGTGCGCTTCACCTCGGTGTCGTCGCTCGCGCGCCGCATCCTCGGCGAAGCGCACGCGCGCGCCGAGCGGCGCGAGATCGGGTAGCGGGCTCGCCGGCGCCCGCCCGCCCCCCGCTCCTCGGCCCGCCAGCGTTTCCCCTGCGACGCCCCCGACAGCGACACCAACCCCCTGTCCCGGAAGACACGGCGCTTTTGTCGCTCCCGGCCCTCTTCGAGGCCCCCCAGAGCGACACAAACCCCCTGTCCCGGAAGACACGGCACTTTTGTCGCGCCCGGCCCTCTTCGACGCCCCCGACAGCGACAGAACGAAGCCGCTGCGCGGCGGTGGGTTCCGCACCTCTTCCTTCATCGCGTATGATCGACGGGCTGGCCACGCAAGCAGGCCGAAGCCATCCGACCCTCTCGCCACGTCAGCGGCGGGCGGGCTTTGGACGACCGTCAT
>JACRDA010000449.1 GCA_016212965.1 Myxococcales bacterium
CGGCGGGCGCCCGGGCGTCGGCGCGAAGATCGACGCCGCACGGCCGCGCTCGCCCGACGGGGGCTCGGGCGCCGGCGTGAAGGCCGGCGGGGGCAAGTCGGGCCCGCGGCGCTCGCTCACGCGGCCCTCCGCGGCGGTGGGGCACCGGCGCCCGACGCGCCGCCGCCGGCCTGCGACCCCGGCTGCCCCGCGGCGAACGAGGGCGTGGTCGAGCGTACGATGTGCTCGGCGCGCGCCAGGGCGTCGTCGCAGTCCTCGTGGGTCGGCACCAGGCGCGCGAACTTCACGAGGTCGCTGTCCTCGAGGAAACGCACGATGCGGTCCATCTCGAGCAGCGGCGGATAGACGCGCTTCAGGAGCCGGCGCGTCTCGGCCGTCGTCGACTCGAGCCCGTCGAAGCCGTAACGCTCGCCGAGGTACTTGCGCACGCAGTCGCTGACGCGGTCGAAGAGCTCGTCGGAGCGCCCCTCGGCCAGGAGCTCCGAGCCGCGGATGGCCGCGAGCTCCTTCAGGGCCGCGACCCACGGCAGGTCCTTCGGCGGGGCGACCACCGTCTTCGGCCGCCGGAGCAGCCAGCGCGCCAAGAGGGCGAGCGCGGCGGCCACCACGACGCCGATGAGCACGCCGAAGAACACGTAGCGCGCGAGTGCCCAGTCCTCGCGCTGCGCGCGCCCCGGCGGGTTCGGCTTGACCTTGGGATCGTCCTCGTTGGCGATCGGGTCCTCGACCGTGATGTCCTGCGGCGGCGTGCACAGCGTCATCACGTCCTTGTTGGCGCGCGCCACCTTGATCGGCAGCGACGGCAGGCGCAGCGCGTGGCGGCCGGGCAGGCGCGGCAGCGGCACGAAGGGCACGGAGAGCGTCGTCTTGGCCCCCTCGCCCTCGTCCACGCGCTCGATCAGGGGCGGCGAGCCGCCGTCCTCCACGGGCAGCATGAAGCCGGCGTCCTCGAGGGCGCGCGCGGCGTCGCTCTGGCGCTCCCAGCGAAAGCCCTCGGGCAGCGCGGTCTCGCCGCCGCCGTGGGTGAGCGTCACGACGAGCCGCGCCTCGTAGCCGGTGAGGCCTTGCGCCGGGAAGGAGACGGTCATCCCGGGTCGCGTCGCGCCCTTCGGCAGCACCTCGACGCAGCTCGCGGTCACCTTGCCGCCCCCGCCCGCCGCGTCGGGCGGCGCCTGTGCGGGCACGACCGGGCCGGCGTCGGCGTCGTGCCGCACGGCCGTCGGCCCCGGCTCGTCGAAGGCGAGCACGGGCGTGGACCCGCCGAGGCTGGCACCGAGCGCGCCGGCGACGCCGAGCCCGAGCCCCACGGCCGCGGCGAGCCGCCCCACGCCCCGGCGCGTGCTCATCGCGCCAGCCTCCGGCGCCGCTTGGCGAACAGGTCGCGCAGCGGCGTGACGAAGGAGCCGTCGGTGCGGATGACGACCCGGTCGAGGGCGAGCTTCACGAACAGCTTGTCGCGCTCGCGCCGGATGCCGAGCATGGTCTCGCGGTAGTGCCGCCGCACGCGCGCGTCGCTCGTGTCGACGAGCACCTCCTCGCCGGTCTCGAGGTCCTCGAAGCTCGCCAGGCCCACGTCGGGCAGCTCCTCGTCGCGCGGGTCGACGAGCATGACCGGGATGACGTCGTGCTTGGCGGCCGCGAGCGCCAGCGCGCGCTCGAAGCCCGAGGCGAAGAAGTCGCTGATGACGAAGGCGACGCTCTTCCGCTTGGCGATCTTGACGAGCGTCTGCAGGGCGAGCCCGAGGTCGGTGCCGCCGTACTGCGGCTTGAAGCCGACGATCTCGCGGATCACGCGCATCACGTGCTTGTCGCCCTTCTTCGGGGCGACGAACTTCTCGACCACCTCGGTGCCGATGACCAGGCCGACGTTGTCGTTGTTCTTGATGGCGGAGAAGGCGCACAGGGCCGCCACCTCGGCCGCGACGCGCGCCTTGCTGGCGCGGCGCGTGCCCCACTGCTCGCTCGCCGACAGATCGACCACGAGCATGACGGTCATCTCGCGCTCTTCCTGGAACACCTTCACGTAGGCGTCGCTCATGCGCGCCGACACGTTCCAGTCGATGAAGCGCACGTCGTCGCCGGGCGAGTACTGGCGTACCTCGCGGAACGACAGCCCCTGGCCCTTGAAGACCGAGTGGTAGGTGCCCGCGAGCTGCTCGTCGGCGAGCCGCTGGGTGCGGATCTCGATGCGGCGGAGCTGGCGCAGGAGGTCTTGGGGGATCACGGCACCTCGACCACCTCGAAGACACGCCGCACGATGTGCTCGGCGGTGACCTCCTCGGCCTCCGCCTCGTAGGAGAGCACGACGCGGTGGCGCAGGACGTCGGGGCCGATGGCCTTCACGTCCTCGGGCGTCACGTAGCCGCGGTGCTTCAGGAAGGCGTGGGCGCGCGCCGCCTTGGCGAGCGCGATGGAGGCGCGCGGGCTGGCGCCGAACTCGATGAAGGCGGCGATGTCCGAGAGACCGCGCGCCTTCGGCTCGCGCGTCGCGAACACGACGTCGACGATGTACTCCTTGACCCGGTCGTCGATGTACACGTCGCGCACGGCCTGGCTCGCGCTCCGCAGGCGCTCGAGGTCGATCTGCTTGTCGGCCTTCTGCTCGAGCGGCGCCGTGGCGCGCTCGACGATCTCGCGCTCCTCCTGGCGGTTCGGGTAGCCGACGCGCACCATCATCATGAAGCGGTCCACCTGCGCCTCGGGCAGGCGGTAGGTGCCCTCCTGCTCGATGGGGTTCTGGGTCGCCATGACGATGAAGGGGTCGGGGAGCCGGTGGGTCGCCTCGCCGATCGTCACCTGCCGCTCCTGCATCGCCTCGAGCAGGGCGCTCTGCACCTTGGCCGGCGCGCGGTTGATCTCGTCGGCGAGGACGAGGTTCGCGAAGATGGGCCCGAGCTTGCTCGTGAACTCGCCCTTCTGGTGGTTGTAGATGACCGTGCCGACGAGATCCGCCGGCAAGAGGTCGGGCGTGAACTGCACCCGCGCGAACGAGGCGTCGATGACCTCGCACAGGGTCCGCACGGTGAGCGTCTTGGCCAGGCCGGGCACGCCCTCGAGCAGCACGTGGCCGCCCGTGAGCAGGCCGATGAGGATGCGCTCGATCATGTAGCTCTGGCCGACGATGACCTTGCCGACCTCGGCCGTCAGGTTGTCGACGAAGGCACTTTCGCGGGCCACGAACTCGTTCAGGGCTCGAACGTCCTGCATGGGATGGAAGCTCTCTTCAGGCCTGCCGGCAGAGAAGGACGGAGCATGACACGGCTCCGGGCAGGCGGCCGGCATTTAGCAAGGGTTGCGCAGTACTTACAACCCGCCCGGCCCGAAACCGACGAGCCCGGCCGCTTGTTCCCGGGCGCGGGCCGTGTACGCTCGACGCGATGCGCGCCACCGACCCGTGGAGGACGTTGCGGCCGTTGCTGGTCAACAGGTACGTGGCGCCGAAGCGCGGTCCCCACTCCACGCTGTCCTGCGTGACGACGTCGAAGATCTTGTCGGTGCTCTTGACCTTGTCGACGC